>NZ_JBISHA010000016.1:0-144089 GCF_045064135.1 Pseudoalteromonas sp. Ld19 | reverse complement strand
GATGATTGCTTTATATTGTTAAAGAACGTTGCGATTAAAGTTAAACTTTATCTCGCTAGGGCTGCGCATACTACGCTTTCCTATTTTTTTGTCAACACTTAATTTTGGTAAACGTTATATTTATCAACACTAAGTTTTACTTAACACCCTGAGTAGTTTGGGTCTCGCTAGGCGTTGTCCGCTGCGCGTCGCCATATCCCGTCTCAGTGGGGTCGCATTATAGGGAGATCCGAAAACAGATCAACCCTTTTTTGAAGAAAACTTGAAATAATGTGCTGTTCGCTGAGTATTTGAGCTAAACAGGCTAAAAACAGAACATAACTAGCAAATTATTAACAACTAAACGCGTTTTAACTCACCTTATATTAAAAATAGAGTTAAGCGATCTTCATATAAAGGCTTATACCCCAGATGATCAACACGATCGTTAATGAAAGTGTTACGGCTGCAGATCCCATATCTTTAGCTCTACCTGACAATACATGTAATTCTGTACTTACCCGATCTGTTAATGCCTCTATGGCAGAATTTAGTAATTCAACTATTAGTATAATAAGCAATGAGCTTACTAGAACTGCCCAATGTAATAGTGATGAGGCAAGCCAAAATGAGATAGGGAATAATATAAGGCTTAGGAGTAGTTCTTGTCTAAATGCTGCTTCTTCTTTAAATGCAGCTTTAAAGCCAAGGTAGGAGCAATAACTTGCTTTGAAAACACGCTTAAGGCCTAAGCCATTTGGTTTTAATACATCTTTCATTAATAAACTCTATAAATGAAGGTCAAAATAAAGCCCCGCACTGCGAGGCTTTTTTATTTATACTACGCCGTATTGATCACGGTACGCTTTAACTGAGGCTAAATGCTCGTCCATCGTTCCTTGGTTTTCAAGGTAACTAATAAGATCAGCTAATTTTACAATAGAGATCACTTGGGTATTAAAGTCACGTTCAACTTCTTGAATAGCTGATAACTCGGCTTTACCTTTTTCTTGGCGATCTAATGCTATTAATACACCACTAAGATCTGCGCCATTTTGTGCAATAATTTCCATTGACTCACGAATCGCAGTACCTGCAGTTATTACATCGTCCACCAGCATTATTTTGCCGTTGAGTTCTGAACCTACTAATGTGCCACCTTCACCGTGTGCTTTTTTCTCTTTACGATTAAAACAGTACGGTACATCTTTATCATGGTGATCAGCTAATGCAACAGCTGTTGTTGTCGCTATTGGGATACCTTTATAGGCAGGTCCAAATAATACATCGTACTCTATTGCTGAATCTTCTAATGCCGATGCATAAAAACGACCTAAACGCGCTAAGTCACGACCTGTATTAAACAAACCGGCATTAAAAAAGTACGGACTTGTACGGCCTGACTTTAAAGTAAACTCACCAAATTTTAATACCTGCTTCTCTAGAGCAAATTCTATAAACTCTTTTTGATAATCTTTCATATCTAGTGGCCTACCTATTTATGCTAATGCTTGCTTTTGTACGTCAATAATTTCGCGGATAGAATGTTTAGCTAGAGTAAGTAACTCATCTAACTCATCAAACGAGAAAGGTTCGCCTTCGGCTGTACCTTGAATTTCAATAATTTTACCTGTTTCGGTTAAAATTACGTTCATATCAGTCTCAGCAGCTGAATCTTCAATGTATTCTAAATCGCTAATTGCTTGGCCTTTGTAAATACCAACTGAAATAGCTGCAATCATATGTTTAAGTGGGTTTGAATTAATCATACCTTTTGCACGCATGTGCGTTAGTGCGTCAACAAGTGCAACACATGAACCACTTATAGAAGCAGTACGTGTACCGCCGTCAGCTTGAATAACATCACAATCAATAGTAATTGTGTTTTCGCCAAGTGCTTTTAAGTCAACAGCCGCACGAAGTGCACGTGCAATTAAGCGTTGAATTTCCATAGTACGACCGCCCTGCTTACCACGTGCAGCTTCACGAGCATTACGTGTATGCGTTGCTCGCGGTAACATACCGTATTCAGCGTTGATCCAACCCTTACCTTGGCCTTTCATGAAACGAGGAACGCCCGATTCAACTGTAGCTGTACAAAGTACTTTGGTGTTACCAAACTCAACAAGTACTGAACCTTCAGCATGCAGAGTATAATTACGTGTAAATGTAACAGGTCTAATTTGGTTAGGTGTTCTTTCGCTTGGACGCATTGACGATCCCCTTAATTCAGAATTTGCGACATTATAAGTGTATGTGGGTGTAGATACCATGCTGATTTAAATAAATAGCTGTATGTAAAACATTCAGTGCTTTAAATTTTCCCTAGAGCTTAAGCAGTGTTACGATATAATCATCGTAATATTGTATTTATAAATTTAGGAAATCATCCATGATCCACAGTATGACAGCTTATGCGCGTCGCGAAATAAAAGGCGATTGGGGCACTGGCACTTGGGAAGTTCGTTCTGTTAACCAGCGTTACCTTGAAACATTTATTCGCGCACCAGAGCAATTTCGTGGCATGGAGCCAGTTATTCGTGAGCGTTTACGCAAACACTTACAACGCGGTAAAGTTGAAGTTTTTTTAAAATTTGTTGCAAACCCTGCCCACGTTGGCGAGCTATCAATTAACCAAGCGCTTGCCGAGCAACTAATAAATAGTGCCAAATGGGTTCAACAACAAAGTAATGGCGATATTAACCCTGTTGATATATTGCGTTGGCCTGGTGTTATGGAAGCACAAGAGCTTGATATGGATAGCGTTAATACAGCACTAATAGCTGGTCTTGATCAAGTTATAGAAGATTTTAAATCGGCGCGTGGTGATGAAGGTGCAAACCTTGAAGAAATGATAGCAACCCGTCTTGATGCGATTTTAGAGCAAGTAGAAATTGTAGAAACGCACATGCCAGAAATTGCTAAATGGCAGCGTGAAAAACTGGCTCAAAAATTAGAAGACTTAACAGCAAACATTGACGAATCGCGCCTTGAACAAGAACTTATTTACCTTGCACAAAAACAAGACGTGGCTGAAGAATTAGATCGCTTAAAGTCTCACGTTAAAGAAACTAAAAAAATCCTTAAAAAAGGTGGCGCATGTGGTCGCCGCTTAGACTTTATGATGCAAGAATTTAATCGTGAAGCTAACACGCTAGCATCTAAATCTATTAATAGCGATATTACTACTGCAGCCGTAGAGCTAAAAGTACTAATTGAACAAATGCGTGAGCAGATCCAGAATATAGAATAATCACTGATTATTTAAATGCTATTGCTAAAATCAAAGATTGTAATTGAACTTTTAGAACAAAATATGTTCTAATCCCCAGATTCATTTTTATAGCAATATGTTTGCATACATATCAAATCGATGCTAAACATATAGAGAGTTGGTTTATAGTTTTTATATTAAACCATCCAATTATTTTTAATATACTAAGGTTTATAAAATGGCTAACGAAACAAAGAAGACATTATGGACAAGTGTTTACTCTGATCGTTCAGGTATTGAAAGTGTTGATACTCCTCCAAAATTAAGTCAAGACGATATAGAGAAAATACGCTCCGCGTTTGTAAAGAAAACAACTAGCAATAGAGCAAAAACATACAGTGTAAACTCTTCATCTGAAGACCTCTCACTCGCGCGAGTCTTCGGCTAAGTAAGCAACTTTCATATAATTAGATAATGACCCTGTAATTATCCTACAGGGTTTTTTTACAACAAAAAATAATAAGAGCCAAACTTGAACAAGCCCTCCGAACTACTTTTTGCTGCATTTGAATCCGCAGAAAATCCACTGATTCGAGCAAAATCTACATTAGAATCAGCGCAGTCACATTATCTATTTAAATATTTAAAGTACTTAGGCGCGAATAATATACTAGTGGAAAACAATTACTTTGATAGGGATTTTCTAAGTGAGGTTTCGGCAGTTTATTGCAAAAGTGCAAAAGGTTATCCAAATGTATGTAAAAGGGTTCATTTCTTTTCATCTGAAGAAATAAATAGAGAGCTTTTTCTAAAAGCACTTGCTGATGATGAAGACGCAATGAGTACCTTCAAAAACAGTTACCTAGGCTTTATAGTTATAAGACCAATCACGAACTCACCTTTTGGACGAACTGTTTTAAAATGGTACCCAGATAAAACACCTGATGTTCCGCGAGTTACCAAGCCTTCTAGAAAATATGTATCAACAATAGCTGGACTTGAACTTTCTGTTATAGGCTTAGCGTGGCAGCAACAAGATTCAGGGGTCGCAGCATGTGCTACTATTGGAATATGGAGCATGCTGCACTCCTCTGCTTTTGATGCAAGACACTCAATACCAACCACTTCTATAATAACAGAGGCTGCTCATTCTAACTCTATGGTAGGCCACAGAACTTACCCCTCTTACTCACTGACATACCCACAAATTCAGCATGCTATTAAACAATTAGGATTTTCTCCTTCTGTCACACAAGGTGATCAACCATATCAATTTTTTAGTAAGCGAAGGTTTGCAAATATTTGTGCTGCCTATATTCGTTCTGGATACCCTTTAATGATAGGCGGCGTTCACGGTGATGACGTAACTGTTGGTCATGCCGTCTGTGCCGTTGGCTTTCGCGAATCAACTATTGAAGATAATGTAGAGTTAGGGAGTGTATATTTACAAGATGAACAAGTTGAGTACTTATATATTCACGATGATAATGTTGGTCCCAATGTTAGATTTAAACTAGAAGAGGAAGAGATCGAACTAAGTGGTCATAAATTTAATCGTTGCGTTATGAGAATGGAAACACCTGATTACCTAGCTAATGGGGAAGAACCAAATTTAGATATTACATCAATTTACCCGAAGGCGGTTATTGCTGCAGTCCATGATGACTTAATGATCTCAGCCGATAGATTCTTTGAGCATGGAATAAACCTAACGAACCAACTGTGCGACATGTTAAATACTTATTTAGAAAAAGTAAAATTAGATAAAAAATCCTTTGCTTTCAGCTCCAGATTTTTAATGCTAAAAGAATATTTAAAAGATGAGTTAACGAGACAATTAAATGGACGTAAAGATTTACTTGCAAATATTAGGATCCAGCTTCAGGAAAATATAGTACCAATGAGTCTTCATTTAGCAATATTACGTATTGCATTACCTGACTCATCTCTTTTACTCGATGTAATTTTTGATACTACTGACACAGATAAAAATAAATCAGTATTTTGTCATGTTATCTATGATGAAGAGTTAGCTAATGTTTTAGATTTGATAGAACCATCAGTTCGACTAAAATCTTTAGGTGACAAGATAATTGCTTACTAACGAGTTTTCGAGCCAATAATATTCAGAAGCAAACTAAATCCCCTAATTTGGGGAAATTAGTTTGCATAAAGTACAATACAATTATAAAGGCTTGCGTTATTTATAACCCAAGCCTATTTATTTTTAGATAGAGATTAAAATGGCACACACTCGCGGAAACCTATTTATTTTATCAGCGCCTTCTGGTGCGGGTAAATCAAGCTTAATTAATGCGTTATTAAAAAAGCATGCTGATATGAAAGTATCGGTGTCGCATACGACTCGTTCGCCTCGTCCTGGTGAAGAAGATGGCGTGCATTATCATTTTGTAGCTGCAGATGAGTTTAAAGCGCTGATTGAAAAAAATGACTTTTTTGAATGGGCTCAAGTATTTGATAATTACTATGGCACATCAAAGCAAGCGATTGAGTCGCAACTTAATGCGGGTATTGATGTGTTTTTAGATATTGACTGGCAAGGCGCGCAACAAGTGCGCAAAATTATGCCAAGCGTACAAACCATTTTTATACTGCCTCCTTCAAAAAAAGAGCTAGAGCAGCGTTTAAATAATCGTGGCCAAGATTCGGCTGACGTTATTGCCTCTCGTATGGCAAAGGCTCAGTCAGAAACGTCGCATTATAACGAGTATGATTTTGTGATTGTGAATGATGACTTTGAGAGCGCACTTGCTGATATAGAAATAATTGTAATGGCACAGCGCTTAACACTAAAAGTACAAAAAAATCGCCATCAAGTTTTACTAAATAGTCTACTTAAATAATTTAAGCCCATTCAAATTAGGCTTAGGTAAGTAAAACTGATAAAAATTGAACACTGGCTATTGGCGAAAGTGGCTGCTTGGAGTAAACTACGTCTTTGCTTTTAAATTATTTTGGAGTGCTGTGATGGCCCGCGTAACAGTTGAAGATGCAGTAGATGCAGTTGGTAATCGTTTTGACTTAATTTTAGTTGCGGCTCGTCGTGCCCGCCAAATTGCTGTTGGTGGTAAAACGCCACTAGTAGACCCTGAAAACGATAAGCCAACGGTTGTTGCTTTACGTGAAATTGAATTAGGTTTAGTTGATAGTGCTTCAATGGACTTAATTGACCGTGAAGAACAACAACACCAAGAAGCGGCAGAACTAGCTGCTGTTGCTGCCATTGTTGGTGGCAATCAATAATCGACCTCCCGGTCTGATTTAGCCAACGGCGCAGTATTTCTACTATAGCCGTTGGCAATCCTCTGTTTTCATCGTATATTCGTAACTTACCTAATTTACTTCACTAGGGCCTGTTTATCTTTCGAGGTTAAATTTGCAGCAGCATGCTTGGTATTTAGGCAAGGCAAAGCCTATGTAGTGTGGTTATTCCCCATAAATAGGCGATAACGCAGCATAAATGCCAAACATACGCTGCCCGAAGGGTTCTGCCTAGGGGCAATTTACTCTTTGTTGCTCGGTTTTTACTTAGCCCGCTAGGCTAAAAACCTCGCGCCGCGATTAAATCGCCCCTAGATTGAACAAATTTTAATCCACAAAGGTCAACAGGCCCTAGAACATTGGAGTGTAAATGTATCTTTTTGAAGGTCTAAAAAAGAAAATTTCTGAATACTTGCCTGCCGCAGATGTGGAGCTAGTACAAAAATCTTACGTGGTAGCCCGAGAGGCCCATGAAGGACAAACTCGCTCAAGCGGCGAGCCCTACATAACTCATCCTGTTGAAGTAACCCAAATTCTTGCCGGCATGCATCTTGACCATGAAACGCTCATGGCGGCGTTAATGCATGATGTAATTGAAGATACCGATTTTAGCCAACAAGATTTAGCTGAAATTTTTGGTGAAACGGTTGCTGAATTGGTTGAAGGTGTAAGTAAGCTCGATAAGCTCAGCTTTAAAGACAAAAAAGAATTCCAAGCTGAAAACTACCGTAAAATGATTATGGCAATGACTCAAGACATACGAGTTATTTTAATCAAGCTTGCTGATAGAACTCACAATATGCGTACATTGGGCGCGCTTCGCCCCGATAAACGCCGCCGTATAGCACGCGAAACACTAGAAATATACGCGCCAATAGCAAACCGTTTAGGTATTCACGATATTAAAAATGAACTTGAAGATTTAGGTTTTCAAGCTCTATATCCTATGCGCCATCGTGCACTTAAATCTGAAGTTGCAAAAGCACGTGGTAATCGAAAAGAAGTTATTTCAAATATTCAAAACGAAATTGAAGCACGCCTTGAAGAATCAGGCATAAAAGCGACGGTATCGGGCCGCGAAAAGCACCTTTATAGTATTTATAAAAAAATGCTCAATAAAGAGCTGTTATTTAACGAAGTCATGGATATTTATGCGTTTAGAATTGCGGTTGATTCTATGGATACGTGCTATCGCGTATTAGGTGTTGCTCACAGTCTTTATAAGCCGATTGAAACGCGCTTTAAAGACTATATTGCAGTGCCTAAAACCAATGGCTATCAGTCGCTTCATACTTCTTTAGTTGGCCCACACGGCATACCTGTTGAGATCCAAATTCGTACTCACGATATGGATCATATGGCAGACAAAGGCGTGGCCGCACACTGGATGTATAAAAAATCGGGTGATGGCGCGGGCAATACGTCACAACAACGTGCTCGTCAATGGATGCAAAGCTTATTAGAGCTTCAGCAAAGTGCTGGTTCGTCATTTGAATTTATTGAAAACGTGAAAACTGAGCTATTCCCTGAAGAAATTTACGTATTTACGCCAGATGGTCGGATAGTTGAATTACCGATGGGCGCAACCGCAGTTGATTTTGCATATGCTGTGCACACTGACGTTGGTAATACGTGCGTAGGGGCAAGAGTAAATCGTAAACCTTATCCATTGAGTAAAGCACTGGATACCGGCCAAACAATAGAAGTCATTACAAGCTCTGGCGCGCATCCAAATGCAACTTGGCTAAACTTTATTGTTACCGGTAAAGCACGTTTGGGTGTTCGTAACTACCTTAAAAGTCAGCATCATGAAGAAGCGCTGTTATTGGGTAGACGTTTACTTGATTCAGCATTAGGTGAAAATAAGTTAGATAGTATTGCTGATGAAAATATAGCACGCGTACTTGAAGAGCATGAGCTTTCTACATTACTTGAACTATTAGTCGCAATAGGCTCTGGTAATCTAATGAGTATGTTAATTGCTAAACGCTTGTTACAAAACGAAAATGATGATTTAACCGATATTACTAATCAAGCCAAAGCAACTATTATCGGCACTGAAGGCATGTTAGTTAATTACTCTAAGTGTTGCCGCCCTGTACCAGGCGATGCTATAACGGCGCATGTAAGCCAAGGTAAAGGCCTGACTGTTCATCGCCAAGAATGTAAAAACATTCGTGGTTGGGAAAATGAACGATCTAAATACCTTGTTGTAAAATGGGACGACAACCCAGAAAAAGAATACATTGCTGCGCTTAGGGTTGAAATTATTAATCATCAAGGCGCATTAGCAAAATTAACCAATGTTGTTGCTACAACCCAAGCCAATATTGTCGAAATTGCCACCGATGAAAAAGAAAGTAATTTATACGTGATAGATTTAGGGGTCACCGTTAAAAACCGTGTCCATGTTGCTAACATTATGCGTAAAATTCGTGTAATGCCTGATGTTCAAAAAGTCTATCGTAAAAAGTAAAATAGGAAACTCATGAATAAAGCATTTATTTCTACCGACAAAGCACCAGCAGCTATTGGCACATACAGCCAAGCAGTTAAAGTTGGTACCGCTGTTTATTTATCTGGCCAGATCCCATTAGTGCCAGAAACCATGGAAGTTATATCAGAAGACTTTAGCGAACAAACACATCAAGTATTTAAAAATATTGCTGCTGTATGTGAAGAAGCTGGCGGTCAGATACACGACCTAGTTAAGGTGAATATTTACCTTACTGATTTATCAAACTTTGCTATTGTTAACGAAGTAATGAGCCAATACTTTAAAAAGCCATACCCAGCGCGTGCTGCGATTGGAGTACGTGCATTACCAAAAAATGTGCAAGTTGAGATTGATGGCATTATGGAGCTTCCTTCAACTAACTAATATTATTTTTGAGCTATAGACCTGCGCTATAGCTCAAACCTTCTTGCCTCTTCCTACATCACTTTGTTTTTCTTGATTTCTTGACTCAAAAGTAAATTAATAGCACTCTATAATTAGGTTATTAATACAAACATAACTTAACCTGAACTCAGGATAATAAATCTATCTCAAGCAGCTATTTTCAGCGCTAACTGCGTTGAATTTACTAAAAATCTCTGGCTAGAGAAAATAAATTTAAATATCACTATAATTTAATATGTTAGTAAATCTCTTAACCAGAGTTCAGGTTAACTTAAGTAACCTGAGTTCAGGTTCAGCAGCAAAAAAGGATTAACTCGTGTTTAAGCTTGATCATAATGGAAACGTTTTACTCGATATAAACGCCACTGCGCCTCCAAGCGCTGCGTTTGTAATTGAAGCGCTCGAAAAATCAACTTTTTGTGATTGTAAAATAGATCTTGATGCTATAAATAACTTTTTTAAAAGCGAAAATAGCGAATCTATTTTAATTGTTGCAAGCAAACACGACGCCGCATTAGAGGTGGTTATCAATGATGATAAAATGCTTGCTGTAGGAGAGCTGACTACGGCTCAAGGCGGCAAACTACTCAGCTTAGACGTGGCTAAAAAACAGCTCGTAAAAGCAGGTATTGTGCGCGGTTACAAACAAGTATTTTTAGAACAGTTACTGCAAAAACAACTTAAGGCACCTGCTGGCACTGTTGTAAAAGGAGTTTTAGCAAAAGGCCGTTTACCCAGTGATGGCTTAGCGACAAAACTTACTACAACAGTAAAAACCCTTAAAGATCGCCTAAAAACCCCTAAGCTAAAAGAAGATGGTAATGTTGATATGCGCGATTTTGGTAAGCTGGCAAGCGTAGAGCCAGGTACCGTGCTTATTCGTCAACAACCAGCGACACCCGGTAAAGAAGGTTTTACCGTTACCGGAGAAATACTTGCCCCAAAACCAGGCGACAACAAGCAATTAGTTGCTGGTGAAGGCACTGAAATATCTAAATCTAATCCTATGGAATTAGTCTCAACTATTTCAGGCGTGCCCGTCGAAATTAATAATGGAATGCGCGTTGATGACATTTTTACTATTGCTGATGTGAATGTAAAAAGTGGTCATATTGATTTTGAAGGTAGTGTAATTGTTACGCGTAACATAGATCCAGGAATGAGAGTAACGGCCAAAGGCGATATTACAATTTTTGGCACGGTCGAATCAGGTGAGCTTACGGCAGGCGGTAATATAACCGTGAAACAAGGTATTATTGGCCATCAAAAACCTGAAGATAAATCACTATCCTGTAAACTCATATCCGCTGGTGATATTCATGTATCCCATTCTCAGTATTGTTATATCGAAGCGACTAATATATTCATCGAGCGCCAAACGAGCCATTGCATAATGAAAGCAAAACGCTTACTGCAAGTTGGGCAAACAGACTTACCTAAAGGCAAAATATTTGGTGGTGAAATATTGGATGCGACAACGCTTATAGCTGGTGAGGTTGGTAATGAATCAGGCGCTAAAATGGTCATTAATTTAGCAACCTCAGGCGCCGAAATAACAGCAGACACAGATAATTGCTTTAAAGATTTAGCAAAAACAGATCAGCAGTTAGACACCTTACAAGATGCTCTTGAAAAAGCCGACCAAGTTAAAGATACCGAAAAGAAAAACCAGCTGATAGCAAAAATTGGGGCAACCCAATTACACTATTGCCAACAAGCAGAGCAATTAGAAAAACGCCTTTCGACTTTAGATCATGACTTGCACGATCTACTCAGTGATGCGAACCTTGCCGTAAATGCTATTTTGCACTCAGGGGTCGAAATTCATATTTTTGATAAAGTACTTAAAACAACGCGTAATTACCCACCCTGTAACGTTAGGCTGCAAAATAATAAAATAGAAATAGAGTTTAAAACGTCATAACCAAAGTGCGTTTAGCACTTTGGTTTTATTACTATAACCTTAACTCTGGTTAATAGGTTTACTAACACATTGAATCATCAGGATATTTAAATTTATTTTCTCTAGCTAGAGTTCAGGTTACTATAGTAAGCCGCTAACCTCTGCATGTGTATGCTGCGGCCATACTCCCACTTGTACTTGACCAATATGCTGCTTTTGCAAAAGTAACATGACTAAACGCGATTGCCCTATCCCACCACCAATAGTTTGCGGAAATTTACTTTGTAATAAGGCTTTATGCCAATCAAATTCTAAGCGGTCTTTATCTCCAGTGATACTTAACTGCGCCTTTAAAACCTCAGGGCTTACACGTATACCCATTGATGATATTTCAAAAGCATCTTCAAGTACGGGGTTCCATACTAAAATATCACCATTTAAACCCATATATTGATCGCACGTCTGTGTAGACCAGTCGTCGTAGTCAGGGGCTCTTACATCATGAATTTTTCCATCACCTAATGCTCCACCAATACCAATTAAAAACACGGCCCCATACTCTTGTGTAATAGCTTTTTCGCGCTGCTTAGCGCTAAAATCAGGATACATTTTACGTAGCTCTTCACTGTGTACAAACTTAATGTTAGCCGGTAAAAATAGCATAAAGCCATAAGCTTCACTTACAAAGGCTTCGGTTTCTTTAATCCCTTTGTAGATAGATTGAACGGTTTGCTTAAGTGTTGCCAGCGATCGCTCTGTGGTTTCGTTAATTACTTTTTCCCAATCCCACTGATCAACATAAACAGAATGAATAGGACTTAGTGAATCTTCATCTGGGCGCAGCGCTTTCATTTGCGTATAAATACCTTCACCAACACCAAAGCCATAAGTGGCTAATGTTTTACGCTTCCACTTTGCAAGTGAGTGCACTACTTCATAGTCGCTATCAGTAATAGCTTTAACTTTTACAGCAACTGCATTTTCATGCCCACTGAGATTATCTTGTGTGCCATCACCAACTTTAGCCAAAATTGGTGCTTGAACTTCAATGAGCCCAAGTTGGATTTCTAGTTGTTGTGAAAAAAATTGCTTAACTTTACTTATTTGCTGCTGTTGCAGCACATAATGTGAATTCATAATAATTGGCCTCATTCCCAGTTATTGTTACTTACTTAATTGATACAAAGCGCTCCAACCAGCACCTTTAATGAAGTTAATGTAACAATTTAATGAATTAACTCAACATCCAACAACAAAAATAGCTTTACCATGTAAAAATCATTAATTAAGTGGTATAAAAACAATATATTCGATAATTTTATGAGAAAAATATAGTGGAAAATTACTTAATCGATAATCTCGATAAACAGATACTTCATGCATTAATGGAAAATGCCCGTACTGCGTACGCCGAATTAGCAAAAAGATTTAATGTAAGTGCCGGTACAATTCATGTTCGTATAGAAAAAATGAAACAAGCAGGGATCATCACCGGCACTCAATTAACAATAAATACTAAGCAGCTAGGCTATGATGTATGTTGCTTTATAGGTATCAATTTAAACAATGCACGCGACTACCCGCAAACACTAATTAAGCTAGAAGCATTGGAGGAAGTGGTTGAAGCCTATTACACAACGGGGAACTACAGTATTTTTATTAAAGTAATGGCGAAATCGATTGATCACTTGCAAGATGTGTTAATCAACAAAATCCAAGCCATTGAAGCAATCCAATCAACAGAAACGCTTATATCGCTGCAAAACCCAATTAGCCGTACGGTAATGCCTTAACTGTAAAAATCTCGTATAATTGCCGAAAAAAGAGGATCACCATGCAGCAAACTCGCTATCAAAGAATTGAAGATGTACTTTCGCGCCGCCAAACAGACCTAACAGTGTGCTTAGAAGACGTACATAAACATCATAATTTATCTGCAATCGTGCGTAGCGCTGACGCAGTAGGTTGCCATCACGTACACGCTGTATGGCCAGAAAAACAAAAATGGCTAACAAACAATACCTCGGGTGGCAGTAAAAATTGGCTAGAGACTCATCTGCATAGAAATATTGATGATGCCGTTACTGCAATGCGTGAACGTAACCCAAAAATACAAATACTAGCAACGCATCTATCTGAAGACGCTGTTGATTTTAGAGAAGTAGATTACACCAAGCCAACTGCTATTATTGTTGGCCAAGAAAAAACAGGAATATCTGAAAAAGCATTAGAGTACGCAGATCAGAATATTATTATTCCAATGCAAGGCATGGTGCAATCACTAAATGTTTCGGTTGCTGCCGCACTAATTTTGTTTGAAGCACAGCGCCAGCGCGAGCTTGCTGGTTTGTATAACAGAGATATGCTCAGCGCAGAAGTTAAACACCCGCTTTATTTCGAAGGCTGCCATCCTATTATTGCAAGGCAATGTAAACAAAAGAAATTGCCATACCCTGCACTTGATGAAAATGGTGAAATAGTTGCCAGTGAACAATTTTGGCAAGCTTTAAAACATACTTGATGCACCTACACTGTATAAGTACACTTAACTCACTAAATAATAAAAATTGAGCCTACTTTGTCTAAACCTAGCTTAAGCCAATATCCAATAACAGAACTTAAAGGGGTCGGTCCAAAAATGGCCGAGCGCTTGTTGAAGCTAGGTATTAGTACCGTACAAGATATGCTCTTCCACTTACCTCTTCGCTATGAAGATCGTACTCGCTTATATGCAATAAACGAGTTATCGCTTCATAGCCATGTAAGTGTGGAAGCAACGATTGAAACAAGCCAGGTTACCTTTGGCAAAAGGCGAATGCTGGTTTGCCAAATAAATGATGGCACAGGTAGGCTCACACTTCGATTCTTTAATTTTACCGCAGCACAAAAAAATGCGTTCATTGCAGGTAAAATAATACGTTGTTTTGGTGAAGTACGTCGTGGGCGTGTGGGACTTGAAATGAATCATCCTGAATATAGCATCAGCGATACTCATAATGAGCAACCCACGGTAACAACGTTAACGCCCGTGTATTCAACAACCGAAGGCTTAAAGCAACTTTCAATTAGAGCCCTGAGCGAACAGGCTATTGATTTACTAAACAAATACTCGGTAGAAGAACTACTTCCTACGCAGTTTCAGCCATCAAATATGGCTTTAAGCGATGCTTTACTATTACTGCACCGCCCGCCAAATGATGTTGATATAACCGCACTAGAGCAAGGTATGCACCCCGCACAACAACGCCTTGTATTTGAGGAGCTACTTGCACAAAACCTCAGCTTATTAAAAGTACGAGAGCAAGGGCAACAAGTTAAAGCCGTGGCATTAAATCCAGTAAATACATTAGAAAGTCAATTTTTAGAGCAGCTTCCTTTTGCACCCACAAATGCACAAAGCCGAGTAGTGGCTGAGATAAAAGGGGATATGCAACACACATATCCAATGATGCGCTTAGTGCAAGGCGATGTAGGTTCAGGCAAAACCTTAGTCGCGGCTATAAGTGCGTTAACAGCGATTGCAGGGGGCTTTCAAGTTGCTTTAATGGCTCCTACTGAAATTTTGTCTGAACAACATGGTGTTAATTTTACAACTTGGTTTAATCCGTTAGGTATCACAGTTGCTTGGCTTGGCGGTAAAACAAAAGGTAAAGAACGTATAGCAACACTTGAAAAAATAGCCTCTGGTGAAGCGCAAATGATTGTAGGTACTCACGCTTTATTTCAAGATGAAGTAAAGTTTAATAACTTAGTGCTAATAATTATTGATGAGCAACATCGCTTTGGTGTACATCAGCGTTTATCACTACGCGAAAAAGGAAAATTTGCTGATTGTTACCCTCATCAACTGGTTATGACTGCAACACCTATTCCACGCACACTTGCCATGACAGCTTATGCTGACTTAGAAACCTCTGTAATTGATGAATTACCACCGGGGCGGACTCCAATTACAACAGTCGCACTGCCTGACACACGTAGAGACGATATTATTGAGCGTGTTAAATTAGCCTGCAATGATCAAGGTCGTCAAGTTTACTGGGTATGCACACTAATTGATGAATCTGAAGTGCTGCAATGCCAAGCAGCTGAAGATAGTGCACTGCAATTAAAAGAGGCATTACCAGAGCTGAGCGTAGGTCTCGTTCATGGACGAATGAAGTCAGCTGAAAAGCAAGCCATTATGAGTGAGTTTAAAGCAGGAAATATACATGTATTAGTAGCCACTACCGTTATCGAGGTAGGTGTGGATGTTCCTAACGCAAGTTTAATCATAATAGAAAATCCTGAGCGCTTAGGTTTAGCACAGCTCCATCAGTTACGTGGCCGAGTTGGCCGTGGTGCCACAGCATCGCATTGTGTACTTTTATACCACGCACCACTATCTCATACCGCTCAAAAGCGACTTGGTGTACTAAGAGATAGTAATGATGGCTTTGTAATAGCGGAGCGTGATCTAGAAATACGCGGACCAGGTGAAGTCCTCGGCACAAAACAAACCGGCTTAGCGGAATTTAAAATTGCAGACTTAACGCGCGACAAACAAACACTTAATCAAGTAAGGCCTATTGCGCTGCAAATGCTAAAACAATACCCTCAAAGTGTAGATCCCCTGATTCATAGATGGCTTGGCAATAAGTCAAACTACGCACAAGCTTAAACTACCTGAAAACACATTTTCACTTTTCTGTAGACGTAAAAAAGCCCGAATCGTTAGATTCGGGCTTTCTACAATTTGAAGTCAGTGCCCTACGCAGTAGAATGTCGTCGTGCCCACAGCGGTGGAGAGCCACAGTGCAAATGGGATACTATCTTTGCGTCGGGGCGCCCTTCTGCGGGGCTCGCCTTCGAGCTGTTTTGTTTCACTACTGAGTTCAGCATAGGCTCTTGGCTATTTATTAAATTTTAAACAGCAAAAAACCCGTCACATTGCTGTAACGGGTTTCTTTAATTTGAAGCCTGGTAATGTCGTAGTGCCCACAGCGGTGGAGAGCCACATAGCAAATGCTACACTATCTTTGTGTCGCGATATGAGTGTGTGTTAATTGCGCACATTTTACTTTTCTGCAGACGTAAAAAAGCCCGAATCGTTAGATTCGGGCTTTCTACAATTTGAAGCCTGGTAATGTCCTACTTTCACATAGCAAATGCTACACTATCATCGGCGCTGTTTCGTTTCACTACTTCTTCAATTAAAAAGTTTTATGTCTTTCGACAGCTCAATGAATTCTGAATTTATTTTAATATCTTTCGATATTGAATTGACTGTGCCGAAGCAACTTATAAATAAGTTACTTCTGTTGGTCACTCAGTTTTCAATTGAGACTCTAATTTGTTTTCCTTACTTAGCGAACTAAGCTTGGCTGTTAGAACTCAATCTGTACGAGTGCCCACACAGATGATTGCTTTATATTTTTAAAGAACGTTGCGGTTAAAGTTAAACTTTATCTCGCTAGGGCTGCGCATATTACGCTTTCCTATTTTTTTGTCAACACTTAATTTTGGTAAACGTTATATTTATCAACACTAAGTTTTACTTAACACCCTGAGTAGTTTGGGTCTCGCTAGGCGTTGACCTTTCCCGTCTCAGTGGGGTCGCATTATAGGGAGATCCGAAAACAGATCAACCCTTTTTTGAAGAAAACTTGAAATAATGTGCTGTTCGCTGAGTATTTGAGCTAAACGGTCAAAAACAACACTAAACAGTATGTCTTTACAAGTTTATATAGCTAGTTAATGTAAAAACGAGTATTAAAAGCCATGATCACCCTTTCGAAATGGGATCCATTCGAATCCTATTCATTAATAAATGATCTATACCGCTACACAAAATTCAAATTGCTCCTTTATAAGGAGTAACAATTAGATAAGGCAAATACAAAGACCATTCCTGAATTGACTTGCTATGTTTTACGTGAAATTAGTACGGTTAAAAAATGGAACTATTTAAGTCTGTGGCCGTTGAGGCTTAATAGAAAGTATAAGATGTTAAATATCAGCTAAATTTAATGTTTACTCATTTATTTATTATGAAGCCAATTCAATTAGCCATCTTGAATTTAAAAGAGCTATTAGGATAGTTAACCTGAACTCTAGATAATAAATCTATCTCAAGCAGCTATTTTTAGCCCTTACTACATTGAATTTACTAACAATAGCCCCGCTATTGATGCGTAAATTCGCCTTGTTTTCACTGAAAATCTCTGGCTAGCGAAAAGTAAATTAAAATATCATTATGATTTAATATATTAGTTAATATCTTAACCAAAGCTCAGGTTAGTTAATAAACCACTCTTGATGAAAGATATCGCTGATAAAAGTTTTAAATGAATCCACATAAGCTTATAAAGTAGGAGCTTTAGGAAGAAATATTCTGTTGGGGGGACTTAATAAATTTTAGACAAGAAAAAGCCGAGCATTGCTCGGCTTTTAGGTTTCTTTAAGACTTACTCTGCAGACTGTGCGTCTTCTTGAACTGCTTCGCTAGTCGCTGGGCGACCAACTAGTTCAATATAAGCCATTGGTGCATTATCACCAGTACGGAAGCCACACTTAAGAATACGAGTGTAACCACCTGGACGATCCGCGTTACGAGGACCGATTTCACTGAATAATTTACCAACAACTTCTTTATCACGCGTGCGAGCAAACGCTAAACGGCGATTTGCTACACTGTCAGTCTTAGCCAGTGTGATTAAAGGTTCAATTACACGACGTAACTCTTTCGCTTTAGGCAAAGTAGTTTTGATGATTTCATGTTTCACCAAAGAACCTGCCATATTGCTAAACATCGCTTTACGATGGCTACTGTTACGGTTTAATTGACGACCACTCTTACGATGGCGCATGACCCTATCCTTCTAACTAAACTAATATAGTGATTTAGATTATTCAGCTAAACTTGCAGGTGGCCAATTTTCTAGGCGCATGCCCAGAGAAAGACCACGTGAAGCTAGCACGTCTTTAATTTCAGTTAGAGACTTCTTACCTAGATTAGGCGTTTTAAGAAGCTCAACTTCAGTGCGCTGAACTAAATCACCGATATATTGAATTTGCTCGGCTTTCAAGCAGTTTGCTGAGCGTACTGTTAGCTCAAGATCATCAACTGGACGAAGTAGAATAGGATCGAATTCTGGCTTCTCTTCTTTCTCTTCTGGCTCAGTTACATCACGTAAATCTACGAATGCATCTAATTGCTCAGCTAAGATAGTAGACGCACGGCGGATCGCTTCTTCTGGATCTAAAGTGCCGTTTGTTTCCATATCAATAATTAACTTGTCTAAATCTGTACGTTGCTCAACACGGGCTGATTCAACCGAGTACGCAATACGTTCAACTGGACTAAATGATGCATCAAGCAACAATCTACCAATTGGACGCTCATCGTCATCAGAGGATAAACGACTAGATGCCGGCACATAACCACGACCACGTTCAACACGAATTCGCATGCTGATCTCGCTGTTATTTGTTGTTAAATTACAAATAACGTGATCTGGATTAGCAATTGTTACATCGCCATCGTGCTGAATATCAGACGCAGTAACAGGACCTACACCAGATTTAGTCAGGGTCAGAAAAACTTCATCTTTGCCTTCTAACGTTACTGCTAAACCTTTTAGGTTTAATAGTATTTCAATGATGTCTTCTTGTACGCCTTCTTTCGCGCTGTACTCATGCAATACACCGTCGATTTCAACTTCAGTTACTGCACATCCAGGCATAGATGAAAGCAATATACGGCGTAAGGCATTACCCAGAGTATGACCGAAGCCACGCTCTAATGGTTCTAAAACTATTTTAGAACGCGTTGGGTTGATAGCGTCGATGTCGACTAACCTTGGTTTTAGAAATTCTGTTACAGAACCCTGCATTTTATCCTCTCTTAACTCTTAACTTTACTTAGAGTAAAGTTCGACGATTAGTTGTTCATTGATGTCCGCAGACAAATCTGAACGCTCAGGTAGACGCTTAAAGCTGCCTTCCAGTTTCTTACCGTCAACTTCAACCCAAGTCGGCTTTTCACGTTGCTCAGCCAACTCTAGAGCAGCGATGATACGTGCTTGTGTTTTAGACTTCTCACGGATTACAACAGTATCTTCTGGAGTAATTACGTATGAAGGAATATTCACAACACGACCATTAACTAAAATCGCTTTATGGCTTACTAACTGACGTGCTTCAGCACGTGTGCTAGCAAAACCCATGCGATATACAACATTGTCTAAACGTTGCTCTAATAGCTGTAACAAGTTTTCACCTGTATTGCCTTTAAGGCGAGCAGCTTCTTTGTAATAGTTACGGAATTGCTTTTCTAATACACCGTAGATACGACGTACTTTTTGCTTTTCACGTAATTGTAAACCGTAATCAGATAAGCGACCTTTACGAGCGCCGTGCTGACCAGGTGCAGTCTCAAGTTTACACTTAGAGTCGATAGCTCTTACGCCGCTCTTAAGGAACAGGTCAGTACCTTCACGACGACTCAGCTTGAGCTTAGGGCCCAAATATCTTGCCATGTTATTTCTCCTAACCTATTGTTAAACGCGACGTTTCTTCGGTGGACGACAACCATTATGTGGTATTGGCGTCACGTCAGTAATGTTGGTAATACGGTAACCAGCAGCATTCAAAGCACGTACAGCAGATTCACGACCTGGACCTGGACCTTTGATGAAAACTTCTAGATTTTTTAAACCGTATTCTTGAGCAGCAGTACCTGCACGCTCTGCAGCAACCTGAGCAGCAAATGGTGTAGATTTACGTGAACCACGGAAACCTGAACCACCGGCAGTAGCCCATGATAGTGCATTACCTTGACGGTCGGTAATCGTTACAATAGTGTTGTTGAAAGACGCATGAACATGAGCCATACCATCAGCAACTTGTTTTTTAACCTTTTTACGACGAATTGGTGTCTTAGCCATAATACTATCCCCTTATCGCTTAATAGGCTTACGAGGACCCTTACGGGTGCGCGCGTTAGTCTTAGTTCTTTGACCACGTAGTGGTAAAGAGCGACGGTGACGTAGGCCACGATAACAACCAAGATCCATAAGGCGCTTGATATTTAAAGTAACTTCACGACGAAGATCACCTTCAACAGTGTACTTGCCAACTGCATCACGCAGTACGTCAAGAATTTCGTCTGAAAGTTCACCGATTTTTGTGGTCTCGGCGATACCAGTCGCTTCTAAGATAGCCTTAGAGCGAGTCTTACCTATGCCATAAATAGCTGTTAAACCAATAACTGCATGTTTATGATCAGGGACGTTAATGCCAGCAATACGGGCCACTAACACATCTCCTATATTCGAATTTGGTAATCATAAGTTTGAAAAGCCCGTAAGGATACTCAAACGAAGACCAAATTACTACTAAAAACACAGGCCGAGAAAACTCAGCCTGCACGACTGTTTACTTAGCCTTGCCTTTGCTTATGCTTAGGCTCACTGCAAATTACGCGTACTACACCAGCACGTTTAATAACTTTACAGTTACGGCATATTTTCTTAACGGAAGCACGTACTTTCATTGCTCAACTCCGTAAACTGACCTTATCGACCGTAGCCTTTAAGGTTCGCTTTTTTCAGCACAGAATCATACTGATGAGACATCAGGTGAGTCTGTACTTGTGCCATAAAGTCCATGATTACAACAACGATAATCAAAATTGATGTACCGCCGAAATAGAATGGCGTTTGCCATGCCATAGTCATGAATTCGGGCACCAGACAGATAAAGGTTATATACAAAGCACCTGCCAATGTCAGGCGTGTCATCACTTTATCAATGTATTTAGATGTCTGCTCACCTGGACGAATACCTGGGATAAATGCGCCAGATTTCTTAAGGTTATCTGCTGTTTCACGTGGGTTAAACACCAACGCTGTGTAGAAAAAGCAGAAGAAGATTATAGCCGCAGCTAAAACAAGTGAGTACAACGGTTGACCTGGGGTCAACGTAGTAGCAACAGCTTGTAATACATCAGCGACCGGACCTTCACCTTGGCCGAACCAGCTAGCAATTGTACCAGGGAACAGAATTATACTGCTAGCGAAGATTGGTGGAATAACACCCGCCATGTTTACTTTTAGTGGTAAATGCGTGCTTTGAGCAGCAAATACTTGACGACCTTGTTGGCGTTTAGCGTAGTTTACAACAATACGACGTTGTCCACGTTCAAAAAACACTACAAGATAAGTAACAGCGAATACAATTACCGCAACCATCAACAGTACAAAAACATTCAAATCACCTTGGCGCGCCATTTCGACTGTCGAACCAATAGCAGACGGCAAGTTAGCTACAATACCAACAAATATTAGAACTGAGATACCGTTACCGATACCGCGTTCTGTTATTTGTTCACCCAACCACATAAGGAACATAGTACCAGTTACTAAACTCACCACAGCGGTGAAATAGAAACCAAGACCTGGGTTAACAACTAACCCCTCCATCATGCCCGGTAAGCTAGAAGCAATACCGATTGATTGAATAGTAGCTAGCACAAGCGTGCCATAGCGTGTGTACTGGCTAATTTTTTTACGCCCTTGCTCACCTTCTTTCTTAAGCTCTATAAACGGAGGATACATATGCGTTAATAGTTGCGTAATAATCGAAGCCGAGATATACGGCATAATACCCAGTGCTAACACTGAAGCTCGCTCAAGTGCACCACCACTGAACATGTTGAACATTTCAACAATGGTGCCCTTTTGTTGCTCGAAGAAATCGGCAAGTACAGCGGCGTCAATCCCAGGGATCGGCACAAATGAACCTAGACGGTAAATTATGATAGCACCCAATACGAAGAGTAATCGGCGCTTCAATTCCGAAAGTCCACTTTGTGCACTTTGTGTATCTTGACCTGGTTTAGCCATTAGTACTTCCTTAGTCTTCTACCTTGCCTCCGGCAGCTTCAATAGCTTCGCGTGCACCTTTAGAGGCTTTAAGGCCTTTTACAGTAACAGCGCGTGAAACTTCGCCAGATTTAACAACTTTAACGAAAAGAACGTTCTTTTTAACTAGACCAGCTGCTTGTAACGCGCTTAGGTCTACCACATCGCCTTCTACTTTAGCGATTTCAAAAAGGTTTATTTCTGCAGATACTAAAGATTTGCGAGAAGTGAAACCAAATTTAGGTAGACGACGTTGCATAGGCATTTGACCGCCTTCAAAACCAACGCGTACTTTACCGCCAGAACGTGACTTTTGACCTTTGTGACCACGACCACCAGTCTTACCTAGACCAGAACCGATACCACGACCAACACGTTTTGGAGCAGTTTTTGAACCTGCAGCAGGTGAAAGTGTATTCAAATGCATGAAATTAACCCTCTACCTTAACCATGTAAGAAACCTTGTTTATCATACCACGTACACATGCTGTGTCTTCTAACTCAACAGTGTGGTTGATACGACGTAAACCAAGACCGCGTAATGTAGCTTTATGTTTCGGTAAACGACCGATAGAGCTTTTTACTTGTGTTACTTTTACAGTTTGATTTGCCATGGTTACCCCAGTATTTCGTCTACGCGAAGGCCACGTTTTGCAGCGATTGACTGTGGAGAATTCATATTCTCAAGAGCCGAAATCGTTGCACGTACTACGTTGATTGGGTTAGTAGAACCGTAACATTTAGAAAGTACGTTCTGAACACCAGTCACTTCTAGTACTGCACGCATAGCGCCACCTGCGATGATACCAGTACCTTCAGAGGCTGGTTTCATGAACACTAGTGAGCCAGCATGACGTCCCTTAACAGGATGCTGTAATGTATTGCCATTTAGGTCTACATTGATCATGTTGCGACGTGCTTTTTCCATTGCTTTTTGAATAGCAGCTGGAACTTCACGTGCTTTACCATAACCAAAACCTACTTTACCTGCGCCGTCACCAACTACAGTTAGTGCAGTAAAGCTAAAGATACGACCACCTTTAACTACTTTAGACACACGGTTTACCGCGATTAGCTTTTCAGCTAGATCAGGCTGTTGTTGCTTTGCTTCTACGTTAGCCATTGTCTACTCCTAGAATTGCAAACCGGCTTCACGCGCAGCATCAGCTAGCGCCTTCACACGGCCGTGATATTTAAAGCCACTGCGATCAAAAGCAATCTTTTCGATGCCTTTGTCAGCCGCACGTTCAGCAACCGCTTTGCCAACTGCTTGCGCAGCTTCAACGTTACCGGTGCCTTTAACTGTTTCGCTAATAGCCTTTTCAACAGTAGAAGCAGCAGCCAGTACATTACCCTCAGCATTTACAACTTGAGCGTAGATGTGACGTGGCGTGCGGTGGATAACAAGACGCGTTGTGCCTTGTTCAATATAATTTCTACGAGTGCGTTTAGCACGACGTAGACGAGCTGTTTTTTTATCCATCGTCTTACCTTACTTCTTCTTAGCCTCTTTACGGCGTACATTCTCATCTGAATAACGAACACCCTTACCTTTATAAGGCTCAGGTTTACGGTATGCACGAATGTTAGCAGCTGTTTGACCAACTAACTGCTTATCTACGCCCTTAACTAGAACTTCTGTTTGGCTTGGAGTTTCAATCGTAATTCCCTCAGGAACCGCGAAATTAACTGGGTGTGAGAAGCCAAGTGTTAAGTCTAAAACTTTACCCTTAGCTGCAGCACGGTAACCCACGCCTACTAACTGAAGTTTCTTCTCGTAACCTTCATGCGTACCAACAACCATGTTGTTGATTAGAGCACGAGCAGTACCTGCTTGAGCCCATGCATTAGCTACGCCATCACGAGGTAAAGTAGTAATAACGTTGTCGTTAACTTGTACTTCAACAGCATTGTTGATAGTACGAGTAAGTTCACCGTTTTTGCCTTTAACTGTGATTTCCTGGCCTTTTAATGTAACTTCTACACCGGCAGGAACAGTAATTGGTGCCTTTGCTATGCGAGACATAGTTCCCCTCCGATTAAGCTACAAAACCAATGATTTCACCACCAACACCAGCACTACGTGCTGTGCGGTCTGTCATTAGGCCTTTAGAAGTTGATACGATAGCGATACCAAGACCACCCATTACCTTAGGTAATTGGTCACGTTTCTTATAGATACGTAGACCAGGGCGACTTACACGCTGGATATTTTCAATTACAGCTTTGCCTTCGAAGTACTTCAACTCGATAGAAAGCTCAGGTTTCGCTTCGCTGTTAACAGCGAAATCTACGATATAACCTTCGTCTTTTAGTACTTTAGCTAATGCTACTTTCAGCTTTGAAGTTGGCATCGTTACAGATACTTTCTTCGCTGATTGACCGTTACGGATACGTGTAAACAAATCCGCGATAGGATCTTGCAAGCTCATAGTCTTACTCCCATGATTCTATTACCAGCTAGCCTTTTTAAGGCCAGGAATTTCACCGCGCATAGCTGCTTCGCGAACTTTAATACGGCTCATGCCGAATTTGCGAAGGTAACCATGTGGGCGGCCCGTAATGTTACAACGATTACGTTGACGTACAGGGCTAGAATCACGAGGTAAAGCTTGTAGCTTAAGAACCGCGTCCCAACGATCATCTTCAGATGAATTAACATCTGCGATGATAGCTTTTAGTGCTGTACGCTTTTCAGCGAATTGAGCAACTAGTTTTGTGCGCTTTGCTTCGCGCGCTTTCATAGAATTCTTTGCCATAACCCTACCCTTATTTCTTAAATGGGAAGTTAAACGCTTCTAACAACGCACGGCCTTCCTCATCAGATTTCGCAGAAGTAGTGATAGTAATATCCATACCGCGTACACGGTCTACTTTATCGTAATCGATTTCTGGGAAGATGATTTGTTCACGTACGCCCATGCTGTAGTTACCACGTCCATCAAAAGACTTAGCACTTACGCCACGGAAGTCACGAATACGTGGGATAGCGATTGATACCAAACGCTCAAAAAAGTCCCACATACGCTCGCCGCGTAGGGTTACTTTACAACCAATCGGGTAGCCTTCACGCACTTTAAAGCCAGCAACAGATTTGCGTGCTTTAGTGATTAAAGGTTTCTGACCAGAGATTGCTGCTAAATCCGCTACTGCGTGATCTAAAATCTTCTTGTCAGCTAGGGCTTCGCCCACGCCCATATTCAATGTGATCTTTTCGATCTGAGGGACTTGCATGACAGAGCTGAAGCCAAACTTCTCTTGAAGTTCAGTTACTACTTTGTCTTTGTATACTTCATGCAGTTTCGCCATCATTCTACTCCAACTATTAGATAGTTTTACCAGTAGATTTAAAGATACGTAATTTCTTACCATCTTCAATCTTGAAACCTACACGATCTGCTTTACTCGTTTCCGAGTTGAAGATCGCAACGTTTGATGCATCCATAGATGCTTCTTTCTCAACAATACCGCCAGCTTGGTTCAATTGTGGAACCGGCTTTTGGTGTTTCTTGATCAAGTTTATGCCTTCGACAAAGATTCGACCAGATTCAGTAACAACTGAAAGCACTTTTCCGCGCTTACCTTTGTCTTTACCTGCTAGTACGATTACTTCGTCATCACGACGTATTTTTGCTGCCATGATTGGCTCCTTACAGTACTTCTGGGGCTAGTGAAACGATTTTCATGAACTTATCATTACGAAGTTCGCGAGTCACAGGGCCGAAAATACGTGTACCAATTGGCTGTAAGTTATCATTTAAGATAACAGCAGCGTTGCTGTCAAAACGGATCAAAGAACCATCTGGACGGCGAACACCTTTTCTGGTACGCACAACTACCGCGTTTTTAACATCACCTTTCTTCACTTTACCGCGAGGAATAGCTTCTTTAACAGAAACTTTAATGATGTCGCCAATCGCTGCGTAGCGACGGTGTGAACCACCAAGGACTTTTATACACTGCACTTTGCGAGCGCCGCTGTTATCAGCAACTTCCAGCTGAGTTTGCATTTGGATCATGTTAATGACCTCCGGTGTAGTAATTACAACGTGTCTTAAATTTGTTTAAAATCAAGACATTTCGATTAAATCCCACTCAAAAACAAACGAGTTGTCTCTTAAGGGCGGGCAATTGTACCAGCATTGAAGGAGTAGCGATAGGTTATTTTTTAATTAATTTAGAGTGGGAGATAATTAAACTTGAGCAATTACGGCTATGTAACTATTTTACAGATGGTTACAAAACAAACAAGACACCTCTAAGGTGCCTTGTTTGTTTAAATCAAAGTAAATTAACCAAATAAACCTTTTAATTTATCTTTAATTTTTTCTTTCGCCTTCTTTTTAGCTTTTTCTTTTGCTTCATCGACTTTTTGTTTGGCTTCATCCTTAAGCACATTACTTACATCAAGCTTTATGCTTACATCGTGAAAAGGCCCTTTTATTCGAAGTGGTATTTTAAACCCAGTACTGTCGTCGGTAGTACCTTGTCCTTCGATTGAGCTAACAATGCCGGTTACTAAGCGATAATTTACTGTTGTTTCAGGTAAATTAACATCACCTTCACCAGATATTCTAATTAACGGGCTAATTAGTGATAGATCAGTATTTCTCCCAACGCCGTTGGTAAAGTTAAAGCTACCCGATAATGCTGAGAAATCTGTTTGCTCTGATTCTTCAAATCCGCTATCAAGCCCTTCAGATGCAGCACCAAAGTTGCCTGAAATAAGCTCCTTACCTTTACGAACCATCTCAGCTATATTCGCACCTTTTACAGCTCCGTCAGCAAACTCAAATCCAAGCTTTCCGTTAAGCGCACCAATAAATGATTTTTGACTTTGACCTGTTGTATTTAGGTTCCAATTTAAAGACCCCTTACCCATCAGTTTGTCAAAACCTGTCGCATCCGTTAATAAAGGCTGTGCATCTATGTCTGCCAAGTCAAAATTAGTTGATATTTTATAAGGTACTTGTTGTGCGTTTACATTGATAACGCCTTTACCTGACCCCTCATAAGCAGAAAAGCTATCTAGACTTAGTTTTACAATGCTATTTTTTAAGGCGACAGTAAATTGATTAGCATCGAGCTTAATATCGTTGGCTTTTAATCCACTTGAACGAATAACTACATCCGCATCTAGTGAATTTAATGCACTTAAATCAATTTTACTGTCATCCCATACTATTGGTTCTGCAGGTTTATCATTTTGCTCTACTGGCTCTTCTTGTTTTGCTACTGCTTCAGGTAGGTACGGGTTTAAATCAAGCATACCTAAATCAATATCAGCATTTATAGCTAAACGTTTGCCTAGATTGAGCTCGCTCTTACCTTTTATTTCCAATGCGTCTAACGTCGCGACTAAGTCTTCTAAATTAAATTTCTCACCTACTAGGTGCATTTTACCGTTTACACTAAATGCGTTAAAAGCATTGTCTTTAGCGTCTAACTCTACACCTTGCCATTTCGCAATACTTTTAACAGACTCACCGTTCAGTGCTAGTTGACCTTTAATATCTTGCCCTTGCTTAGCTATACTTCCTTTGAACGTTAAATCAACTAAACGAGAATCTAAACTTTGCTCAACATTAAAAGTTGCACCTTCAATTGCTTTAGCAGGAGTATCTAGTTTTATATCAAGCTCAAAGCGCTCCTGCATATAAGTAATACCTCCTTTTACTTCTAATGTTTTACGAAGTGAAGGAAGTAAAATAGCGAGTTCTAAATCGCTAATTTGTTGCTTAGCACCTGTTTGACCATCTAGGTAAGTAAAGGTGCCGCCATAAATAGCAACCTCACCTAGCTCAATATCAAAGTTATCTG
This sequence comes from Pseudoalteromonas sp. Ld19, assembly GCF_045064135.1. Taxonomy (NCBI): domain Bacteria; kingdom Pseudomonadati; phylum Pseudomonadota; class Gammaproteobacteria; order Alteromonadales; family Pseudoalteromonadaceae; genus Pseudoalteromonas; species Pseudoalteromonas sp. Ld19. The sequence continues at coordinate 116,085 of NZ_JBISHA010000016.1, read as the reverse complement.
GAAGCTTTATCGCTTCACCTGATTGGCTTTGCTCTTTAGGTTGCTCTGCAACTGCATCAAACAACTGCCAATTAGCTTTACCATTTTTGTCGGTTTCTAATAGGATATTTGGTTCGTTTATAACAAACTTATCTAGTTTAAACTCACCACCAAATAATGAAAACCAAGGTATATGTACAGCAAGCTGTTTCATACTCGCCATGTCGGCGCGCGAACCTGATTCCATATTTGCAAAATGCACATCGTTAAGTTCTAACTTTAGGGCAGGAAACACACTGAGAGTTTTATCACCTTTAATAGTAAGAGTGCGCCCAGTAGTTTGTTCTACCTGCTGCGATACTTTATTAAAAATGGTATCGGTAGGAATTAAAAAAGGTGCTGCAACAATTAATGCAATACATAATAATAGTATTACACCAATAATTTTAAGTAAGGTTTTCATGATCGTCCTTTAAAACGTGCAAATAATATTCTTATCATAGCGACTGTTAGCTTTAAAAGCATTGTGAAGTTAAAAAAACTCATTATTAGTAATTAAATCATTTCGAAATGAATATGCACTGAAATATCTCAGCTGAAAGCCTATTTATATTAGATGGCAATGAATAATATACATCGATAATTCAATATTTATTGCTTGAAAAACATCATGATTTAACTACTTCAATTAAGAGGGGGAAGGACAGTGCTGTTGTTATTGATGTAATTGCGCTAAAATAGACCAGCAAAAAATTATATATCTAATCCGGAGATTCTACAAGGCATGAAAAAACTGCTAATTTCACCGTCAAAAATGACACTAGGCGAACAAGAAAATAACATCTATCAGAACATTCTGAAGCAATCTTCAGAGTTAAGCCTTAACCTTATGGCCGTGAAAGTAGAAAACCACCCTGATGATTTTTTACCTTGGTGTTACGAACTATTAAGCGCAAGCAGAGATCGTATGAACTACGATTTACTAGAGCCACAACAGTTGCCTGTACTTAAAAAGCTTCATGATCAGCTCATTTCAGCGATCAGCTTTTTACAAGTTAAAACGTTGCGTATTGCACCGTGGCCTGTAGTTAGTGTATTTGTTGAACAACACAAAGACGTTATTGCACTTGATGAACAACTTCGTTTAGTTAGCTATATTAAGAGTATTCGCGAACAATCACTTAAAGATATGATCCCTGAAGACTTACTTGCGTTTAGCGGTAAGCATATGGCATCACTTGATCCAAGTACTTATAACTTTGACGTTGAATGGTTTGCATCAACGAAAAGTGCAAAAAGTTTTCATCAGATGCTTGCCGATCTACCGGGTGCTTTTGATGACGCACTTGCAAATATCCCACTTGAAGGTGACATCACTCAATATGAGTATCAACAATTTGTTGCTGCTTATTCAAAAGTATTCACAGATAATGGTGAAAAACCAACGCTTGCACCTGCAACTCGTTTGCTAGCAATGCGTCGTCCAGATTTATTTACTCCAATCACTAATAATCGATTAGATGCATTATGTGGTGCTCTTGGTGTTCCTAAACTTAAAAATAGTGATTTTGAGCGCTACTGGCAAGATATTGTTAAAGGTATTCAAGCTATGTCATGGTACAAAATGGCTAGCGCAAGCAACGAATTAGAAGAACAACTGGTTGCTATTAAAGCACTAATACCATGTTTCTTTTACTACGCTGATGATAAAACACCAGATAGTTCTAATTACATAAAACTATTGAGTAAGCCTAAGCGCAGCACAACTACGACAGGTAAGACTCAACGTAGAGGTAAAGAATCGGCTGAAATATTAGTAGACCGTGCACTTGCTGCTGATGATATCCCTGAGCATATTCGCAGTAAACGTGACTCTATAATAAATGAAGTACAAAAAGGTCGCGGCGTTAACGAAACTATTAGTCTAATGCGCACTATTTTTGGCTAAAAAACCTTTTCTAGCTGTACTTTAATAGTGCAGCTAGGTTAGTTTATGCACCAGCAGCGTGCGACAGAAAATCAAAATACTTCCTTGTAAAAACATCATTCCATCATAAGCAATTGTTTTAATAGTATTAATTTTATTTAAAAATAATTAAAACGAGACTGGCACATACAGTGCTATTACCTTCCCAGTTAAATAATAAAAATGCATCCAGTTAAAAGGTCAAAGCAACACATAATAAAACCTTGGTATGCAAAAATCATATAGCGGGAATGAAACATGCTAAAACTACACAAAACAATACTCTTCAGTGCACTGGCGTTTACAGGCATAGCATCAACAACGACATTTGCAGAGGTCACTGCAAATGCAGCAGCAACCTCTAACTACTTATGGCGTGGTCAAGAGCAAACAGGAGGCGACGCTGCTATTTCTGGCGGAATTGATTGCGCTAACGAATCTGGCTTTTATGCCGGTACATGGGCATCAAATGCCTCTTGGGCTGATGAAATGACCTACGAGCTCGACTTATATGCAGGCTTTGGTGGCGCAATCAATGAAAGCGTTAGCTATGATATTGGTTATATTTACTATGCCTACCCTGATGCTGCTTCAGAAGCTGACGCAAATTTCTCTGAGATTTACGGGAGTATCAGTGTAGAAGGTTTCACTTTTGGTGCTTCGGTATTAGCAACTTCAGCTGCTAGTGGTGATGGCTCCGACTTTGGTGATTCACTTTATTTAACAGCAGACTATGGATTCGCTATTGGTAGTAATGGAACTGAAGTAGCGCTGCATTTGGGGCATTACTCAGGCGACTTTATTGGTGATGACAACATCATCGATTACGGCGTTTCAATCTCTAAGGATGGCTTCACTTTTGGCCTATCTGATAATGATATCGATAGCTCAGATTTAAAAGCTTACGTTGCCTACTCTGTAGACTTTAGCCTATAAAAAGAATGTGTTACTTGCTGCAACACAAAGGGCCGCAAGGCCCTTTTCTCGTTTATTACGTTATTTAAATGGCACTTTAGTACAGCTCACTTCAACTGTTTTAGGATACCAAGCAGGACCCACTTGATTAACAGCTAATTCAGCTAAACCATTGGTAAAGGATTTATACGTATGAACACTTTGCCATTCACCTTGTGGGCAATGAGTACTTAAATCTAACGGCTTAGATCCTTCATATAATGCAAGAGCAAAGTTATGATGCCATTGTGAACTCTCTTGAGCCTTATTGCTCACGTTGTCTTGTACGCCATTATCAAAGTAAATGTTCGTACATCCCGTTAATATAATTAACGTACAACTTGTTATAAGTAGCTTAATACTCATAATGCCTCTCCCACTATTTCATCTTGGCACCATACTTTAATAGTGTGAGGTGCATATATACCGAGCGTAATTAGGCTAAGTGCTCCGTCGCTAAAGGTCTGTTGCGACTGCATTTGCGTCACTGATTTATCTACACATACTTTTTTCACATCAACGCGTTCTTCTCCAACCAACCCCCATAAAAAGAACGGTCGGCTATCTTCATAACTCGCTTTGCTTGTTATTTTAGCTGCTTGCTGTGGCTGAATCGTCACCGCCGAGCAAGCAGTTAAACTTAGTATTAAAACGCTTATCATTAGCTGTTTCATGCTTATCTCTTGTTGTTTACTCTCAATGACAACAGTGTACAAAATAACTAGAGTTAAGTTCGTAAGAAGGTGTGGGGAAAATGTAGCGGTTCATACAAAAATTTATACAATTTTCTACAAAGTTTAGGATGAGGGCTGCTTACTAAATGAGTTTATATATAGTAGAAATAACTTTACTGTTAGCTATCAATAACCTCTTTTAATAGCTATAAAAATGCCAGTCAGTAAAACGACTGGCATTTTTTATACTGCACTTAAAAACTAAAGTGCTTTAATATTATCGCCACTTTTCTTATCAATTAATTTAATAAAAGGGTCAACACCAGCAAATTTAGGTAACTCTGTTACCTTTAATATAATAGTATTTTCACCTGTTTTTATCTCGTGTTTTTGCATGTAGATCACCGTATTTTCACTATGTATCTCATTCGGATCTGCACTAAATAAAGCAATATCTATCATTTGCGCTAGCGGTACATCTTCTTCATTTCCTTCACCATCTGCATGTTTTTTTGCTGCAGAAATTGTTAGCGTAATAATATGTTCGCCATCAACAGATTCAGCCTCTTGCACATTAATATCACTGAGTTTTAGCTCATATAATGTAATAGCATTAAACTGATCTTCAATAAATATTTGCTCTTGCTCACTCGCCTCTCGTTTTAAATAAGTAATAAAGTCTAACGTGGTTGGATAACGTTCTTGCGCATATTGGTAATCTTGTAAAAACGCTCGTAAAACTGTATTTAAACGTTGTTCACCCAGTAAATCATGGATGGCCATCATAACTACAGACCCTTTGTTATAGTGGATGTATTGCTGCCCTACTGTACGTGCAAGAGTACGCTCATCATAAGACTCAGTTGTGCGCCCAAACAAGTAGCGATCAAGTTCATACTTTAAAAACTTACGCAGGTTATTTTCACCATACTTTTCTTTCATCACCATAATTGCTGAATATTGCGATAACATTTCAGACAAAATATTAGAGCCTTCGACGTTTGCGCCAATCACTTGGTGCGCCCACCATTGGTGTGCTAACTCATGCGAGGTAACATAGTAAGGAAAGTTAATGTTATCAGAGTCACGCGTATCGGTAATGAAGCCCATATTTTCAGAGAACGGTACTGTATTAGCAAAACTCTGCGCAAAGCTACGATAACGAGGGAACTCAATAATACGCATTTGCTTATGCTGATAAGGACCAAACTCTTTAGAGAAGTAATCTAAAGAATCTTTAGTCGATTGAATCATTGCATCTACATTCCAAGCATGATCTTTGTGATGGTAAACCTCAATATTTACACCATTGTGCAGCTCTTTTTTCACCTCAAGCTCCATTGAGAGCAAAGTGTAAAAATGCAACATAGGCGCATCCATTTCGTATACAAAAGTAGTACGGCCATCTATAGTACTTTGTGATTGCAAGTAACCTGGAACCATCGCAATTTGCGACTCATCGGTGGTAATAGTGGCAGCAAAACTGACATAATTATCCGCAAACAAAGGTTGGTTATAATATTGCGTTTCTTCAATTTTATTACCGCGTTTTAACTCTGGTAAACCTCTTTGACGACGCTCATTTTTATCTTGTATTTGCTTACCAAAGGAATAACCAAAACTAGGGAACAGTGCCGTGTTGTCAATAAAAGTACCGTTATACACAAGTCGCTCATCGCTTCCTCTATCTTCAAACCCTTCGGTATAACGCTCTACGCTCATTGTAATTTCACGGCTTTCGTTTGGTTGCATGGGTTTAGTAAACTCTAACCAAGCATGACGATACTGCTCGTTTAACTCCCCAAGTTGCGCGCCATTCACCTCAACACTCCATTTATGAGTATGATCAGGCTTATTTACTAATATTCGTGTAATCGGTTGTTGCGATTTATTCTCTATCTGCATTACCACAGTAGCTGTAATACGACGTTCTTTAGGGTAGATATCAGCAGTAACAACAACATCTGTTGGAATAGGTAAAGCCGCATCTACAAACTGACCAAACTCACGCTCATACTGCTCTTGTAAGTCTTCATACTGTTCACTGGTTATAAATTGATTGAGAACCGTTGTGTTGTAGTAAATAAAACTTCCTACACCACCAAAAATAAGGGTACCACATACAATAACCGCTTTACCTGAATTGCCTAGCTGATAGCCTAACAACTGAACGCGTGCTTTTAAATTTTGCCCAGCACCACGAGGCCAAAGCGCATAGCTAAGTGCAGCAATAATCATACTAAAACCTAACCAGTATAAATTATACCAATGCACCGCAGTTAAAAAGTGGCCATAACCATTAATATCTGAATAAGGCGCCTCTGGCGTGCCACCTATTACAAACATATTATGCTCAAAACCATAGTTACTCATCACCAAAGTAGCGATAAAGTACAGTACATATAATCCCATACCTACGTATTTATTTGGGCTAATTACTTGTAGTAAAAAGGCAAAACCACCTTGGAAGATCAGCCCGAGTACAAATAAATAACCGAGTCTAATTACATATTGTGCAATATCAAAGTTCGCCATGCCCATCATCATTTGATAAAACAATGTCACCACGGAGCCAAATGCGCATAACAATAATAAAACAGCACTCAGCGCTACATATTTAGAGCCCCAGAACACCCAATTCGCAACAGGGTACGCATCAATAATATCGGCCATTCGTGATTCACGATCATGCCATACAAGTTCACCACAATAGTAAACAAGTACTATCATCATCAATATACCAAAGCTACCTTGAATAAGCTCAACCATTCTAAATGTGACTGGCCAAACATTAGTTCCGTATGGACCCATTGAGCCTACCAACGCTGGAATTAATGTCGCTAAAGATAAAATAAGTAAAATACCAAACGAATAGCTTTTTATAACTTGTTTGACTTCAAAAACAGTACGCGTTAAAAATTGCCACCACGCATTATTTCCCGTCGCTTTTGCCGTTATATTAAACTTAAGTGCAGCTGCAAAATTAGTATTATTATTTTTACTCGCCTTGCCTTTCACTTTTTGCTTTTGAGCCAAGTGATGAGATGTATTGAGTGCTGTAATTGCCAATGCTAGTAAGGCAACACCGACCCAAATTAACCTATTATGTAATAACTGATCAGTTAACGTAATTTCCATTACATTACGCTCTGCTATTGTCCAGTATTCCATCTGCATTCTCATTGCCGACATACCAAACATATCTAGGTAAGCTGAGATTTCACGATATTGGATATCAGAGAAAATATTAGATCCAACCAGATAGCTAATAAGTAGGGCAACAGCAACTAGATAGAGCGTTACCATGCTACGAAAGCGCATTGCCACAGCATTAATGAGCGATGAGACAACAAACAAAGAAGGAACTGCAATATAAAAGAAAGGCACTAAATAATAACTTAGTTGGTTTTCACCTATCATTTCACTGTCTAACCAACCCATTAAGCTACCAAAACCACTGCCAACCCACACACCCAACATAGTGCTTGAAAACACTAATAGCGTGACTAAATAAGCCCCAATGAATCGACCAGCTCTATACTGAGCGATGTTTAGTGGCTTACTCAGTACCAATTCATTGAGCTTACTCACGTCATCACGAATAGCTGAGCTTCCAACAAAGTTGACCACTAAAAAAATAGCAAACACCGACATAATCGCAATAACTTGCAAAATTGCGTAAGGAGAATTTATATTTACATTGCTGCTTCCCCCTATTTGCACCGAGTCAGAAACCGATGCCATAAAAGTAAGAAAAAACAAAATAAGTGACGTGATATAGAAAGAGGGCTGACGCATAAAATAGCGCAGCTCAAATTGCATCATTTTAAACAACATAATCAGTATCCTTATGCTGCTTTATTGCGGTGTTGGTGCAATGTTGAAAAATAGACGTCTTCTAAATCAGCAGGCTTAGACTCAAACCCTTCTGGCGCATCGTCAGCAAACACACTGAGTAATGTTTTGCCTGCAAACAAACGCTTCGCTATTACCGGTAATGATTGTTCCAGCTCTGCAGCTTCTGCTTGGCTCATCGCTTTGTGCCATATTTTTCCCTGCAGCGTGTTAGTCAACTCAATTGGGTTGCCTTCAAGTAAAATTTGGCCACTTGCTAACACGGCCATATTTGGGCAAAGCTCAGACACATCTTCAACTATATGCGTTGATAAAATCACCACTTTACTTTCGCCTAAACCAACCAATAAGTTATGAAAGCGATTGCGCTCTTCAGGATCTAGACCTGCTGTTGGCTCATCTACAATTAGTAAATCAGGATCGCCTAATAAAGCTTGTGCAATACCAAAACGTTGGCGCATACCGCCCGAGAAACCACTCACCGCATTTTTTCGATGATCATATAAATTGGTTTGTGCTAACAACCCTTCAACGGCCTCTTTACGTTCAGCCTTATTACTTAAACCTTTCAAAATCGCCATATGATCAAGTAAATCATAAGCACTAACACGCTGATAAACACCAAAGTCTTGTGGTAAATAACCTAAACGCTCACGTAAGCTTTTAGGTTGTGTTAGCACATCAATACCATCAAATACAACGCTGCCACTATCGGCTGATTGCAGTGTAGCGATCGTTCGCATTAATGAAGATTTCCCCGCACCATTAGGGCCCAGTAAACCAAACATCCCTTTAGGAATAGTTAAATTAACACCTTGTAATGCATGAACGCCATTATCGTAGGTTTTTGATAACCCTTTTATTGATAGCATTTTTACTTCCTTTAATTTTAATAATTATTTTTTCTAGTCTGTTATATCACAAGAAAAATAGGAACATTAGTTACTTATCAGTAAAGTTTGTAACAAAAGATAAACACTAATAAGACTTGCATGAGCTATATTCACTCGGTATAAAAACTACACACTATTTATAAGAAGCGAAAAGCCATGCAAAAACATCAAAGCCAACCACTGAACGATTTTATAGAATACCCTCACGGTGAAATGCTAAAACGTGCTAACGAGTTTTTACAAACCAGCCAACGCCGCCATAGTATTCGTAGTTTTAGCGATCGCCCTGTCCCCAAAGATATTATTGAAACCTGCATTAAAGCTGCGGGCACGGCACCAAGTGGTGCAAATCATCAACCGTGGCATTTTGTGGCAATAAACAGCAGTGATATTAAAAAACAAATAAGAGAAGCGGCCGAAAAACTAGAGCGCTCTTTTTATGAAGGACGGGCAGGTGAAGAATGGTTAGAGGCATTAAAGCCACTGGGAACCGATGCCAATAAACCTTATTTAGAGCATGCGCCTTGGCTTATTGCGGTATTTAGTCAAAAAAAGGGCGGCGTAAGCAGTGATGATAAAAACACTAATTACTACGTGCATGAATCAGTTGGCCTTGCTACCGGCTTTTTAATTCAAGCTCTGCACAGAGCTGGCCTTGCTACATTGACTCATACGCCAAAGCCAATGAGCTTTTTAACCGATATTTGTGGCCGAGATAAAGATAACGAACGCCCGTATATGCTGCTTATTGCAGGTTACCCAAGTGAGAATGCAACCATACCTGCTCACGCGCTCGATAAAAAATCTATCGATGAGATCGCAACCTTTATTTAACCTGAGCTCTGGTTAAGAGATTTCCAGTGAAAACAAGGCGAATTTACACGTCAATAGCTGGCCTATTGCAAGTAAATTCAACGTAGCTAGCGCTGAAAATAGCTGCTCGAGATAGATTTATTATCCAGAGTTCAGATTATTTAGTCTGGCTAACGTTATAATCAATAGCAATTATGTCGCCAGGGTTTAACCCTGCAACAACATGCTGCTGTGCATTCACAACCTCGCCTAAACGAACAAATCGCCTTTGTATTTGTCCATCCTCAATAATATATACCATATTAAGTTCACCAACGTTATGTACCGCACTTATTGGTACTAATACACCTTGCGCTTTATTTAGAGGCAATATGAGCTGCGCATATAAGCCTGGCATCAAGCCTAGTTGCGAATCAAAGTCGAGTTTAATTAATAAACTACGTGCGGCTTTATCTGCTACAGGTACTATTTCACTCACCGTTGCATCGCTTTGTGTATTTAATGAAGGGAATATAACCTTTAAACGCTCACCAATTTTTAGTTTTATTGCTTGGCGCTCCCGTATATTAAACTCTACTTGTAACTGCTTTGGGTTATAAAGTGCCAATAAAGTATTACCAGGTATTACGGTGTCACCTGGTTCCACTAAACGCTCAACAACGACACCTGAAATGGGCGCAGTAATAGAGGTAAAACTAAGGGCTATTTTTGCTTGAGCTTGCTGCTGCTCAGCCACCGCAAAACTTGCCGTTAAATTATCAAACTTAGCTTGTGCATCGTCCAACTCACTTACTGACACTAAATGCTTATTACTTAGCTCTTTTATACGTATTAGCTGTTTATTGGCTTGATTGAGTGATGCCTTAATTGCATTTATTTGTGCAGTACTTTGCGCTACTTGAGCTGTTATATCGTCTTTTTGCAAAGTGATAAGCACATCTCCTTTTATTACTTTATCGCCCGCACGTACCTTTAACGTCTCTATTTGCGCCATGATACGTGATGATATTTGTGTGTTTTGTTTGGCGATAACGCTTCCAGGTACTTTTTCTACTTTTGCTATTGGTTGCAATGAAATAGTGAGTACACTACCACTGTAATCCGCTATATTATTTTGCTTTAAACCTGTACTTTGCTTTTGTGAAAAGCTACCCGCCATATATAACACAGCAATAATTACCACTAGTAAAGCAGCTAATGTGCCTAAAAGTTTTGATTTACCTTGCATGTGCATTTTCCTCTGTGTGTGCAAACACTAAATAATAAACAAGCGGTACTACAAAAAGCGAAAATAATGTAGAAGCCACAATGCCAAAAATAATCGCTATTGCTAACCCACTAAAAACAGGGTCGAGTGTAATCACCAAATTACCTAATAGGGTAGTGCCTGCCGTTAATAAAACTGGCCGCATACGATGTGTACCAGCGGCAATTAATGCATCCTTGATTACCATCCCCTGTGCGCGAGCTTGATTTATAAACTCAACTAAAATAAGCGAGTTACGCACTACTATACCCGCTAATGCAATCATTCCTATCATTGCGGTAGCGGTAAATAGCACCGGCTCTGGCGCCCCTGCAATAGTGCGCTCACCAAACTGGTTTAATAGCCAAAACCCAGGCATTATACCTATTACTGTTAAAGGAATAGCCGACATAATAATGAGCGACAAACTTACCGATTGGGTTTGTATTCGTAAAATTATAAAAATAGCACTCAATGCAAAAGCAAAGGCAATCCCCATATCTCTAAATACGTCAATAGTAATACGCCACTCGCCCTCTCCGCTAAACGTCACATGTGTATCTTGCGGTAATTGCCAAGCGGCGGTGCCGCCGTTATTAAAAAAATGTCTATTCAGCCAACTTGTTTGAACAAAGTCGTTATTATTTACCTTTAAATCACTATTTATATCGGCAATAACCGCAGCGGGCGTACGACCATTTAGCTCAGCCGTTACATAAATCACATTACGCTGATCTTTTCGGGTTATAGGCTTAGCGACGTTTAAATCAACAAACTCACCTACCTCTGAAAGCGCGACTAATGGACGCGGTGAGCTTATTAAACCAAATTCGCTACTGCTTTTGGCAAGCTCTCTATCACCTCTTATTTGCAGTGCGAGTAATTGAGACAACTGATTGCGTTCATCAAAGGGAAGCTGTAAATGAATTGCCACAGGCTGTGTTTCCCCCTCTAAATACATCGTACCAACGTCCATACCTTGAGCTGCAATTTGCAAAGCTTGAGTTATGTCTTGTGTGGATATTGCCGATAAGGCCGCCTTACCCTTATCAGTAATAAAACGCTGAAGGGGCGACGATTCGGCTAATGATGTATCAACTTCGACAACATGCGGCTCTTGTTTTAAACGCTGAGCCACGTGTTGAGCTGCTAAGTAATGAGTTTGATCATCCACAAAGGGATCGCTATAAACCTCAGCGACTAACGTACTTAAAACGGGCGGCCCTGGCGGCACTTCAACTACTTTTATGTTTATACCTTGTGTAGAAAGAGGTGCGAGCTGTTCACGCAAACGCATTACTACCCCATGAGATTGCTGTTCACGCTCACCTTTATCAAGCAGCAACACTCTTAGCTCAGCTAAGTTACTGGCCTCTCGGCGGTAATAACCTCGTACCATGGCATTAAAATCCATACTGGAAGGCTGACCAACATAAGCTGCAACTTCGCTTACTTCATTAAGTTGCCATGTAAGTGCCTGTACTTTGCGAGTTAATGCTGCGGTTTGTTCTAAATTTGTGCCTTCTGGCATATCTATTAGTATTTGTATCTCGTTTTTATTATCAAATGGCAAGAGCTTCAGAGGTACTAATCGTAAAACGGGTAACATAGCACTAAACACAAATAAAATTAGAGTTATCCAAAGTATCCATTTTGCACGTGCTTTAGAGAGTAATAATGGGGTAAGTATGCGCTCATACATACCTATTTTATTTGTTGCTTGAGGCGCGTTGTAACTCGGTTTTAACAACTTCATAGCAAGCCATGGCGTTACAAAAAAAGCAACTAAGGTAGAAACCATAACGCTTACGGGCACATTAAATGCCATAGGCGCCATGTATGGCCCCATCATGCCGGTAATAAATGCTAGCGGAATAAACGCAACCATAATTGTCAAAGTCGACATTATTAATGCAGTACGGATCTCACTCATTGCACTTACAACTTGCTGCTTTTTATCTCCTTTTTTGTTTAAAAAGCGGCTAACATTGTCAATACCGGTAATAGGGTCATCCACCAGTAAGCCAAGCGAGAGTATCAGTGCAAATAACGTAACGCGATTAATGCTGTAGCCAAATGCAAAATCTAGTGTAAGTGTTATCCCGTAGCAAATTGGCACTGCCAACCCAACCACAATTGCAGCTCGCCAACCTAAAAATACACCAACAAATATCACCACCGTAAATACAGCAAACACTAAGCTAGAAGTTAAATTATTTACTTTTTCGTCAGCCGTTTGTCCGTAATCTCGTAGTACGGTGTAATCAATCTCCTTGGGCAATAATGAATTTTTAAGTGCACTCATTACAGTGTGAACATCATTAGCAAGTGTGACGGCATTAGCGCCACCTTGTTTGGCAATGCTTAATGTCACCATTGGCAAGCTTTGCTGTGAATTTGATTGCGCTAACCATTGATAGCTATGAGGCTCTGCGGGTCCATCTATTACTGTTGCCACATCAGTAATGTATACGCTCTTTGCGTTCACAACATTAACTATGAGTTGCTCAATAGCTGATTTATTTCTAAGTACATCACCCGCTTGAAGTATTATTTGCTGCTGTGAATTAACAATACTTCCAACTCGAACAAGCTGATTAGATACACTCAGAGCATAATATACATCGCTCAATGTTGTTTGATGAGCGGCCAATGCACTGGCATTTAGGTTAATAGTTAAAACGCGCTCCCGCCCTGCAATGACCTTTACTTCACTGGTGTGTTCGATGCGCTGTAGATTATTGGCAATCTCATTCGCAAAACGAGTTAATTCGTAATCGCTATAAAGCTTTGGATCTTTACTGTACAGCCCCAACATAACAATAGGAACATCGTTTACCTCAATTGGCCGTACTTGCCAATGACTAATAACCGACGCCATCGTGTGCTCGTAACTGTAAAGCTTTGCATAAGTATCAAGTATGGCTTGTTCACGATTGTGGCCCACTTCAAAGCGCAGTGTCACCACTACACCATCAGTTTGTGTGGTTGAGTAAATATGTTTTACGCCACGTAATTGGGCTAATAACTTTTCAAGTGGTTGCGTGACCAGCCGAGCAACTTCTGGAGCCTCTATATTTGGAGTCGATACGTAGATATCGAGCATAGGCACTACAATTTGCGGTTCTTCTTCTCGCGGAGTTTGTTTTAGCGAAAATAGACCAAGCAAGATAGATAACACAAAAATAATGATAGGAATGCGGCCATTAAGGCTACTTTTTACTGCGTTATCAATCGTACTCATAAACATTAACCTTTACAGAATAAACTGTATAGCGTGCTCAGTAATTGCACGGCATTATCGTCAATCACACGGTAGTAAATAGTTTGGCTTTCGCGACGTGTAGCCACAACATTCGCTTTTCGCAGTGCAGCTAAATGCTGAGAAAGTGCAGATTGTGCCAACGGAACTGCTTCGTTTAGTTGCGAAACACTCATTTCTGTATCTTGGAGTGAACATAAAATCATTAAACGATTTTTATTAGCCAAAATCTTTAATAGCTGTTCAGCTTCGGCTACGTTGCCTGCCATTGCGGTAAAATCTATATTCATAGCGCGCTCTTATTATAAAAAGTAAGTGAAGTATAAATAGATACATTATAAATGTCTAATATTAGAATTTACTAATATAGAAAGATCGAATATAGTAAATAAAATATTAAAAATAGAAACTAAAATGAAGCTAAATAATTTACTGCGTTTAATTGCAGGCATCATGATTATTGTATCTGTATTACTACAAACCTTTGTTGATCCTCGTTGGATATGGTTAACTATTTTTATTGCACTGAATTTAGTGCAGTCCGCTTTTAGCGACTGGTGTCCAGCTATCGCACTACTACGCAAACTTAATGTTAAGGAATAAAATTCATGCTTACTTCAATCCCTGATTTACTAAAAACTATCACACCTAACCAACGCCGTATTGACGCAGAGCAAGCAAAGCAAGAGCTTGAACAAAATAAAGGTTTACTTATTGATGTACGAGAGCCCGCTGAGCATGCAATAAAAGCGGCTGTTGGAGCAATAAACATCCCACGTGGATTGCTTGAAATGAAATTAATGGAAATAGAAAAAGACGCGACACGTCCAATTTACTTACATTGCGCTAGCGCTGCACGAGCAACATTAGCTGCAGAAGCACTTACCCGCATTGGTTACAAAGATGTCACTGTTATTACATGTGAAATAAAAAAGATACTTAACACCCTATAATGTTACACAAACGTAACAAAAATAAGGTAGACTCATTAGTTTTAGATTAAACAGGTACAACTAATGTCGTTTACACGAAGAACTTTTTTAAAGGCGTCAGCAGCGGGTTTTGGCGCTGCTGTTTTATCTTTTGGCCTTACTGGCTGCGCATTTGATGACAATGGCGATGTTCATATTCCGGTGAGCTTCGATCATGGTGTAGCGAGTGGAGATCCACTCAATGATAGTTTAATCATTTGGACTAGAGTAACACCAAAAGATACAACAACTGATAGCCTAAAAGTTCAATGGCAAGTAGCGCTTGATCCGCAATTCACTACCATTAGCCACGATGGTGAAGCGCAAATCAGTAATGCCACAGATTTTACACTTAAAGTAGATTTGCAAGGGTTGCGTCCTAACACTGCATACTATTATCGCTTTAATGCACATGGTAAAACGTCACCAGTCGGGCAAGGTAAAACCTTACCTATAGGTGATATAGATAAAGTAAAACTAGCTGTTGTTTCGTGTGCTAATTATCCTGCTGGTTACTTTCATGTGTATGGCGAAATAGCGAAACAACCTGATTTGGATGCAGTAATACATTTAGGTGATTACATTTATGAATATGGTAACGATGGATATGCCACTGAAGATGCTGCAAAACTTGGCCGACTGCTTCCAGAAGATAACCAAGGTGAAATAATCACCCTTAGCGATTATCGTAAACGCTATGCAAATTATCGACTTGACGGCAATTTGCAAGCTGCGCATAGTCACTGCGCGTTTATCACAGTATGGGACGATCACGAAGTTGCAAATGATACTTGGCGCGACGGAGCTCAAAATCATAACAGTGATGAAGGCGACTTTAGCGAACGTAAATTACAAGCACTGCAAGCTTATTTCGAATGGATGCCTATTCGTAATGTAGCCGACAAAGAGCGTATTTATAGACGTTTTGAGTTTGGTAATTTAGTTTCTCTATACATGTTAGATACGCGCATGCTAGCCCGCGATAAACCACTCGATTATGCTGACTTTGAGTTAAGCACTGCAACAGGACAAGGTGAGTTCGTTAATGCGCTTGGTGCAGACGATCGTGCTTTACTTGGTAGTGAGCAGCTAACTTGGCTAACCGATGGCATTAAAACTTCAGATAATCGCTGGCAAGTACTTGGCCAACAAGTGCTTATGACTAAAATGCATTTACCTATTGAGGTTATGCTGCTTTTATCAAGCTTACAAACTACACAAGCCAGCGGTGGTGATCCACGTGCAATGCTTGCTCAAGCAAATATACTCTTTGCTGAGTTAGCGCAAATCAAAATCCGAGTACTTAAAGGTGATCCAACCGTTACTCCAGCTGAGCTTGCTCGTGTAGAAACAACTGTGCCATACAATTTAGACGCTTGGGATGGTTATGCTTATGAGCGAGAAGTGCTACTAGGTACAGCGGTTGCTGCACAAAAAAATCTCGTTGTCTTAGCGGGCGATACCCATAATGCTTGGGCTGGACAGCTAAAAACAGATACAAATAACCCTATTGCGGCATCAAAAAACGCAGGTGTTGAATTTGCAACAGCGTCAGTATCTTCACCTGGCCTAGAAGAGTACTTAGCGCTGACAACTCAAGATGCGCAAACAGTTGCACAAATTGAGCAAGTTATTGCACTGTTAGTGAACGATCTCGCTTACAACAACTTAGTTAATCGTGGTTACCTCACCGTAACATTTACTAAAGAGCAGGCAAACGCTCAGTGGAACTATGTAAGCACTATTAAAGCGGCTGATTACCAAATGCTTGAAGAGCGTAAAAAAGGGTTCATTATGCTAGCAGGCCAACCTCAGCTACTAACCGTATAATCTGTACTCTGGCTAAAGAGCTTACTAACACGTTGAATCATTATGATGTTTATTTCTTCTCTAGCCAGAGAGTTTCTTAGTTAACGCTATTTCTCAAGCGCTGCTAAACGTGTATCAATACGTTCAACCACCTCAACTAAGCGCGCTAATAGCGCTTGGTTAAGGTGATCTTCTGCAAGCTCATCTGCAAGCTCATCTGCAACAGGATATTGTTCGTTTAGGTTATCTTTTTGAGTCAATATGGCTTCTCTAAATTCACCCGCATTTACAACCCCCAATAAAGAGACTAAAGCACCGTGCCCTGATTGCCCTGCTGTTTCAAAACTTAACCGATATAACCCAAAAAAGCGCATAAGCGGGCCTTGGCTTAATCCAACATCAGTGGTTTTCTCAAGCGGTATCGACTTTTCCTCTTTAAATAATACCCCACGTTTAACTACTAGCTTTTGTGGCAGTAACTCAGCCGACATAGCCGCTAAAATTCGCCCTGCCACCAGCCATACAATAAGTAAAATTAATGGTATCAACGGAATAGTAACCAGTACTAGGCAACTAAATAGCACTGCTGTAACCATCCAGTACTGCTTTACCTTAGAATCGAACGATGCGCTTTCTAAAATAGTTTCTTGCATAATTTTATGATTTTTAATAACGATTAGCTCAAAGTACTTCATTGCAAAGTTGAATGCAATTACAGTCAAAATTTGTACAATCCAACACTTTAGTTCAACTGCTTACACATACTTAAAATTTAACACACTAACTTACAACTCTGTTTAGCTTTAGTCGCTACACTCAACGCGTTCAATCAATAACGTAAATTTTATAAACTTATTACCAATTTTATTAATACAATTGGTATTACATAAATAGTGAAGGTAATCATGAATACTTATATGAAAAATAGTGTGCAACTGTTGCTTGGCGCATTCGCTTTATCAAGTATAACGGCTCAAGCTCAGGATGAATCTCCGTGGTCGATTGGTGCTGCCGTTATTTCAACAGGATCGCCTTATGCAGGGACTGATAACAAAATACTGCTTTTACCCATGATCAACTATGAAGGTGAAAAACTAACGTTTAGAGGCTTTGCTCTGGATTACAAGCTAGTTGAAGATGAAGGCTTTACTTGGTCAGCTATACTTGAACCGGGGCAAAATTTTGATTCATCCGACTCTGATATCACTGCAATTAAGGCCCTTAACGATCGTGAGATATCTCTTTATGCAGGAACTAAAGTAAGCTACGCCACAAAGTATGGTCATTTTAGTGCCAGTGCATCACACGATGTATTAGGTCACGGCGATGGTGCCATGTTTGATACCAATTATAGCTACCCATTTAAGCTATCAAAACAAATTATGTTAATACCCTCATTTGGTGTTGAACTCAATAGTAGCAAGGTATCAAACTACTATTACGGCATTAAAAAAGACGAATCAAACACGTATGCCCCTTACAAACTCGGTTCTACCGTTAATTATAACGCTGGTATGTTGCTAAGTTATCAGCTGGATAAAAGATGGAATATAAGCGCTATGGTCAGCTACACACGATTAGACTCTGATATTGAAAACTCACCAATTATAGATACGGCGAACATTTCAACTGCCATGATGTCGGTTAGCTATCAGTTCTAATTTAACCTGAACTCTGGTTAATTTAAAACATAATAAGCCGATCAATATAGTTGACCGGCTTATAGCGTTATTTTTTATTGATTAATACCTTGATGTTTTTTTTATCAGGGCCAATAACATTAAATGTATAATTTCCCTGCTCAGTAATTCTCAACGTTATATTCGCACCCACCGCTTCCAGTAAAGTCTGTTCACCTATATTTACAATTGGGGATTCACCAATACCGCCGTAATCAACGGTACTCCAATCCTCAGAAGCCACTTTAAACTCATAATTACCCGCTTCGAGGGTTAACGACGTTGTGTAAGTTGCATTGCCTTGGTAATTAAGTGGGTTATCTGTTCCCCATCCATTTAAACTGCCACGGATAAATACTTGCGTATCTGCAAACATTTCTACATTTAAAATGCTTAATGTAACAGCGCTTAAATCGCTCGTATCCACTATAAACTGGTATTCACCATCATTTGCAATATCTATCATCAAATTAGCGCCGCCTATTGCTAGTCGTTTCGCTTTGCCTAAGGTAGTGCTTATATCTGTATCAGCAGAGCCATAATCAACGCGACTCCAATCCTCAGAGGCTATTTTAAATTCATAACTGGCTGCGCTGAGCATTTTAGTAAACGTGTAAATACCTTTCCCTTGATATATTAGTTCATCACTGGTGCCCCAATCGTTTAAGCTGCCACGAACGAATACCGGCGTGCTAGCAAATGGCTCTTCATTATAAATTTTTAAGGTTGGATTTTCTTTATCATTGGCATTAAATGAAAATACATACGTCGCATCAATGGCAGCTGTAAAGGTCATGTTTGCGCCTGAACGTTTTAAAGGCTCGCTTTGTTTTTCCACAACCTCTTTATCAGCATCTGAAAGCGCGCCAAAATCAACCGTAGCCCAATCTTCAGAGGCAATTTTAAACTCATAACTACCTGCGGCTAACGTGGCTGTAAGTCGATATTCGTCATCCCCAACATATTCAAAGCGATTTGCTGTGCCCCAGTCATTTAAGCTACCGCGAACATACACACTTGTGCTACCAAAAGGGAGCACATCAGGTTCGCCAACGGTTGCATTTGCACTTAAACCTACGCCTTGCGTGCTACCTTGCGGTTTTACAAATACAGCCATAGTGTATGCTGGTAGGTTAAAACTGCCGCTGCCATTGCCTTGGGTAAAAGAGGCCGCAGCCATTGCTGGGTCAACACTATTTTTAAGTACAGTGTGTAGCTCAAAGCCACTCGCCGTTGGTATGCTATGAGTAAGCAATTGCCCAGTGGAATTTATAACCACAACAAGCGCATCGTTGTTTGCATCAATATCGGTTAATCCTTCTCCATCATCAATACTCATAACAATTAAGCCATATTGCTGGTTTTTGCCCACATTATGAAAACCAACACGTGCTATTACATCTTGCTCTGTGGTTAATCTAAATAGTGGGCTAGCACTGCGAATAGCTAAAAACTCTTGAAAAACCCCACCAGCATAAGCAATATTTTGCGGTTGTGCAGCAGCTTGAGGATTACCCGAAATAGGCATTATTTCAGACCATTTTTCTTGATTTTTTTCAGCGTTAGGTAAACCAATATTCCAATTATTATTTTGCTTAGTTAAATCAACTGCATTAAACCAATCTCCGGCATTGTAGCTATCACGATCCATTGATTTTGAACGCAGTAAATCAGCGCCCAGTTGCATAAATGGGATACCTTGGCTCACAAGTGGCACTGCGAGCGCTATATTATGGGCGCGTACACGCTGTTCAATACTCATGTTTGCAATATGCTTGTATTGCAGTTGATCCCACAAGGTTTCGTTGTCATGTTTAGAAACGTAGTTAATGCTATCGGCAGGATCAAGTGCATACGCTGTTGGCTGAGTATTCCACGTAAAGCTGTTGCCCTTCGCTGAATTGCCTTTAAAGTCTTTTAGAATATAGTTTTGTAAATTGCCAGCAAGCGATAACCGCAATGTATCTTGCTCAGCTAAATTACCATCGGTTGGGTTATTGCTAAACAGTGCTCCCCCCCGAATAGCTTCGCGGATACGGTCGTTAAAAGTACCCACCTCTGAACCCGCCATATCAGCTTGTTTTGCTTGTATAAATAAACGGTTATTAGCTACTTCACCAAAGTCCCACCCTTCGCCATAAAAATAGTTATCTGCATCGATTGCTTGAACCGCTTCACGGGCTGCTAAAATTGACGATTTAGGCATATGCCCCATCACATCAAAACGAAAACTATCATACCCAAAATCACGGGCTAAAATCACTAATGAATCAGTGACAAACTTATCCATCATGACATGCTCAGTGGCGGTGTTTTCACAACATGTTGATTGCTCAATATCGCCGCTCGTTTCGCTGTATCTGTGGTAATAACCGGGTACTAATTTATCAAATACCGATTTATTCCAAATACCTGATGCTGTTGTATGGTTATAAACAACATCTAGCACGACTCTTAAGCCAATTTCTTGTAGCGACTGCACCATAGCGCGCGTCTCAACTACGCGAGCAATACCCTCAGCCGTTGAGGCATAAGACCCTTCAGGGGCAATAAAGTGATGCGGATCGTAACCCCAGTTAAAACCATCTAGATCACGCATAGCACTGGTAAGTGCTTGGGCATCGTCAGAATTTGGTAAGTAACTTTGCAGCAATTTTACAATGGTGCTGTTCTTGTCTTCTGTTTTACAAGCATCGGCTTCATCGTTAATACGCTCACATAACTTACCTAACGTATCGGTTATTTCTACTCGCTCTGCGGCATTTTCTTCAATGGTGCCAATGTCTGTCACTGGTAACAAATGAAAGTGAGTTAAACCTCTATCAGCCAATTGTTTAAGATGCTGCATTGGCACGCTTTCATGCTCTGTAAATGCAAGGTATTTACCGCGATTTGGTGCACTAACACTGGTATCGCGCACACTAAAGTCACGTACATGCCCTTCATAAATAATCGCATCTTCTGGATTGGTAATGGTCGGTACACTGCGTTTATCCCAGCCCTGTGGTTTGGTGTCATCGTCATTTAGATTAATTAGCTGCGAATACAAACCATTGCTTGATACATTGAGTGAATAGGGGTCTGTACTCCATAAACTTTCAATCGCTTTGGTGGTTGGGTGATATACATCAAACGCAAAACGGTAGTAATGGCGATCGTATTTGCTATCTAAGCTGATAGACCAAATGCCGGTGTTACCATCAAATAACATTGCACTGCTATGCACTTGTGCTTTATCGGCATCAAACACATTAAGCATCATATTATTGGCAGTAGGTGCCCACACTGATACATCAATTGCATTGTTATTGTAATTAACGCCTAGTTGCGCCTCGTTAGCATCATTTTCATTTTGCGTATAAAGCGCATCTAATGCCTTTGCTGTTTGAACGTAACTTGCTTCAAGAAGCTTGCCATCAGCATCAAAACCCGCCACTAGCAATTGTTGTTTAATTAATTGCTTAGCGGCCTCTGTATCCCAGTTACCTTGATACGCGGTCCAATTACTCAAGTGCGGTACTTTTAATGCTTGCTCATCGGTTAAATTAGTTTGTATCAACTCAATGCTTTGACCATTTAATCCAGTCTCTTCATCAACCTTTAAATCCGCGCTTGCAGAGCTATATAATTTAATGATTTGACTCAGTTCATTACTCGGTTTGTACAGTACCGTATTTAAATCTATCCAATGTGCAGAAGCCCCTGTAATAGCGACCGGACGCTCACCTAAATTTAGAATAGGAAACTCAAAAACAGACGGCTCACCATGCAAAGTAAAGTTCATACGTTGAAACTTTTCGTCGTCTTGCATTAATGGCATTGTTAAATCAACATCACCAAATGCCTTACCGGTGCTCTCTGTACCTATATGAATAATAAAATTAGCACACTCGCTGTAACCAGCTTTGAGTTTTATAATCCAATATGCACCATAATTCGGATCTATCCCATCATGAACATGACCATCTGCCCAATCGCTCGTATCAAAAGGTGGTGCAAAAGCATCGCATACATCGTCATTCCACGAATGTAATCGGTAACCTTCATAGTTAGCGTCTGTTACGCGGTTATAAAACAAAATTGCCTCATTATCGCCAGGAAAAACTACGGGCTCTGGTAACGCAGGATCAGCACCTAAAATGCAGCTTTCATTTTTTTCATCAGGAACTGTCGGGGCAGCACACTTTATTGGTTCAGGTTCGACACATTGTGTACCAGCTTCATTTGGGACTTGAGGTGCATTACAAGTGAGTAACACTTGCT
This sequence comes from Pseudoalteromonas sp. Ld19, assembly GCF_045064135.1. NCBI lineage: Bacteria > Pseudomonadati > Pseudomonadota > Gammaproteobacteria > Alteromonadales > Pseudoalteromonadaceae > Pseudoalteromonas > Pseudoalteromonas sp. Ld19. Next base: position 93,721 of record NZ_JBISHA010000016.1, on the reverse strand, counting down.
CAGATTTTGCATCCTTGCTACCACCACAGCCCGTTAAAACCAATAGGTATAACGCAGCTAGCAAGTAGCTATATATTTTAATTATTTTCATTTTTAAACGCTCCAACTTGCTAAATTAATGACTGTAAGTAAAACCAAAAATAAAACTGACGACCAAAGTACTCAGTCGTACCCGTTCGTTGCTTGTGCCAAAGTAGTTTTGGGTCGGTTTGTCTGTCAGGTTATTAACTTGCAAAAGCATTGTTAGGGGATCGGTAAATTTGTATGACGCTTGAAAATCTATAAACGTTTCAGAATTGTCATTTGAGTAAAGCAAAGTGGCGTTATTTAGTGTCATTGTAAGCAAGAGCAATAAACTGAGCTGCTACACTTGGCTGCAATCGCGCTATTTGCAGCAAATAATGCCAGCATTAGCGCACTTAGTTTGAATTTTTCATGTGTGTATCCTTTAGTTATTGTTATGTGGTATATCAGTGCCGTTGAAACACAACCAACAAAGTGTAACTAAAAGGTAATCAAATTGTGATGAATACGTATGCACCACAGAGAACTTTGGCTGTAGCTATTTTGTACAAATAATTCAGCAACAACCAATTATAAAACTACAAACTAATGACCACCCTTATGGCTAGGGCAATAAACACAACACCCAGTATTTTGTCTAACCATGGGTTTTGCTTAGTAAAACCAAAACGATTTTTAGACACCTCAGTTAGCACTGCAACTAATAAATACCAACCAGTATCAATTACAAACACGGTTAAGCACATAATAATGCCAATGCTTAAAGTGAGGTTTTGCGGATCTATAAATTGTGAGAACAACGCTAAAAAGAAAATCGCGAGTTTAGGATTTAAAAAAGCAATCGCAAATCCATCTTGTAACGCTTTACTCGCACTTACTTCACTCTTTTGTACTTGCAGCTCGTTATTACTTGGTTTTGCTAGCAGTATTTTTAAACCTAAATAGGCTAAATACGCAGCGCCTAAATACACCAATATTTGGTATAGTGTTGGAAATTGAGCCATTAATGCTCCTAAGCCAAGTAATGAGGCTGCAGCATAAAGCCCAACGCCAATACCGTGACTGAGCGCAGCAAGCATGCCGTTTTTCATGCCACCACTAAGCGTGTGCTTTAATACCACCGCAAGGCTTGGCCCTGGCGACATCGCGCCCATCATGCATACCAATGCCAAACTCAACCAAACAGATAAAGCCATTTATGCTCCTTATAATTCATGGTCTTCAATAATTAATCCGCATAAGTATTTACCTATGCTTTTTTATTTAACCTGAATTCTGGTTATTTACTATCTACAGTGTATTCAAAGTCATAGTAATGAATACCTTGCTCTATGCGAATTTTCATACTGCCGCTTAAGCCTTCAAGCTCATCAGTACCTGAATCGGGAATGACGTTTAAAATAAGGCTATCTTGACCTTTATTCATAGTGCCAAAGTGTTGCAGTACAAAGCTGCCTTTTTTGCCTTCAAGCTCCCCAACTACTTGCTCAATAGCAACATAACCTGCACTCCCTTGCGTTGGCGTCATAGCACTGAGCATTTCGCCTTGGCTGGTCGCATTTAAGCTACCTTTAAATGTTTTATCAATCGACATACGCCCTAAATTAATGCCTTGCTGCCCTTTGGCGTAACCTTCAATTGGCGCTAAAGCGACTGTAAATTCACCGTTTATTATATTTGTAGTCATAACGAATCCTTATTGATGATATTCAATACTATTGATTTTTATTACCTTGATGCCATATCTATACCTTAACCTTCAAAAAGAATCCACTATGTCAAAAGAAACACCTATAGCCGAAAAGGCTGCTTTTAGCAGTTTGTTACCTGTTTTTGCGTTTATTAAACCGTATAAGTGGATGGTAGTCGCCGCCCTAGCCGCATTACTCGTAACGGCAGGCGTTAACTTGTCATTGGGGCAAGGTGTTAAATTTGTTATTGATCATGGCTTTATTGCAGGATCAAAGGTGCAATTACAGCAGGCCGTATTAGTACTTATTGGTTTAATCAGCTTATTAGCAGTAGGCACTTTTAGCCGTTTTTATTTAATGTCGTGGATTGGCGAACGAGTCAGTAACGATATTCGAAAAGCCGTGTTTAATCGTATTGTAACGCTACACCCTAGCTACTTTGAAGAAAACCGCAGTGGCGAGCTTATGTCGCGTTTAACCACTGATACCACCTTATTACAATCTATTATCGGCTCATCGTTTTCTATGGCGCTGCGCAGCGTACTTATGTTGGTGGGCGGTTTAGCCATGTTACTGTTCACCAATTTAAAGCTCACCTTAGTGGTTGTGGCCTGTGTGCCGCTAGTACTTGTTCCTATGATGATATTTGGCCGCAAGGTACGTAAGCTAGCAAACTCAAGCCAAGATGCCATTGCCGACATAAGTACCTATGCAGGCGAAATCATACAAAATATTAAAGTAGTACAAAGCTATAGCCATGAAGAACAAGAACAGCATGCCTTTGCACTCGAGACCGAAAAAGCCTTTAACGTGGCTAAAAAACGTATCAAACAACGTTCGTTTTTAATAGCCGTAGTGATTTTTTTAACCTTTAGTGCCATTAGCGCAATGCTTTGGGTGGGTGGTAACGATGTACTTGCGGGTACTATGACTGGCGGCGAGTTAGGTGCATTTGTGTTTTACGCTATTATGGTGGCAATGTCGGTGGCAACCGTTGCTGAAGTGTATGGCGAACTACAACGAGCAGCAGGCGCGGCTGCAAGATTACTTGAGCTACTTGCTGTTAAAAGTGAAATAGAAAACCCGCTAAACCCACAAGATAGTAATTTACTGCAAAAAAGTAGCAGCCCTGCAATTGCGCTTGAAAATATTAGCTTTAACTATCCTTCTCGCCCAGATGTAAGTGCTCTTAATAAAATAAGCCTAAATATTGAGCAAGGCCAAACTGTGGCTATTGTTGGCCCTTCTGGCGCTGGTAAAACTACATTATTTGAATTGCTACAACGTTTTTACGATCCGGCCAGCGGAGCTATTAAGTTTAAAGATATAAATATTAAAGACCTATCACTTAATACTCTGCGTAATAAAATGGGCATGGTAGCGCAAAACCCTATTTTATTTAGCTCCGATGTTATGCATAACATCCGCTACGGCAACCCAAATGCAACCGATGAGCAAGTCTATGCCGCTGCAAAACATGCCCATGCCGATGAATTTATAAACCAGTTGCCACAAGGCTATCACAGCTTTTTAGGTGAGCAAGGCGTTAGGTTATCTGGTGGGCAAAAGCAACGTATTGTGCTTGCCCGCGCTATATTAAAAGACCCAGAAATACTCCTTCTTGATGAAGCCACCAGCGCGCTAGATGCACAAAGTGAGCACCACGTGCAAGCGGCGCTTGAGCACCTAATGCAAAACAGAACAACGTTAATAATTGCCCATAGGCTGGCCACGGTAAAACATGCTGATGTGATTGTGGTAATGGAAAATGGGGAAATAATAGCAACGGGTTCTCACCAAGTGTTATTAGCCAGCAATCCGCTGTATCAAAAACTGTGTGAATTACAGTTTAATAAAGATTGAGCTGGTACACGTAATTAAATAACCTGAACTCTGGATAATAAATCTATCTCGAGCAGCTATTATCAGCGCTAACTGCGTTGAATTTACTTGCAATAGGCTAGGTTAAATAAATTAAAGTAGCAGCGGCTTTGCTGCTACTTTTTGCTAAGCCATTTGTTCATTGCAGCATCATAAGCCTCTGTTAACTTAGTTTTACCGCACAATTGCCCTGCGGTTAAATAACTATCTGGTAAGTCATTTTTTGGCATCACCCCTGCGCCAATAAACACCTTTTTAAAACAAGTATCACCTTTGCGATAGGTAGTAAATTGCATACTTTGCTGCTCTATTTGTAATAGTGGCTTTACCGTTGCAGAGTGTACTTTTGGAACTGTGATCCTGTTTACCGTGGCGTATTCATCAGCTGTTTTACCAGCTGAGGTTGTACCAGCAGGTAAAGATCCCATTTGTTGCTGTAAAATACGATTAAGACCTTTTTGTAAGTCGATTTTTTTATATGGCGTTAATGCTGCAGAGTGGGCATTTATTGTGGTGGAGCTTGTTATAGTGGAGTTTACCGGTTCAGCCGCTTTTTCTGTTTTTTTACTGGAAGAGCTTACTGATTTTAATACTACTTTATTTACCGGCTCATTTGGCTTTTTTTCTATGCGCACACTTTTATTAACACTCTGTTGAGGCGTTTGCTGTGTTGCTTTAATTTTGGCTGGCACACTCACCATATAGGCTTTAATTGGCGGTGATTGCGGCTGTTTTATTTCAGGTACCTTTAAAGTTGCTAAAAAAAACAACAATAATCCATGTAAAAGTATCGATAAAATAATTGTCGAACGCCACTTTGCCATAAACATGTCCCTGTGAAAGAACTAGTTATGACAGCTAATCGATTTAAAAGTGCCATTAAATAAACAAAACCGCGCATTTGCGCGGTTTTTGCTATTAACCTTGTGTATTAGGCACTATTTGAATTTCTACACGACGATTTTGAGCACGACCATTTGCACTTTCATTAGTCGCAATTGGACGAGTTTCGCCATAGCCTTTAGTGCTAACTCGTGCAGCCATAATTTGTTGATTCACTAAGTAGTCTTTTACACTTTGTGCACGCTCGCGCGACAAGTTCATGTTGTAGCTATCTTTACCTGTGCTATCAGTATGCCCTTCTACACTAAGGTAAGTTTTTTCATACTTATTCATAACGTTAGCAATCGCGTTTAACGTGTCGTTAAAACCTGATGAAATATACGATTGATCCGTCGCAAAGGTAATATTTGATGGCATAACCAAACGTAAGTTGTCGCCCTCACGCACAACTTCAACCCCAGAACCCGCTAGCTCATCACGAAATGCTTCTTCTTGTTTATCCATGTAGTCGCCAACAGCAGCGCCCGCAAGTGCCCCAATTGCTGCACCAATAAAAAAGCGTTTATCTTTATGGTTACTCGTAGCTTTACCTAATACGCCACCTGCAGCAGCGCCAATTGCTGCGCCTTTACCTGTGTTATTCATTTCACAACCAGAAAGCAATACAGCTACTACGGTTACGCTTAAAAGTGATTTAGTTAAAGTCATGATGTTACCTATTCAATAAGAATTTAGCCGGAGTATGCAAATACACGTATGAACAAACTATGAAGAGAGTGTTAAAATGTAGCAGCTCGTACCAACGCTTACAGTCATTAGGACTTGGTTTAAAGTTCATCTGATAGGCGACTATGAGCTATAAGCAAACATTGGTATTGTCAAAATATAATAACTAATTGAATAGTCAAACTGTCGCTTGCATATTCACAAAAATGAATGAGGCGCGCATATTGCTTCATTTAGTTTTGCCCAAAGATAATAGAAAACTTGGTGATAGTAATATCTTAGGTAATTTGTTAAAACTATATAAAGTAGAAAGTGAGCGTTTCATCGGCACAAATATGCGCAATGAGCGCACTATAAATTGTTAGCCTTTTAATCATAATTAATATTAAGGAAAATTGAATGCCTGAGTTATGTAGGTTTTTTGGAATTGTAATATATATGTATCGTGAAATTGGTGGCAAGCATCATTATCCTCATATACATGCCTCTCACGCGGGTCGAAAAGCAGTTTTTAACATTGAGACTGCAGAGTTGATGGAGGGATCTTTTTCGAAAAAAGAAAGAAAATTAGTTGAAGCATGGCTTGTTATAAGAAAAGATAAGCTAAATCAAAATTGGTCGAGACTGAATACTACATCAGGTACACCAAGCTTCTTTAAAATAGATCCACTTAAATAGGGCTGTATAATATGACTTCTCTAGATTCAATGACAATTACAAGTTTTGAAATTGTTAGTGACTACACTATTAAAATTACTTTTGCCGATAACAAGGTTCAAACTATAGATTTCGAACCAGTCATAGGCTTTGGCTGGATGGAAAATTTAAAAAACATTGATTACTTTAAGCTGGTGTCTTTGAATGATGGCGGGAATCTAGAGTGGCCTGAAGGGCAAGACTTCAACCCTGAAGCGTTATATGATTGGGAAAAATTCCAACAAATTTATATTGATGATATCAATAATCAAAAAGGCTAATCGGGTAGCTGGAGAGCTCTAACCTCCAGCCCCTACACCACCTATCATGTGCTTTTTATTAACAGAAAATACAATGGGCGGTTCATCTCCCCTAATGAATAGAAAATAAACTAGACAGCCACTCTAATTGGTTCGTTTATAAATAAAAACGCGTTAATTCACAAGCTTGTTAGAGCTTTCAAGGAGTATCCACGTAAATGGATCTTATCAATTACCTAAATGAAAACTATTATACTAAACAACAATTACTTAATTTAACCAAAATTAGTGAAGCTGAGCTTTCTTATTTTCAAGAAAAAAAAGTGATGCCAACCTGTTCATATAAATTATCGTTAAATTATTCTAGCGATTCATTCTTTGGTGAATTTAATAACCAAAACGAAATTGAATATTATGCTAAAGGATATTTATCATGGATTGATATGCTTAAGGTAACCGCTAATCTTCAAGATGTTTTCCCTATTTTTACCCAAAGGTATTCCAAGTCAGTATCAGAGTTAAAAGAAGCTGGGTTTACTTCTAATAATGCAAAAGTTAATTCAAAGCTTGAATTACATATTGAAGAAGAATGGGGCCATTTTTTAAACGGCATTTATGGCTTATGTACAAAGTCTGGACTTCCTGAAGATATAGCAGGTAAAGAGTTAGCTGTATTGCAGATTAGTGAAACTTTAGAACTAAATAAAGAAAAAATAGATCTTGAACAATTAACTAAAGCGGTTAATTTATTAGATAAATCTAGCTCTATGTTTGCACCACATGAGCGACTTAAGAGCTCTAGGCATCGTTTAATCGATGAAGTTCGACGTGAATATAAACTGAAATGAATTTAACTAGACAGCCACTTTAATTGTACAAATAATATTGTGCTGTTAATTTGCTTTTTAAGCTAAAAGTTCATCTCCTTTTACATCTTTACCCAAGCATCACTCATTAAACAAAATTTAGTATAGATGCCCGTGTAATTGTGTTTTCTGTTTAATTGATATGTCCTGTTTAATTAGTAATCCGGTGAATCAGTAAGCTTGTTGAAGTTTATGAGCGTTCAGACTATAAAGCTAGGAAAAAATTGAATATTACAACTGAGGTTAACTAAATGAATAGAAAAGAAGCAATGAAAATACTAGAAGATAATATTGAATCTATGCGCGAGCAAAGCGAAATACATAAAAAATCCGAGAAAGCTTTAGATAAAGAGCATCCAAAAGATTCATGTGTGATTGGCCCTAAAACAGAAGATGATTATCAAGATATGTTAAATGATATTAAGGAGTCTGGTGAAGATAAATAGCTGTGTGGTTCGGTCAAACAACTAATCGGGTAGCCGAAGGTCTCTAACCTCCACACCACTCATCATGCGTTTTTATTAGCGAGAACTGCAATGGGCGGTTCATCTCCCGTAATGAGTATTGCTCCAAATACCTCTTAATGACACAAACCTTATAAAGCTAAGTAGGCATTGCCTAGCGCAATATGTTAATCCCTTTTGTTTTTGACCACTACAATTGAGCTGCTTAAAGGTATTGGTGGCGAACTACAAAGTGGTGACTTCCCAATACATGACGAAATTTCAAACATGGTACTAGGGTCTGCTGATCTTTCAAGGTTAAATTTGCAGCAGTCTGTTTGGTATTTAGGCAAGGCAGAGCCTATGTAGTGTGGTTATTCCCCATAAATGGGCTATAACGCAGCATAAATGCCAAACATGCGCTGCCCAAAGGGTTCTTCCTAGGGGCTATTTACTCTTTGTTGCTCGGTTTTTACTTAGCCCACTAGGTTACAAACCTCGCGCCGCGATTAAATAGCCCCTAGTTTGAACAAATTTTAATCCGCAAAGTTCAACAGACCCTAAGGTAATTTAATGGAAAATTTTGATAAAATCTACGCTGTTAGCGTTAATGCAGGTGAATATCTACTTTTACAAGAAACGATGTTTGAGCAATCTATGCAGTTAACAAACAACGATATTTTTACTTTCGACGGTACGCCAAAAAATGATAATTGGCATCCTGTAGATGTTGATTGGTTGATTGGTTGATAGTTGAAGGTGAAACCCCGACTAACAAACCAGATATAGCTGCATGGGGGACTATGTCGCTCGCTATACCTATTGCTTTACAAAAAGTATTTGAGCTTACGTTAAAGGATTGTTGTGAATTTTTACCATTAAGCTTGAATGGTGAGAGTTGGTTTGCATTAAATATCTTAGGTCAGCAAGTAGCTATTAATGAAGAGCATACAGAGTTAAATTTTAAAAATGGCCGTGTTAACAGGTAAGGCGCTTTAAAAAGTTAGTCCTCAGTAAAGGTGCTATACAACAGGGTGGATTATTCAAAGTTAAGGGAGCCGGTATTTTCACCTTTTGTACAGATCAAAAGGACGGCCTACATGACTTGGTGAAACAGCATAACCTGAAAGGCTTAAAGTTTACTGAGGTAAATGCGGTTTAATGTATTAGCATTCGTTATTTGCTCTCTGAATTAGCGGTGTATGCATAAAGGCACTTTTGGTAACCGATACCACAAAAGCAATGGCCGCATCCGACCTTTTCCCACTTTCTGTTTGACTGACCGCATATATTAGACTGTCAGATTTGATTAAGCTCTATTAGCCACGCCTGACAAATAAAGAAATTAAACTAGACAGCCACTCTAATTGCACAAATAATATTGCGTCACTAAATTTACGTTTTTGGGCTAATAGTTAACCCTTTTTTATATAGTTACTGGAACCTGACTCATCAAACAAAATTTTGGATGAATGTCTGCGTAATTGTAATAGCGCAAAATAAAGAGTATTTGCCTAAGACTCTGAATACTTTTTATTATAAGTTAATAACCCAAAGCCAATTGGTATACAGGAAAAACAAAAAGCGCTTAATATTTCAAAGTCTGTAAAAAAGACTCCAAATATACCAACGACAATCATAATTCGACCGACTAACTTAAACCATGTTTTGGGAAGCAACCATGCAGCTCCCCCACCTAAAAGAAGAGAAAAAACGATTACCCACCAAGTAAACTCATCCATAGAAATTTACCTTCTACTTATATTGATTTCGAGAAATAGTATGTGATTGATATGACTTTTGAGGTCCAATCCCGCCATTCACATAAGCTTCTAATGATATTAAAATATCATCAATATGACGCTGAGGTAAATTATTAAGTGTCAACTTTCGAGCTCCCATACCGGCAGCTGAACCGGCAGCAAAATTAAGCCCTAAAGGAAGTGGGATCTTTCCTACGGCACCGCCAATAGCAGCCCCCACAGAATACCCAATAGCAACTCGTTGAGCATTTAATGCATCAACTTGAACTTCAGACAAGGGTGAAAAAATTGTTATAGATATAACACAAAGCCTGTCATTACTAATCATTCGATTATATAAACTTATCGCTTTCTCAGAAACGAGTCGATTAAGCTTCGTGAAAGAGCTAAAATTAATGCTATTAAGTACACCAATAGAATTGGGTTCAATGGGTATATAAAATGATTTACCTTCAATCAAGCCCTTTGCTATTCAATTAAACGGTGTACTGAGCTTAGTTAAGCTGAACGGCTAATATAAATATTGTGTCACTAAATTTACTTTTTAAGCTGTGAGCTCATCCCTTTTTATACCTTCACTCGCGCGTCAGTCATTATTCTTGGGCAATGGGCACATTCTGCCCTTTTCTGTTTTCTGCTTGACTTATCGCAATTTGTTATAAGCTCAACACTCTATGCAACACACGGATTGGAGCCCTATTAGCCACGCCTGACAAATAAAAATAGACTTATTTAATTTAAAACAGCGCGCTTTAAGTTATATACGCTAACTAATGTGCCATTTTAATAAAAATGTCATACTCCCTTGTGACAATTTAATGAATTTCACAAAGGATATTAGCGCAATGTTGTTTGCTATTTTTAGACAGTTTTTTTTACTAGGGTGCATGAGCTTTGGCGGCCCTGCTGCGCATTTAGGTTATTTTAAACGCCACTTTGTAGACTCGTTAAATTGGTTAACTAACACGCGTTACGCACAACTTATTAGTTTAAGCCAAGCACTGCCAGGGCCTGGCTCTAGCCAAGTTAGTTTTGCGATTGGTGTTGAGCGGGCTGGGGTACTTGGTGGTATAGCTGCGTTTTTAGGCTTTACTCTGCCTTCGTTTTTAATAATGGTGCTGCTTGCGGTTAGTGCCCATCAGTTTGATGCTGTTTACTTTGCTATTATTGCAGGCTTAAAGTTATTTGCCGTTGTTATAGTCGCTGATGCAACACTTAGTATGGCTAAAAGCTTTTGTACTAGTATTACACTTAAGCTACTTGCGGTAATGAGTACACTTGCTTTGGTGTTGTTTCCGATGCTTGGTACACAAATCGCTATTTTAATAACCGCTGCAATTACGGGTGCAATATGGCCTTTATTAAAACTCGGCTCACCAACTGAAACAGAAAATACGAGTAGCAAAAAAAATAACATCAATTGGATTGCACTGGGGCTCTTTGCACTACTACTAGCCGTTAGCTTTTTTCCTCTAGGTCAAGAATTTGCTTTGTTTGCGCCTTTTTATCAAGCAGGTGCAATGGTATTTGGCGGCGGGCATGTAGTGTTACCAGTATTACAAGCAGGTGTCCCTGCGTTAACTGATGATCAATTTTTAAGTGCTTACGCGAGTGCACAAGCGGTGCCAGGGCCTATGTTTACTATTGCTACTTACTTAGGCGCACAACTTACTACAGAGCAACCTTTAGTGGGTGCTCTTATAGCTACACTTCTTATATTTATGCCTGGTTTTTTACTTATGCTGGCGTTTCAGAAGAGTTGGATTAATTTGGCAAGTAAGCCACGTTTTGCAAGCTCAATAGCGGCGCTTAATGCGGCAGTAGTCGGTTTTTTAGCGGCGGCACTGTATTCGCCAATTTGGACTTCGGCTGTGCATAACCTTTGGCAAGTAGCTTTAGTGATACTCGCGTTTGCATGGCTGCGATTTAAAAAGCCACCTATTTGGTGGCTATTAATCGTATTTATTGCTGTGGGTCTTGGCCAGCATTATTGGGCACTTTAATACTAGGCTTATCTATTTGCGGTGTGTTTGTTGGTGGGCTTAATTGCCCGCTAACACTTTGATAAGCTCGTAACCCAAAAATAGGCAATACAGCCAATAAATGATCCATTATTTCGGCTTGCAAGTGTTCGTACGAAATCCAGCGTTTATCTTCACTAAAGCAATAAAACTCAATCGGTAAACCATGATTAAGTGGTTGTAGCTCTCGTACCATTAAGGTCAGTGAGGTATTAATTTTGCTGTGTTGCTTTAAATAACCTTCGGCATAGCGGCGAAATAGCCCCAAGTTAGAGACAGGATCGGGCAATGTGGTGATGCGAATATATTCGTGTAGCGGGATTGCAGCGTTAATTTGCTTTCTAAACTCGTCACCCACCAAGCAAATGCTATTCATATCAATATTAAGTGAACGCTTAATACGTCGCCCACCGGATTCTTGCATGCCTCGCCAATTTTTAAACGAGCCCGCCACCAACATATAAGTAGGAATGGTTGTGATGGTATTATCCCAGTTACGCACTTTTACGGTATTTAACCCTAAATCAATCACCTCGCCATCAGCGCCATAATTTTCTACTTGGATCCAATCACCATACGTTACCAAACGATTTGCAGCAATTTGAATGCTCGCTACAAAGCCTAATATAGTGTCTTTAAATACCAATAATGTAACCGCCGCAATTGCGCCAAAACCAGAGAGAATATAGGTAGGCGATTTTTCCAGCACTATGCTCACAATTAAAATGCCACATACAATAAAGGTAATGAGCTTAACAACCTGAATTAAACCCTGGATAGGCACTTCACGGGCAAATTCAAGCTGGTTATAAATAGCGCCAGCAATACTCACTATGCTGCTTATAATAAAGCCAACGTAGATAATTAATAAAGCCTGCCCTACCGTTTTTAATATTTCGGCGGCCAATTCGTTAACCGGATAAACACTGTCGAAAGTCGCTAAAAACAAAACACAACAAAGCAACCCTGCAATGCGTTTGTTGAGCTTGGTTAACATTGGAGAAAGTGCGCCAATACGCTCAGGAGACAATTTGGTGACGACCTTTTGAATGCCTGGCAGCATTAAACGACGTGTAAACAAATATAAAATGAGTAAAGAGCATACCCCGATTGCTGTGGCGGTAATTGAGCTAAGAAAATTTGCATCGGGTACTTTTTCAAACCAAGGAGCAATTAACTCCTGCAGGTGTGTGTTGGTCATAGTGTTTCAATTTCCTTACTGATTTTTGGCTCTGGTAAGTCTTGTTGCGCATAGATATCGGCAAGTTGCTGATCTTTAGTAACCCATAGTTCATTCACATAATGTTGAAAATTGGCTTTAAATACGTCATCACTTTGATAACTGCCCTGCATTTTCTCATCAATAGGGATAACCTCAATCGACACATAAATAGAATCCAATTCACCTTTTAACAAGTTACGGCAAACATGATCGGTTTTACCGCTGTAAACTAAACTTGTATTGAGCATGGCATCAAATTGATCGGCTAACACTTCAAGTGCAAAAGCAATACCGCCAGCTTTAGGCTTTAGTAAATGTTTAAAGGGACTTTGTTGCAAGCTATGCTTAGCTGGCGTGTAGCGTGTACCCTCTACAAAATTAATGATAGTTGTTGGGTGATGACGAAAGTTACGACAGCTATGTTTGGTACGCTCTACATCCAGCCCTTTGAGCTTAGGATTTTTAGCAAGTTGTGCTTTGCTTACCCGTTTCATAAACGGCATACCCATAGCCCACGCACCAGTGCCTATAAAGGGCACGTATTTGAGTTCATCTTTTAAAAAAAACTTAGGAGCTGGCAATGCATGTAATGAGCTAAGTACGGTTATATCTAACCAGCTTGCGTGATTACAAATCAGTAAATACCAGCTTTTTGAGTTTAAATCGCCACTAATATCAACCACAATATTCGGACAACCTAACCAAAGCCCTAAACGATTGCCGTTACACCAACCACGATAAGCGCTATGCAATATAGAATTAACAATAGATAAAGGAAGCAATAACTTAATAAGGCCCAGCATTAATACCAGCGAGCCAAAAAGTATGACATTAGAAAACAATACACAGCCTACAATTAAGCCGTTAAGCCAGTTTGGTAACCATTTTTTTAGCATAACCGTAAGCTCATATTTTTACCTTTTATTTAGGGATGTTTTCAAGCGATTGTAATGTTTGCTCTTTGTCTTCCCATAAACGATTTAGTTCACTTTGAAAGCGCACTCTAAATTCAGAGTCACCGGTGTAGTCACCAATTAACTCTTCGCTTACCGGCCTTACTTCCACGTGTATGTTAATATTTTTTACTCTGCCACCAGCAAAATCCATAAAAGTAGGAATACCATCAGGGTAATGAATGGTGACATTAACTACTTTAGTTATTTGCTCACCCATTGCTTGCATTACAAACGCGATACCGCCCGCTTTTGGCTTGAGTAAGTGTGGAAATGGACTATCTTGACGCTTGTGTTTGGACGCTGTAAAACGCGTACCTTCCACGAAGTTAACCACACTTACCGGCATTTCTTTGAATTTTTCGCAAGCTTTACGCGTTGTTTCTAAATCTTTGCCACGTAGCTTAGGATTCTTTTTTAATTGGCTTTTACTGGTACGCGTCATAAATGGGAAATCAAGCGCCCACCAACATAATCCTAAAATAGGCACGTAAATAAGCTCTTTTTTCAAAAAGAAGTTTAAAAATGGAATTTTACGATTAAATACGCGCTGCAATACTAAAATATCGACCCAGCTTTGGTGGTTTGCAATAACCAAATACCAATCTTTTAGCTTAAGATCTTCAAGGCCACTTACGTTAAGTTTTGTTGGCGTAAACAACTTTTGATTTAAGCTATTAAAGGTAACCCAAACAGTTGCGAATTGCTTAGCAGCCCAGCTCATTATTTTTTGTAATGGCTTGATTGGAATAAGCTTTATAAGCCCACAAATAAAGATAGGTACAAACCAAAAGAGTGTGTTTATTGCGTACAAAATAATACTAAGTACACCGCGAATAACTGACATTACTTCTACTTCCTTTAAACATGGCGCAGCAACTTTATTGCTGCGCTTTAAGTTGCTTACAAATTAATCTTCAAAATAAGTATAGCCTTCAAGGCCTGCATTAAGCTCAGCTAAGTAACCTTCTTTACACTGCGTCGATACATCAAGTTTATTAACTTGATACGCAAAGTTATCGGCTAAAATGGCGCTATCATAGTCAACAAACTTTAATACATCCTTAACGCTATCACCTTTTATGGCATTGGTTAATACATAACCATCGTCGTTAAGCTCCACATGCACAGAATCAGTATCGCCAAACAAGTTATGTAAATCACCTAAAATTTCTTGATACGCCCCGACCATAAACATGGCAATATGATATTGCTCACCGTGCTTGTATTCTGGAATTGGTAAGCTGGTTTCAATACCCGCTCCTTCAACGTATTCACGGATTTGCCCGTCAGAATCACAGGTAATATCTTGAATAATCGCACGTTGCGTCAATGGTTGAGTTAAATTTTCGATTGGCATAACCGGAAATAACTGCTGAATACCCCACACATCTGGCAATGACTGAAACAATGAAAAATTAACAAACAACTTATCAGCCAACTTTTCGTTTAAATCATCGAGTACTTCTCGATGAGCACGCGCATTATTACTAAGCGATGCACGTACACGGTGTAAAATAGTAAAGTAAAGCTGCTCTATTTTCGCCCACTCTACCATGCTCACTAAACCATGCACGTATTGATCGTGCGCCTCGCTAAATAGGTGCATAGCATCGTGATAAATTTCTAGCGCCATACGCGGATTTAAACGCTGTAAACACTGCCACATTTCATCGAGTACTAATGCGCTGTTTTCAAGCGGTGCTTCTGGATTTAAATAATTTGGCGCTTTTTCTACATCAATAACATCGGTAATTAACACGGCATGATGGGCGGTTAATGCGCGACCTGACTCGGTGATAATAGCCGGATGCGTAAGGTTATGCTGGTCGCACACTTCGGCAAATGCATTCACTACATTACGCGCATATTCTTCAACCGTGTAGTTCATCGAACACGCACTGCGTGAGCCAGAGCCTTCGTAATCAACACCTAAACCGCCACCCACATCAACCGTATTTAGCGGTACATTTAATTGCGTAAGTTCAGCAAAGTGGCGTGCACATTCACGTAAAGCGCGGTGAATATCGCGAATATTGGCAATTTGGGAACCAATATGAAAATGCACCATTTGCATTAAGTGCAATTTGTTATGCTTTTTAAGCACTTCAACGGCGCTTAGCACTTGACCCGCTGTTAAACCAAATTTGCCTTTTTCGCCACCGGTATTTTGCCATTTGCCTTTGCCGACTGAATTTAGGCGAATGCGAATACCAATAGCAGGCTCAATGCCTAGGTTGTCTATTTCTTCAAGTAGTGTGGTCAATTCTGACAACTTTTCTACCACAATTTTTACGCTGTGCCCCATTGCTTGACCAATACACGCTAAGCGTAAAAACTCACTGTCTTTATAGCCGTTACACACAATAGTAATTGGCTCTTTTGCTACACCCAAAATGGCCATCAGCTCTGGCTTTGAGCCTGCTTCTAGGCCAACAAGCCCGCTTGGGTGCGCTAATAGTTTACTGACTACGGAGCGCTGCTGATTTACTTTAATTGGGTAAACGCAGGTGTATTTACCATTGTACTCACGATTTGCTCGTGCTTGCGTAAATGCATTTGTGAGCGTGTCTACACGGTTTTGTAAAATATCGGTAAAGCGCACTAAAACCGGCAACGTTAAACCTTGTTGTTTAAACTGCTCAGTTAATTGCGTTAAAGAAATGGCCGGTTTTGTTTGGTCGCCATCAGGGTAAGCCACCAGTTCGCCTTGTGCGTTAATATCAAAATAACCATCGCTCCAATGAGCAACGTTATAAGTAGCGCGTGCTGTTTCTAAACCCCAGGTCATGGCAACTCTTCTTTAATCAATTAGGTATAAAGGCGCATTTTAATACGTCATGATCTCCTAGGCTAACAAAAATTGAACTTTCACTCACTCCTAACTAACTTTATTCGTTAAATCAGTTAAAATGTCGTTGAGCAAAACGCCAAGCACTGGCAGAATTGCCCCTTTTTCATACTCAACCTAAAAAGTGTAATAGCAACTATGGCAAATTTAGATCAAAGTAAGTGGTTTACTGAAATTAGCGACCGCGATGGCAGCGCATTTTCATTACGTATTAACAAAAAGTTAGATGAAAAACAGTCTCCTTTTCAGAAGGTAGAAATGTTTGAAACCACAGACTTTGGTAATTTAATGATCATCGACGGGTGTACTATGGTAACAACCCGCGAAAACTTCTTTTATCATGAGATGATCAGCCACCCTGCACTTTTAGCACACCCAAACCCTAAAAACGTGGTTATTATTGGTGGTGGCGACTGCGGTACTTTACGCGAGGTATTAAAACACCCAGGCGTAGAAACTGTAACGCAAATAGACATAGATGAAGTAGTTACGCAAATGTCGTTAAAGTACTTCCCAGAGCTTTGCGAGTCTAACAACGACGCCCGTGCAACAGTGATGTTTGACGACGGTATTAAATATATGCGCGAAGCGGCTGGCGAATCCATTGACGTGGTTATTGTTGATGGCACAGATCCAGTAGGCCCAGGCGAAGGTTTATTTAATCATGCATTTTATACAAGCTGTTTAAATGCACTGCGCCCAGGTGGTATTTTAGTGCAACAAAGTGAATCACCACTTATGCATATGCCATTATTAGTTGAAATGCGCGAAGCAATGTTAAGCGTAGGCTTTAACGATTTACAAACACTGCCATTCCCGCAACCAATTTACCCAAGTGGTTTATGGTCGGTAACACTTGCACGTAAATCACAAGCATTTGACGGTTTTAGAGAAGACGGCGCAGCACAAATAGCCGAGCAAAGTGAATACTACAACAGTGGTATTCACCATGGTGCACTCGCGACACCTAACTACATGAAACGCGCGTTTGATAAAAAATAATCTATACCCATTTTATTAAACTAAAAGGGGAGCTTTTATAAGCTCCCCTTTTTTATGCTTTAAAATCGCCATTGCGCGTTTAACATTACTTGTTGCTGCGAGATTCGTTCATTAAAGTTTATTGCCGCCCTATTTGCAGCAAAGCTTTTAAGTGCTGACGCCTCTATCCCTAGTTGTATTTTTTTACTAAGGTCATAACGCCATGTTGCTGTTAACCCTTCGCCATAACTTGCATTGGGGTCAAACGCAGTGGTGTCGTTGTCAGTTACTTTAAAATAATCGTAACGTAACGACACCCTGTGTTTATTTTCTTTATGACTGAGCATTACATAATGACTATAAAAGGCATTATTTATTAGTAAGTTACCCCCCATTGCCGTTTTGCCATTAAGTATTTGTGCAATTAAACGTGTTTTTTTACTAAATTTATATAACCACGCAGTACTCACAAAGCGGGTATCCCATGCATACTGCCCAGAACTAATATTCACCTTAGTGGGATCGCCATTATTATCGTAGTAATACACTCGAAATTGTGACTGTTTTAAGTAATCCCAATGCATACCCACGTAATAGCCAAAGCGTCCGTCTACTTCTTCAAATGGGAGAACTTGGTTAGCCTGCCAGCGTAACTCATATTCATTTAAGGCGGCTATAGACGCAAATTTTACATTTTCGTTCAACGTTGTTTGCCTGTCATGTAGTGCGAAACCTCGCCAAGATAACAACGTGCCAGCAGGGTCGTTGCCTTTAAATGTAGCGCCTACAACACTAAAGCTATGTGCGCTATTAAAGCGTTTAGCTGGGCGCTTAATAGTTACTTCTGCACCAACAGCACGTACTTCTTCACCAATCCAACTGTTAATAGCTGAGTTTGTGTAGTTATAAGGAGAAGTCCAGCCTATATCAGGATTTTCTAACGACATCAGCGGGTAAAAGCCACCTACGCGCACGTGCCATTTATAATCACTGTTAGAGAGTGGCTGATACTTTACATAAGCTTGCGTAAACCCCAAGCCAACGTCAGGATCTTGATTAGCGTTTAACACACCATGGGCCGACCAGCTAGATGCTAAATCAACACTAAAATCTAAAATACCTTGGGACAAAGTAAGCTCATCACTTTGAGTATCGTGGCGATACAAACCAATGCCTCCTTCTTGCCAACTAAGCACGTTATCACCTTGTACAGCTCTAATTTGTAATAGGCCTTTTACCTGTGCATTCGATGCGCAGCAAAACAAGACGGCACAGCTTAACAATGTTGCCTTAAAAAAATTATTCGTAATCATCAAATTCATCCGTGACGAAGTCAATTTGCTCAATTATTGCCTGCTTCACTTTATAGGTAAGTGGTGTTGAGCTTATAGTTACAGGTTCTGATTCAACATTACTGATATCGCCAAACCCAGAGTGCCATACACTTAATTTGTACTCGCCTGCTACCGCTGTTAATTCAACCTTGCCAGTGTCATCAGTAATCGCAAAAATGGTGCTATCAACCACAACTATATAGCCCAGCATCCAATCGTGAATATTACAACCAAGCTCGACAACGCCTGTTTGTTCAAACACTAAAGGTGCTTTAGGTTGCTCTTTATAAAGCTTTAATTCAAATGTTTTAGCCTCAGAAAATGAGTAAACATGATGCATAATAGAATCAGCATTAGGGAACTCCACTTTGGCATTTTGCGGAACGACTAAAATACGCGGTGTAAATTCTCTATTTTTTTGACTCATTGAATAAGGTGTACTGGGTAAAGTAATTTTCTCTGAGGTATTTTTTGCAGTTAACCACACAACAGCATTAGCTATGGGCTCATTTTTTGTATTTTTAATTATTATGCTAACTGCTGCGGCTTGCCAGCTTGAGACCATTAATATGGTAAAGACGAAAAATTTGATCATTAGCTTCCTAATTCTTATTTTCAATTTATTTACATTATAGACCGAGTAGCTTGATAATTTCTTTCTCTTTTTTATAACATTGAATACGTATGTAGAAAGTCGTATTCCTTAACAACTGCCTTTATGCTGATTAATTCACACTGACACACCCAAGGATCAACAATGAGAACATCAGCACTCTTACTTTTAGCTTTTTCGAGTGGTTGCTTTGCTCAGACAGCTACGCTGCAATCTCCTAACGGCAATATAAAAATTATAATATCAGATGAACAAAGTACGCCTACTTACTCTATTGATTTTAAGAATAAGCCCGTAATAAACAACTCAGCTCTTGGATTTGAATTTAAACAACAAGCCCCTTTTAGTGAAGGCTTTAAAATCACCAAAACTCAAGATCGCACTATAGATACACAATGGCAATTACCTTGGGGTGAACGCCAAACTGTTACCGATAATCATAATGAGATTGCTGTAACATTTAACAAGACGCAGCCTCAAGGCGGCACTTTTACCGTTAGGTTTAGAGCATTTAACAATGGTGTTGGCTTTAGATACGAAGTACCAAAACAGGCTGGTTTTGACAACATAGAAATAACAAAAGAACTGACCGAATTTGCTATAACCAATAGTAACGATGCCACGGCATGGTGGATCCCTGCTCGTGGTTGGAACCGTTATGAGTATGTTTATAACACCACCCCGCTAAATGATGCGGCTTTAGTACACACGCCATTTACTTTTAAAAATAAAGACGGCATACATTTTAGTATCCACGAAGCTGCCCTTGTTGATTACGCAGCAATGGTACTTAATCAGCGCCGCCCAGGTACATTTCAGGCCGATTTAACACCTTGGTCAGATGGGATTGCAGTTAAAAAGCAAGGGGCATTTACTACGCCATGGCGCACGATTCAAATGGGTGAAAGTGCCGTAGATTTAATTAACTCTGACATTATTTTAAACCTAAATGAGCCGAATAAATTAGGCGATGTATCTTGGGTTAAGCCTGGTAAATATGTTGGTATTTGGTGGGGGATGCATATAAATACCCAAACATGGGGGAGCGGCGAAAAACATGGCGCGACCACTCAAACAACTAAATACTATATGGACTTTGCAGCACAATATGGTTTTGATGGTGTGTTAGTTGAGGGTTGGAACATTGGCTGGGATGGCGATTGGTTTTCTAATGGCGATGTATTTAGCTTTACCCAACCTTATGACGACTTCGATATAGCCGCGCTTACTCAATACGGTAAAGAAAAAGGCGTGCAGCTCATTGGTCATCACGAAACATCCGGCAGTGTAAGTAACTATCGTAACCAAATGGAGGATGCGTTTACTCTTTACGAAAAATCAAATGTAAGCCAAGTAAAAACAGGCTACGTAGCCGATGGTGGAAATATTAAACGTATCGACGAAAACGGGATAGCTCGCCATGAATGGCACGATGGCCAGTTTATGGTTAACGAATATCTTTATAACGTAAAGCTGGCTGCTAAACATAAAATTAGTATTAACACCCACGAACCAATTAAAGATACGGGTCTTCGTCGTACTTATCCAAACTGGATTGCCCGCGAAGGTGCACGCGGACAGGAGTTTAATGCATGGGGCACGCCTCCAAACCCACCAGAACACGTACCAATGCTTGCTTTTACCCGTATGCTGGCAGGTCCAATGGACTTTACCCCTGGTATTTTTGATATGAGCTTTAATGGCCTAGGTGCCGATACTAATCGTCCG
This sequence comes from Pseudoalteromonas sp. Ld19, assembly GCF_045064135.1. Taxonomy (NCBI): domain Bacteria; kingdom Pseudomonadati; phylum Pseudomonadota; class Gammaproteobacteria; order Alteromonadales; family Pseudoalteromonadaceae; genus Pseudoalteromonas; species Pseudoalteromonas sp. Ld19. The sequence continues at coordinate 72,825 of NZ_JBISHA010000016.1, read as the reverse complement.
CAAACTACGCTTGCTAAGCAACTGGCACTTTATGTGGTGTTATATAGCCCAATTCAAATGGCGGCCGACTTACCTAAAAACTATTTAGCTAAACCTGATGCATTTCAATTTATTCAAGATGTACCCACAGATTGGCAACAAAGCATTGCGCTTGATGGTGAAGTTGGCGACTTTATTGTGTTTGCACGCAAAGAGCGAAAAAGTGATAAGTACTCAGGAAATGACTGGTATTTAGGCGCTGTTACCGACGAAAAAGCTCGTACTATGACAGTGCCATTAGACTTTTTAGAGCAAGGTAAAAAGTTTGAAGCGCAAATTTATAAAGATGGTCAAAATTCAGAGTGGAAAAATAAACCATACGACTTAACTATCGAAAAACGTATCGTTACTGCAAGCGATAAACTAACGCTTGAACTTGCTACCAGTGGCGGTGTCGCGATTCGCTTTAAAGCACTTTAAAGCGCCGATGTAATAAGCATCGTGGATATTGAATCAGCTGCAGTAAATTTACTGCAGCTGGTTTAAGTAGTGATTTATTTCTGCCTGATATCTTGCCAATAAACCTTGCTCTATAATTAACCTGAACTGTGGATAATAAATCTATCTCAAACAGCTATTTTCAGCGCTAAATTTACTGAAATTTCTGGCTAGAGAAAAATAAACTTAAACGCTCATCTGCTTAAATGAATTTTGGGCATAAAAACTCATCCATTCTAAACATCATGTTAGCCGCTGTAATACTCTGTAATAGATTTCTCTGAGTGCATCACCTACCCTTTGTCAATATTCTTAAAAAATTGGTAGCTAAATACCATATTTATTCAATATAAACATCTCAATCGCTGAGAAAGGAATATTCGCCGTGGCTAACAAAGAAAAATCAACGTTCTCATTCATTCATCACAAGCTAGATAAATCAAGCAATGAAAACGCCATGCGCTTATCGAATATTATAATTATTTTATCTCTCGATGTACCTAGCACGCTCAACCTAGCGATGAAACATTCATGATTAAAAGCGATGAATTAAATAGCAGTGTTGTAATAATTGGTGCAGGTGTGGCTGGCTGTATTGCTGCGCTTGCTTTATGTGACTCTTATAAAGTAACACTCATCGATCAATCTGCATTTCCTGAGGAACGTATTGGAGAGTGTTTGGCACCCGCAGCAAAACGGATTTTACAACAGCTCAATTTGTTAGACGAGTTTGAAGGCCTATTAGAAACAGATATCGCACTTCCCCATCATTTGCATAATGCCGGAATAAAGATAAATTGGGGTCAAGAGGCACGTCACATTGCAGATAATCTTAGTAATACCGATGGATTCGGCTGGAGGCTCGATCGTAAAAAGTTCGAACTTTTTTTACGTGAAAAAGCTCAGCAGCGTGGTGTAGAGTGCATTTGGCCTGTCAAACTTAGCAACAGTCAATACCAAGGAAATTCGTGGCATATCACCCTTGTTAATTCCGATCCAGACTCAAGCACAGCGCAAGAAACAAATATAGCATGTCCATTCGTTATTGATGCGACAGGTCGTCAAGCTCATTTCGCCAAAAAATACACTAATCGTCAGCAAAATGATCGCCTAATATCATGCTGGGCAACGCTAGCTGATAACAGTGAAAATAAATTGGGTGATATTGTCTCAACTGAGAGTGGCTGGTGGTATAGTGCGCCACTTCCAAACCAACGTCGTGTTTTAGCCTTTCAAACCGATTCAGATCTCATTCCTAAAGAACTGCATCGCGATCCATTGTTTTTTATTCAACATGCTCAACAGCAACCAGCACTAGCAAAGTTATTAGATAACAATCAAGAAACATTAGATCTACAAGGCATTGTAAGCGCTAACTCAACACGTTTAAATACTTTCTCTGGTCAACAATGGGCCGCATTAGGTGATGCAGCTATGAGCTTTGATCCCTTATCATCGCAGGGGATTTTTAACGCAATGGCAAGCGCGATGCAATTGGCATTACTGCTTCAAAAATCAAATATACTAAAAGTTATCGATAACGATATACAACAGCACTTTAATAAAACCTATCAGCAACAAATAGAGCAAATATGGCGTCATTATTTACATCACCAGCACTATTTTTATCATCAAGAACAACGTTGGTCGAGCATGCCTTTTTGGCAGCGTAGGCATCAATATAGAGCATAACGAATGAACCACATCATAGTTAACCTGAACTCTGGATAATAAATCGATCTTGAGCAACTATTTTCAGCGCTAACCGCGTTGAATTTATTTGCAATAGGCCAGCTATTGACGCGTAAATTCGCCTTGCTTTCACTGAAAATCTCTTAACCAGAGCTCAGGTTAGTTATTCTTTTGGACTAATATGCTTTAAAGGCAAATAAACTTTCGCACTTAATCCGCCCTCAGGCCGATTAGAAAGTTTGACCTTTCCATCGTGCATATCAATAATTCGCTTAATAATAGCAAGACCTAAACCACTGCCTTCACTGCCACGCGCGGCATCACCTTGCTTAAATGGCTCAAACACTGATTCAAGTTCACTTTCAGGGATCCCTGGCCCATTATCTTTCACTTCAATAACTGCATATTTTTTATTTGAATTAAAGTAACTAAGTACTTCAATATCCCCTTCGGAGTAGCGTCGAGCATTTCCTATCATATTCGTTATAACGCGTTTAATTGCCACTATACTGAGCGGGATTTTACCAATATTAGGATTACTCTTAAATGTAATTAAACGTTGATGCTGCAGCTCAGAGTGCACAACCTCCGCCACTAAAGCATTAATATCTTCGCAAATAAGCTCTTCACGCTTATGGTGACGTAAGTACTCTATAAATTGATCAATAATGCCGTTCATATCTTCAATATCGTAAATAATTCCGTCACGCAAAAATTCATCCGTATCTGCCATCATTTCAGTCGCTAAACGAATACGAGTGAGCGGCGTACGTAAATCGTGAGACACACCCGCCATTAATAATCGACGGTCATTTTCAAGCTCAGCAATACCGCGCGACATTTGATTAAATGCTCGCGTTACCTCAATTACTTCTGTGGAACCTTGCTCTCCTACTTTAGTTGAAAAGTCCCCTACACTCACTTTAATCGCCGCTTGTTGTAATGCTTTTAAAGGGCGATTCAAGTGCCTAGCAAACAGCCAACCACCTAGCACACTTAAAAATCCGATACTTGATAAGTAAAAAGTTAAAAACTCTAGATTATTTTCTTTAAATCCAATTAATGGCACTTTTACCCAGTAACCAGGGGCCTGTGGAGCCTCCACCCAATATATCAGCGGGCCAGTTTGGCTAATTCTTACTCGCGAAAAACCGTCCAGCTGCTCAGACATACTCCGTGATAACCCTGAGTACTCGCGACTTTGACCAAGTCCATTACGCATAGCTTCTCGTTGAGTCATGACTTCTATGCCTGTGATCTCAAAAAACTTTTCTGAAACCTCATCATTGATCTCTACGCCATCTTCCCAATCAATAAATACTGTTTTAATTTGTTTGGCGAGCATTAAATTAACTTGCTCAATAGTCGGCTTTACAACATATAAACTCACTGTTACGTAAGACACGATTTGGTTTATTAGCAGCAATGCTGCTACTAAAAAAACCGTTTGCCCAAATGCACTGCGTGGAAACATCCCCATATAAATTACTTTTCACCATCCGGCACAAACACATAGCCCAAACCCCATACAGTTTGGATATAACGCGGGTTAGCGGCATCAATTTCGATCATCCGACGAAGTCGAGATACTTGCACATCAATACTTCTCTCAAGCGCACTGTAATCTCTACCTCGCGCTAGATTCATTAGTTTATCTCGACTAAGCGGCTCTCGCGGATGAGATACCAGCGCCTTAAGCACAGCAAACTCACCACTCGTTAAAGAAACTGTTTTATCGCCTTCACTCATTTCGCGCGTTGCTAAGTTAAGCGTAAATTTACCAAATGCGATTAGATTTTCTTCTGCGGCGGGAGCGCCCGGCACTTCTTTTGCGCGACGGCGTAAAATAGCTTTAATACGCGCAAGCAACTCGCGAGGATTAAACGGCTTAGGAATGTAATCATCAGCCCCTAATTCAAGGCCGATAATACGATCTACTTCGTCACCTTTAGCGGTGAGCATAACAATAGGGATTTCATTTTCTTTTTGACGTAAACGGCGACAAATCGACAAACCGTCTTCACCAGGGAGCATTAAATCGAGAACCATTAAATGAAAATTTTCACGTTCGAGGAGCCTATCCATTTGCTCTGAATTACCTGCGGTTCTAACGATAAAGCCTTGCTCTACTAAATAACGTTCAAGCAAACTACGTAAACGCATGTCGTCATCAACAACCAATACTTTTGTGGTTTCGTGTCCCATTGTCTCTTTCTTATTTTTATATCCAATTACTGGTTAATATAAATGAAAAACCTAATAATCAAAACTAATTACCCGCTTAGATTGTTACTGAACATTTCAAAAATTTTAAACTCGACAAATTTTACTAATTTTATTACCTTGCCCAACATGAGCATTTAAAAAGAATATACCGTGAAAACAAATTTAGTTACCCGCGAAGGCTACTTACAGCTGCAACAAGAACACGATCATTTATGGAATGTAAAGCGCCCTGAAGTTACAAAAATAGTGAGCTGGGCAGCAAGCTTAGGTGATCGTTCTGAAAATGCAGATTATCAGTACAACAAAAGATTACTGCGCCAAATAGATCGCCGCGTGCGTTATTTGCGCAAACGCATTCCCGATCTGAATATTATTGATTATTCCTCCGTTCAAGATGGAAAAGTCTTTTTTGGCGCATGGGTCGAAATTGAAAACGAGCAAGGCGACATTAAAAAATTCAGAATTGTAGGGCCTGACGAAATTTACGACCGTAAGGACTATATTTCTATTGACTCACCGATGGCACGTGCATTAATTAAAAAACAGGTTGATGACGATTTTGCAGTAATGACGCCACAAGGTAAAAAAGAGTGGTATATAAATTCTATTGACTATCAAAAAAATATATCGTAGGTTTTGATTCAGATCATGTTAACTTTTGATTGTTTAAATTATACCAATAAGCTATAAATGAATTTACTCAAAATTTGAGATTAGTTAAGGTCGTCGTTATGTCAAACGTAGTACAGCGCATATTAAGTAATGCCGTATTGTTTGCACTTTTAATGGGTGTAAGCTTAACGCTGCACGCCAACGCTACCGAAGCTAATTTAGATCATGTAACAACCTCTAATCATTTTATTGCTTGTGATGTTCCTGACCAAGTAAACCTAGACCTTGACGCAGATTCTTTCGTTAATGTTACTTCCTTTAAGGCGCCTCAACCACTCCCTAAAGACACGCACTCGTTTTACGAGAGTTCAATTTTAGACAGACCTTTTAGCACGGCTTATCAGCGTGGACCACCTAGCTATTCAATTTAACTCATTGTTTTAAATGTTGATTAAATTTTATAACTAATAAGGTGACTATTATGTCTAACTTTAAAGAATTGCGTACTCAAAATATTTCTCACGGCGTTATTGCTAGCACATTTGTAGATGAGCAACCATTAATTGATTTAACCTCTCCAGCACTAAAAGTAGTAAACAGCTTTACTCAAAAAATACCTGTCCGTGCACAACACGAAACAACAATTGAGTCGGCACTTAAGCAAATTAATGCCCAACAGTCTGATTTTATTTTGGTCACTGATGATACTCATAAATTGGTTGGCATTGTTTCTAGCGCTGATTTGCAAAGCTCAAAAATTACGATTATTGCCCAACGTTTAAATACCCCCCGTAGCGAAGTTAGTCTACGCCATATAATGACACCAATCAGCCAGTTGATGGGGGTAAGCATGCAAAGCTTAAGCTACTCATGTATTGGTGATGCGCTGCAAACTATGGAACATCAAGGTGTTATGTTCTTATTAGTTACTACATCTAATAACGAAATTTGCGGCTTAATCTCGGCTCGTCAAATTGCTAAAACATTGCATATTCCACTGCATATTAGCCCTATTGCTCACTCATTCAGTGAAGTATTAGAAAACATAGAGCACCCTCATTAAGGGTCCTTTTGACAGCATAATACTCCCCCCGAGCCAACCATCTTAAAGCAAGTGAAATAGCTTGCTTTAAGAGCTTTTTATTACAACCTCCTGTGATATTATTCAAGCAATTAGCCGTATCAGTTAACTACGTTAGCTGGTCTTATTTTTGTTTAAAAAGGTTTTTGCATGAGCGATATCTCTGCACGTTTAGCCGGTGAGCTAAATGCACAGCAACACCAAGTTGTTGCTGCAACAAAGTTACTTGATGAAGGCGCGACAGTTCCTTTTATTGCCCGTTACCGAAAAGAAGTAACCGGTGGTTTAGATGACACCCAATTACGCCTTTTAGAGCAGCGTTTATCCTATCTACGTGAACTTGAAGAACGCCGTAGCTTTATTTTATCAACTATCGAATCTCAAAATAAATTAACCGCTGAGCTAAAGGCTGATATTACTACTGCCCAAAGTAAAACTGAGCTTGAAGATTTATATCTCCCATATAAAGCAAAGCGACGCACTAAAGGCCAAATAGCAATTGAAGCTGGTTTAGAGCCACTTGCCGATGCGCTTTTTAAAAACCCTAATCTAGATCCTGAGCAACAAGCTGAGCAATTTATCAATGCAGAGAAAAGCTTTGCTGATATAAAAGCAGTCCTCGATGGTGCTAAATTTATTTTAATGGAACGCTTTGCGGAAGACGCTAAGCTACTCGCTAAATTTAGAAGCCATATTAGCCAAAATGGGGCGATTGAGAGCACGCTCGTCAAAGGCCAAGAACAAGCTGGTGCAAAATATCGCGACTACTTTGAGCACCAAGAACTTCTAAAAAAAGTTCCTTCACACCGTGCGCTTGCAATGCTCAGAGCTCGCAATGAAGGCATACTACAGCTAAATGTTAACCCTGAGCCGAGTGCTGAAAACCCAGCTCAATTATGCGCTAACATGATTGCAGAGCATTACCGTTTAGATATTAAATATAAAGCGGCAAGTCCTTGGCTTTTAAGCGTTGTCCAATGGGCATGGAAAGTTAAGTTAGGGTTGCACCTAGAAAATGAATTTTTTGCAGCTATGCGTGAAAAAGCCGAAACTGGCGCAATTGATGTATTTGCTAAAAACTTAAAAGATTTACTCATGGCAGCCCCTGCAGGTCCACGCACTACGCTTGGACTTGATCCAGGCCTGCGTACTGGTTGTAAAATTGCGATTGTAGATAGCACAGGTAAGCTACTCACCACACAAACTATTTTCCCGCATGCACCGCAAAACCACTGGGATAAATCGTTGCGTACGTTAGAGCAACTTTGTCGCCAACATAAGGTCGAGTTAATTGCAATTGGTAACGGCACTGCATCACGCGAGTCCGATAAGCTAGTTGCTGAGCTGATGAAAGCAAACACAGAACTTAAACTTAATAAAATTATGGTGAGCGAAGCCGGTGCATCGGTATATTCAGCCTCTGAATTTGCCGCTAATGAATTTCCTGATTTAGACGTTTCTTTACGAGGGGCTGTCTCTATTGCGCGTCGTCTACAAGATCCACTTGCAGAGCTTGTTAAAATTGAGCCTAAATCAATTGGTGTGGGTCAGTACCAGCACGATGTATCGCAAAGCCAATTAGGGCAAAGCCTTATTTCTGTTGTAGAAGATTGTGTAAACTCAGTTGGCGTAGATTTAAATATGGCGTCTGTACCATTGCTTACACGCGTTTCTGGTTTAAACAAAACCTTAGCGCAGAATATTGTAAATTATCGTGATACTAACGGTTCATTTACTAAACGTAGTGAGCTTAAAAAAGTAGAGCGTTTAGGGCCAAAAGCATTTGAACAAGCCGCAGGTTTTTTACGTATTAATAATGGTAGCGATCCGCTAGATAACTCATCAGTACACCCTGAAGCTTACCCAATTGTTAAGCGTATTTGTGAGCATAATAGTGTTGATGTAAATAGCTTAATCGGCAATAGTGATTTTTTAACAAAACTTGCAGCCAACGATTACACTGACGAAAAATTTGGTCTACCAACGGTTACCGATATTATTACTGAACTTGATAAGCCAGGTCGAGATCCTCGCCCTGAATTCAAAACAGCTGAGTTTAAAGCTGGCGTTGAAAAAATTAGCGATCTAAAGCCAGGTATGATTTTGGAAGGTGTCGTTTCTAACGTTGCCAATTTTGGTGCATTTGTTGATGTAGGTGTTCATCAAGATGGTTTAGTGCATATTTCAGCAATTACTAATAAATTTATATCCGATCCGCGTGAAGTAGTTAAAGCTGGCGATATTGTAAAAGTTAAAGTAGTCGAAGTTGATGCTTCTCGTAAGCGTATAAGCTTTACTATGCGCTTAGATGACGACATTGATACTAGCAGCAATAAACCAACAGCTTCGCAAAAGCCACAAACACGCACTAATAATTCACAACCTCGAGCTGCCAAGACAAAACGTGATAACGGTAACGCCTTAATGGGAAATGCGTTTGCTGATGCATTTGCTAACGCTAAAGTGAAAAAATAATACTCGTACTACTGATGAATTATTACTAAAACGAAAAAAACCGCGTAAGCGGTTTTTTTGTGGTTACTTTTGCTAAATTATTAACTTAACGCTGAAAAACTACTTTGACTCGCGGGAGAAGTGGCCATTTGATAAAAGTTTGCAATACGCCCTGCACGTGCTTCAACATCTACATTGCGAGTAGGCTCATCACTTTTGGTTATTTCAGCGTCGTTATTCTCATTACTAGAAAATGAAGCCTTTGCTGTATTTTTTGTTTTTTCGTCATTTTCACTTTTTGGTTGTGCAAGTTCTGCTTGGGCTGCTGCTAACTTTTGCGTAGCGTCTGCGGCAATTGAACGATCAGCTCCTGAAGGCTCTGCAGGCGCAAGCGCTGCTGCGCGCACCGTCTGCATTTTATCAATAGTCGCCTGTGGATCGCCGGGTATTTCTGATACATCTATTTGCACTTCCCCGCCAACGGCGTAGTTAGAGCCATCGGGACCACGTTGATATTCATAACTTGGTGAGCCAGCATACTGGCCGCCAACAGACGCATGTGCTTGCTCGTGTATTCTTACCTCTGTATCTCGAGCCTTAAGTTCTTTAATTTGTAATTGTTCTTGCTCTAACTGCTGCTCTTCTTGCTCAGATTCTTTTTGCTCACTTGAATCGCTTTCTTGCTCGGAGCCATCAGGGTTCTCAGAGTTTCCATCACGTTGCTGAACTGATTTTTCGTCTATAACTTTTCCGGTTGCGTCATACGTTGCACCATCACTTCCGCCAGGTAGCTTTGCTTTTTCAGCGTCACTTTGCGCTTTGGTTTCTGTATTACTCGCACTATTTGATGCAGGGGCAGGTATAACTTCTCGCAGTTGGTTGTCACGCCGTGCGGTTTCCGTATAAACATTTGCAGTGTTTATATTGATAGACGGAAATGGCGTGACAATATTCATAAACTAAACTTTAATGTCAATTAATGTACCCAGTACATCATCAGCCGTTTGAATTGATTGCGTATTCGCTTTAGCGTTAAACTCCTCAACTTTTAAGTTAACGAGTGCTTCATCAATACGAGCTGGCTGTGCTACTGGAGCTGTTATGGCTTCTTCAGGACGTGCTGCAGTAAGCTGACGCTGCTGCGCTAGTTGCGCATCGTCTTGCTGTTCAATAGTGGCTCGATTAATCTCAGCACTGGCTTTTTCAACACCTTGGCTAGCACGATTAAACCCTTCAACACCGTTATTAAATACAGATCCGATTGGCATATTAAAACCTCCACCAAATAAACATTGTCTAATTATCGCTCAGGTTATGCACAAAATAAAGCTTTAAACGGTGCTATTTTTAGTTCAATTTTAAAGCATTGATTTAGCAATAGATAAAAATTCTTTTTTATGAGAAATAAATGGGGCATGTGATGCTTTATCGAGTACTTCGTATTCAAACTCAGGATTTAGTACTAACATTTCTGCGATCGCTCGATACGGCACTAGTGCATCTAAACGTCCAAATATTGCTTTAATAGAAACCGGACAACGAGTGAATAAGTCACGTAAGTCTTCGTTTTGCAAAATATCTAAACCAGCAATAAGCGCTTCAGTATTAGGAGCGCTGTACTTATTTAGTAATTGCTTAAGTTGCTTTATATCTTCCCGTGCTGACTCACTTCCCATAGCTTGAATAGCTAAAAAGCGCTCTATGGTTTTTTCTCGGTGATTAACTAACTGCTCTTTAAATTGATCCAGCACATTAGCTTTAATACCAGGCCAATGTGCTTGTTCTGCAAAAAATGGTGTTGATGCCACTAATATTATTTTCGATACTTTGTCAGGCCAATGCTTAGCAATGTATAAAGCAAATAAGCCACCTAATGACCAGCCCATTAAAATTGATTGTGGCTTTAGTTCTTCACTTAAAAGTGCTGCAGCATCGTGCAATGTATAGGGGCTTGGGCAAGTAGCGCTGTTGCCAAATCCGGGTAAATCAAGGCTGCGTACCCCCCCTGAATATAAAAACTCAAGTTCTGGCTGGATCAACTGCCACACCCCTTGGTTCATTCCCCAACCATGTAATAATACTAACTCGTTTTGCATATTCGCATAATCTTAACCAAACTTAAGCTCATAATAACGATTAGGAAGGTGATTGCAATGTGTGGTTTAAAGCAATGACGAATACTATTTTTGACTGGCTGTTTCCCTCTTCTTGTGTGCAGTGTGAAAACATCATTAATGCACATTTAGGGTTGTGCGATTACTGCTTAGCAGACTTACCATTGTTTGATCTAAGTATTCACGCTAATTTACTCAATCGCCCTGATATTGCACAGATGTTTCCTAATTGCGAATTCGATAAATTATTCGCATGTGCATTTTATCAATCTCCGTTTGAGCTATGGCTTAAACAACTTAAATTTAATAATCAAATTTATTATAAAAAGGCACTGCGACAAGTTATTAAAAGGCAACTGATACATTTTTTTGATCATCATCCTTTATTACCCGATATGTTTATAATTTTACCGCTACACACAAGCCGCTTTTTAAATCGTGGATTTAATCAAGTAAGCCAAGTATGGCATCCATGCTTAGCTAATTACGCGCCATTGAGTAACGTACTTATTCGCAGTAAAAAAACCCAAGCGCAATCAGAGCTATCAAAAGCAAAACGCATTAAAAACTCAAAAGATGCGTTTATTTGTACAGCGGATATCAGTGGTAAAACAGTCGCTATTATTGATGATGTGATGACAACAGGTGCAACATTAAACGCAGCAACTAATACACTAAAACAAGCAGGCGCTAAACAAGTGTGGGCTTTTACAACTTGCTTAACGCCTATTTAATTATTAAAAAGTATTATTCGCCATTTGCACGAAACGTATGACCAAAAAATAAAGCGTTGCTTAGTAGTCGACTAGTTCCATACCAGTAACCTCTAAATACAGGGTCGTCGGTCATACCTATCACTGTGCCTCGCCCGTATGAATGAGCAATTAAACCAGCTCCGCCAGCAACTTGCTCAACATTAACAGCATCGGCAAAACCCGCTAACAATGGGGTTTTAGTATAGGTAAGTACATTTACGAACGGCGCATCGGAAGCTTCTAGCAACCAGGTACTGTTTTTGAATACGGGCAATGTATTGCGCTTAAGTGAAAATGTAAGCGGATGAGTTAAATCTATATTAGTATTAAAAATAGCACCTGCAATGCGCTGACGCCCAGCTAAATGATCTTTATCGCCATAACTTAAACCTGTCGTCTTAAATGCGCTGGCTACATCTTGTCGTGATAAATAGCTCGCTTTAAGCAACTGCTGATCGGCTAAAAATTTAGCGCCACCTTTATGACCCCAAATAACGCCACCTTTTCTTACCCAGCTTTTAATTGCCACTTTGTCAGCGTCAGATAAACTGCCGTAATTGCCATGAGCAAGCACAACATGACTATAGTTACTTAATTCAAGAGAGCCTAAGCGATTCATTTCAACAATTGTAGGCGCTACGCCAACAAAGCGATCTAGGTAATACCACACTTCTCCTACTTCGTACTGGCTCGCGCCTTGCCCGCCAATAAGCAGTACTTTTGGAGCACTAACAACAGCCATTGAGCGTGAACCTAAATCGGCCCCCTTACTTGTTAAACCTGAAGTAATTGGCTTAATTGCAATACCAAACTCATTTTGCGCTTTATTAAGCTGAGCAACCCAGTTGATATTTGTTTGTAACCCTGTAGGTATAATAATACTGCCAGGTTCAAAGCTTACCCCTCCCGATGTTGATTTAGCAGTTAACGAACTAAGAGCTACACGAGCTTTAATACCTTGCTGAAGTAAACTATTTAGCATTTTAGGGGCTAAATAATCATCCCACGAAAAACCAAATGCGTAACCTTCGGTGAGTGAAGAAAATGATGGGGTTGCTACTTTTTCCCATGCTTTATCAGCAACCTTTAATCCCCAACTACTTTTAACTTTAGAGAATGGCAAATTAAACGCATGCGCTAATGTCCAGCCAGATACATCGTAAAAAGTATTATCGGCAAAGTTTTTTTGCTCACTAAAAATCGCTTTTACTAAACGATATTGTGGTTGTGCTAATGGTACAAAATAGCTATGTGTACTGAAATTCTTACCATCTGCTTGTAATGATTTAGTAAGCGGGTAAGCATTAATTTGATGTTGCTTTAAGAGCTCTAAAAAGTGCTTAATGCGGGTGTTGTCGCTTGCACCTTCAACAACATAGCCTTCATAGTTTTCATCGCTGGCTAAATCAGTAGCTTGATTGTAAAACTTAGCCTGGTAATTAAGTAATGCTTGGCGGTTATCAACTGCTGCCTTAAAGGTAGATAAACTAGTTAACAGTTGATTTTTAATAGTGAAAGGAAAGCTTAAAGGTCCATTTATAGTTTCTTGAATATGCCCACGAGAACTCGCTTGTTCAAATAAAATGCCTACTCCACCATTTACATCAGGATAGGTTGAGCCTTTCCCGTAATAAAAATCATCAAAACTTTCTTCTGTAAAATAAAGCGCGTTGTTTTCATCTAATGTTTTTGCATGATAGTTAGCAATTGCTTTCGTTAAAGTCACATTTTCATCCGGTGTTATTGGGTGTTTACGACTTGGAATACCTGGCTGAAAAAAATAACTACTATTTGGGCCCATCTCATGAAAATCAGTTAAAATATTTGGCTTCCACTGATGGAACTTGGCAATACGCGCTCGCGACTCCGGATGTTGCAGCAATAACCAGTCACGATTTAAATCAAACCAATAATGATTGGTCCGGCTACTTGGCCAATTTTCAACATGTTCGCGAGTTTTAGGGTCACTTGATAAGTTCATCCCGCGATTACTGTTTGCCCAATTAGCAAAGCGCGCTAAGCCATCCGGGTTAAGCGAAGGGTCGAGTAAAATAACGGTATTATTTAATAGCTGATCTATTTCAGCACCTTGAGCTGCCGCTAAATAATAAGCCACCAGCAATGAAGCGTTACTCCCTGATGATTCATTGCCATGTACGCTATAACCCATCCACACTACAGCAGGTTGATCTTTGGTTTTACTACTTTTATTACTCAAGCGTGCCAGATGCGCTTGACGAGTTTGTTCAATGTTTGGTAACTGATTAGCTGCGGTAATCGTTAACATAACCAATGGACGCTGCTCATGCGTACGGCCAATGATTTCAAAATTTATACGATCACTTTTATCAGCAAGTACTTCCATATAGCGCACTAACTGATCGTGCCTCACATGCCACTCCCCCACTTGATAACCAAGTACTTCTTCGGGCGTTGGGATTGTAGGATCAAATTGTGTATCTTGCTCAAAATAATAAGAAAGTGGCTTAGCTACACTTGAAAAACTAACTAGTACCATCATTACTGCTAACATGAACCGCATATAAATCACTCTAAAAATGTTTGTTAATCGCACGCTACCACTGCTTAAAATAGATGCCAACTTTTTACGCTCAACACTAGCCGCAACACGATGAGCGGAGTATGATATGCAGTATCCGAGTAATTTAGTCAGGTATAAAGCCGTTTTTTATGATTTCTATTTCCGAAACAGCGCAAGCGCATTTTGCTAAACTATTAGCAGATCAATCACAACAAACCAATATTCGTGTTTTTGTTGTAAACCCTGGTTCATCACAAGCGGAATGTGGTGTGTCTTATTGTCCAGAAGACGCTGTTGAAGCCAGCGATATTCGTCTAAATTTTAATGGTTTTGATGCCGTTGTAGATGCAGAAAGTGCTCCATTTTTAGAAGAAGCTGAAATTGATTTTGTTACTGACAAAATGGGCACCCAGCTGACTCTAAAAGCACCTAATGCTAAAGCTCGTAAAATTGGTGATGACGCATCATTAAATGAACGCGTACAACATATGCTAGAAACTGAAGTAAACCCGCAACTGGCTAACCACGGTGGCCAAGTAAGCCTAGTAGAGATTACAGCAGCTGGTATTGCTGTCCTTCAGTTTGGTGGTGGTTGTAACGGTTGTTCTATGATCGACGTAACGCTAAAAGAGGGCATTGAAAAAGAAATGATAGCTAAGTTTGAAGAGATAACCGGTGTTGCCGATATCACTGATCACGAAGCAGGCGATCATTCTTACTATTAAGCCCTATAAATGCTAAAGCCACTCATCTACCGCTTAGGAAGCAATCCTAAGCTTAGTTTAGCGCGCTTTTTTCGCGGCCTAGCACTGTTTGTGCTAGCCGTAATATTAATATGCATTGGGTATTATACCCATTACAGTTTACAAATAATTGGCGTGGTAATTTTAGTCCCCGCATTATTTTTTGCCGGTTGGGGCTACTGCGGTATTTTTGCTAATCGATTTTCTCAGGTCATTAAAAATATAGGCCCTCAGAGTAACGATCCCGATTTATGGAAATAGCCCACCATCGCACTTAATCTAGCAACTGGTTATTTGCTTTGAGTCTTTGATATTTAATAATTAAAGTTATGCCTCGCATTAACATAAAAATGCTCATAGCTAGCCATAACCCATTATTTTGTAACTCACTAAATACCCAAAACACTCCAAAAAACCCTACCGTAGCTGAAAGTAGCATACTATTTCGCATATCTTTTGCACGTGTTAAGCCGACAAAAATACCATCAAACAAAAAACAGCTCATAGCAAGTAAGGGCAATCCAATTACCCATGGTAGATAACGTGTAGCCTCATTAATAACCTCTGGTACATTGGTTAAAAGCGTAATAATTTGAGCGCCAAAAACTGCAAAAAATAAGCTATATAATAAACCAAATAACATCCCCCAAAATACACTAATTTTAACCCAGAGCTCTATGTTATATACGCTTTTTTGACCTTTTGCTTGCCCTACTTTTGCCTCACTGGCATATGCAATACCATCTAGAGCGAAACTGACTAACATTAAAAAATTAAGCAGCACGGCATTAGCCGCAAGCGTCGTTTCGCCAATTCTGGCGCCGTAAAAAGTCATAAAGCTAAAACACAATTGCAGTACTAAAGAGCGAATAAAAATATCACGGTTTAAACTAAGTAAACCCGCCATTTTTTTAAAGCTAAACCAATTCGGTACGCTTAATTCTATTGCTTGTTTTTTAGCTAACTTAACAACCAAAAAAAGTGCAAAGACGAGTGCTGTGTAATCAGCAATAAGTGATGCCCATGCAGCACCAGCAACCGCCCAATCTAGGTAAACTACAAAGTAAATATCGAGCACTATATTTACAATATTTGTTACTAATAATAAATAAAAGGGTCCTCGGCCGTAATGCACTCCTAGCATCCAGCCTAACAGCACTAAATTACATAAAGCCGCAGGCGCACTAAAAATACGGATACTGAAATACTGGTACGCTTGAATGAGTACATCGCTATTAGCTGCAGACAAAAATGCAATAGCGTGTTTTATTAATGGGGATAGAGCAATAAGTAATACAGCAACAATAATTGCAAGTAATAAGCTTCGCTTAAGTAAGGCGGCTAATTGAGTTAAATCATTTTGCCCGTAGGCCTGAGCAACCATGCCGGTTGTACTCATTCTTAAAAACCCTGCTAGCCAAAATAAAATAGAAATAACAGCAGAGCCTAGTGCAATACCGGCTAAATAGTGAGCGCTACCTAAGTGACCAATAACAGCAGTATCAACAATTCCTAACAGTGGTACTGTGATGTTTGATAGTATCATCGGACCGGCTAACAACAACAAGCTTTTATGGTGTGCTTTATTATGTATAAGAAATTGTTTCATTTAGTATTATTTACTCTCATTAGTTTATCTCTACGCGCTCAAGCAGCCGTTATTTTACAATACCATCATGTTAGTGAAACCCTTCCAGCCGTCACTAGCGTTAGCGCTGATACTTTTACAAAGCATTTAAATTATTTAAAAGACAATAACTTTAACGTTATTCCTCTAAACAAATTACTCAGTGCTTTACAACAAGGGCAAACCTTACCTGAGAAAACCATCGCGATCACTTTTGATGATGGCTACAACAATAATTATGATGAAGCAGCACCTATTTTAGAACAATTTGGCTACCCGTATACTATTTTTGTAAACCCCAAATTAATAGATGAAGGTCAAAGCTATGTGATGGGCTGGGATAAACTTAAAGAATTAAGTAAAAAAGGGGCGCTTATAAGTAACCACAGTGCTCAACACAATTATTTGCATATTAAGCTTGAAAATGAAACCACCGCGCAATGGAAAGTACGTATTAAGCAAGATATTTTACACTCACAACAGCGTATAAAAGAAGAAATTGGCCAAGACTACAAATACTTAGCTTACCCATATGGGGAATTTAGTAATCAACTGCAAACCCTTATAACTGAGCTTGGCTTTATTGGAATTGGACAGCATTCTGGAGCGGTAAGTAAAGACTCAAATTTCAGTCGTTTACCACGTTTTCCTGCCTCTGGTTTTTATAGCAATTTAGAGACGTTAACAACTAAAATTAATTCTCGAGCGTTCAGCATTACTAATTTAACTTACCAAGATAGTGTGACGCAAAACAATCCACCCAAGTTAACTATTGAGTTTAAAATGGGCAGTTTTCACAAAACACAATTTGCCTGCTATGTATCAAGCATTGGCCAAGCAAACTTAAACTGGATAAATAAAAATACGGTTGAAGTGACGTCACCCCAAGCACTTAAAAAGGGCCGCTCTCGCTTTAACTGCACTGCGCCTTCCATTGAAAACCCTAGCAGCTATTACTGGTTTTCTCAGCCTTGGGTTATTCAATAACAAAGCAGCTATTTTCGGCGCTAACTGCGTTGAGTTTATTTGCAATAGTGTTCTAAATAAAAAATTTTAACGACATTATGGGGTGATTTAATTCATTAAGTTGCTCAAACACTTATGCCGAACGGTATTATTACAAAGTTACACGCCCTAAGCTCTCGTAAAACATCGTACTTTGCATTTTGATGGTATTTGGCGCAAATTATAACTTAGGCTTTTTAGCCTAAGTTAATTTTTAATAATCTGCTTTAAAAGACTCTGAGCCACTTTATCAAGAGCAACTACTTCATTAACTGCATCTAATTCTACAGCTGCTTTTGGCATCCCCCACACAACAGATGAATACTCATCCTGAGCTATGGTGTAAGCGCCATTTTGTTTTAATGCAAGCAATCCTTTTGCGCCATCACACCCCATACCGGTAAGAATTGCGGCAACTATATTTTTAGCTCCTATTTCGATTAATGAATTAAATAATACATCTACAGCAGGCTTGTGCCTGTTAACAGGGTCGTTATCATCAAGCTGGCAATACAATCCTATGCCTTGCTTTTTAATACTTAAATGAAAGCCTCCAGGTGCTATATACGCCCAACCAGCATTCAGCTTGTCGCCATGTTCAGCCTCTTTTACATTTATTATGCACGTACGATTCATTCGCTCAGCAAACGAAGTACTAAACACCGGCGGAATATGCTGTGTAATAACAATCGGAGGGCAATTTTTGGGCATTTTAGTCAGCACTTCTTTTATCGCTTCTGTACCGCCGGTTGAAGCACCTATCGCTATTATTTTATTTAGTGAGAATTGAGCATTAACATGAATAGGCTCATTTATAATGACTCCTTTTTTAGCGCTTCTTACTCTTGCACCGGCTGCTACTCGCACCTTTTGCTGAACCAATGATGCGTATTGGCTCATTTGCTCTTTTATATTGTTGGTAGGTTTAGCTATAAAATCAATAGCCCCTAATTCTAATGCTTCTAATGTGATGGGAGAGCCTTTTTGGGTTAGCGTAGAGATCATCACTACAGGCATAGGCCTTAATCGCATTAGGTTTTTTAAAAAACTAATACCATCCATTTTTGGCATTTCTACGTCAAGCGTTAGCACATCGGGGTTGAGTTTTTTTATCATTTCGCGTGCTTCGTAAGGGTCCTCAGCACTACCAACTACCGTGATATCTTTAGCCTGCTGTAATATCTCTGTGAGTAAACGCCTAATTAGAGGAGAATCATCTATTATCAATACTTTAATCATGCATACTCCTAAAACAGCTCTATATCTGTTGTTACTTCTTGCTTTTTAAGGTTTTGCAAATAACGTACTTCGCGTTTTTCAATCGTGTTGTTATGTAAATTTCTTAATTTTTTCATATAAACTTTACCGGTATGCGGATGAAAAAATATTTTTCGAGGCCATGGCCCGCCCATATCATGAGCAACTAAATTTAACGCCTCCTCTTCAATATAAGCCATTGCAAAACTAATATTTCCCAGTCCAATATCGGTCATCGCACTAATAATTTTACCGCCCCCAAACAATTTTATTTTTAAGTTATGGCGAGACGCTCCATTTTTTAATACCTCATTTATAAGGTACTCCATGGCCCAGTTACCGTATCGGCAACTCAAACTATGCGCGTTTTTCAGATCTGTGTCTTTCTGAATAGGAAGCATAAAATGGTTCATCCCTCCAATTCCCAAGCTCTCATCATAAACACAGGCAGCAATACACGACCCCAGCACGGTAGAAATAAGCTCGTTATTTTTAGAAACATAAAATTCACCTGGAAGCACCTTAGCAACAACACTGTCTCTACCTGAATCCCAATATCGCTTTATGTGCTCAAAGCTAGGTAATACGGGCCTAAGTTCAGCGTGCATCAGCGCTCTTTCGGTACATAGTTTTTCCTAAATTTTTAAATTGCGAATGCTCTTTACCCATACTCTCTGAGTGACCCAAAAACAAATGACCTTGCGAATTTAGTATGTTAGCGTAGCGCTGAAAAAGCTGATCTTTTGTTTCTTTATCAAAATAAATAACAACATTTCGACATAAAATAAGATCGAACGACCCTTTCATAGGCCAGTCTTGCAACAAATTTAAGCGCTTAAATGAAATAGATTCTTGTAGTTTATCTTTAACTTTATAGCTTTCACCGTCTTTACTCGTTAAAAACCAACGCTTAAGTTGCGCCGGTTCTAATCCATTCACATTAGCAGCTGTATAAATACCCTTTTGTGCTTTCTCCAGTACGTTAGAATCCAAATCTGTGGCTAATATTTTTACGTCCCAAGTACTTGGAAATGCGTTATATATTGTCATCGCCAAGCTGTAAGGCTCTTCACCTGTTGAACAACCAGCAGACCAAATTCTTACTCGCTTACTTTGCTTATTTGCTTTTAGAAGATCAGGTATAAGCTGGGTTCTAATAAATTCAAAGTGATGTATCTCACGAAAAAAAGACGTTAAGTTAGTTGTTATTGCATTAATAAATGCATCAAACTCCTGATCTTTATTACTCTTTAAGTATTCTAAATAAGCTTCAAAATTATTTAGCTTTCGCTCTCTAATACGCCTAGCTAAACGTGAGTAAACCATTTCACGTTTATGATCACCTAAAACAATACCGCATGCGTCATAAACTAAACTAGCAATCTCTTTAAAGTCGCGATCCGTACATAAAAACTCTTTCATTATTCGCTCTCAGTAAAGCTGTTAAAACTCTTCCCACTCATCAGCTGAATCAACAAAGTTATCGCCTCTGGGTGTACTTCGAATAAAGCTACTTTGTGGTTTATGGGATAATTCAGGTGTTCGCACAGTCGGCGAAATGATTGCCATATCTTGCTGACCTAATGAGAAAAAATTAAGTAAGCGGCGCATCTCATTAGCTTGTTCAGCCATCGACTCACCAGCTGCAGAAGCTTGCTCTACTAGAGCTGCATTTTGTTGCGTCATTTCATCCATTTGAGAAATAGCTTTATTAACCTGTTCAATACCGGCACTTTGCTCTTCGGATGCTTCTGTAATATCAGAAATCATTTGCGTGACTCGTTGTACCGATACAACAATTTCTTTTAGCGTCGCGCCTGACTCATTCACTAATTGAGAACCATCGGCCACTTTACCTACACTATCTCTTATTAACTCTTTAATTTCTTTCGCTGCACCTGCAGAGCGTTGCGCTAAGTTTCGTACCTCACCAGCAACCACTGCAAAACCACGCCCTTGCTCACCTGCTCTTGCCGCTTCAACTGCAGCATTAAGCGCTAATAAGTTAGTTTGAAATGCTATTTCATCAATTACACCAATAATATCTGCAATCTTTTTGCTCGACTCATTAATAGCCGACATACTTATTACTGCTTTATTAACAACTTCACCGCCTTGAATCGCCTTTTCACATGTTTCTTCAGCTAGATCGTTTGCAACTTTGGCGTTATCTGCATTTTGACGAACTGTACTGGTCATTTCCTCCATGCTTGATGCTGTTTCCTCTAACGAGGAAGCTTGCTCTTCTGTCCGCTGACTTAAATCTGTATTACCCTGTGATATTTCCTCTGCGCCACTGGCTACCAACGTTGCTGATGAATTTATACGATTAATTACTTCAGTTAACTTATCTGCCGTTGCATTAGCATCACGTTTTAATTTATCAAATGAGCCTTTATAATCTTTTTCAATTCGTTTTGATAAGTCACCACTCGCCATTGCACTGAGCATATTGCCAGTGTCAGCAACTGTATCGTCGACTATTTTTATTAAGCTATTTAACCCTTGTGCCAAGCGCAGGAAAAACCCTTGTTTCCCCTCCTCCATAACTCTTGTATCTAATTCTCCACTCCCAGCAGCACCAATAAGCTGGGCAATTTCTTTTTCAATTGCAACCTGTGCGGTTCTATCTTCCCACTCAACCACTGTGCCTATTTTTTCTTGCTCTGATGTTATTATAGGGTTAGCGACTAAACCAAATGTGCGTCCGCCCATTTTAATTTCGGTGCTATAAGTATTTGTTAATTTGGCAAGTAGATTTTGCTGATGCGCTGGATTTTTGTGGAATATGTCAATGTTCTGATTTATTAGATTCGTACTGTCAAAATTAGGTAAATCTTTTTGTAAATCTTTTTCAGCAATACTCATCATGTTTCTAACAGCAGCATTCATATAAACAATAACGTTTGATACATCTGCAATCATTGTATTCGTCGCTACTGTATCTAATGCTTGACGTACACGTAGATTTTCTTGTGCTGCTCTACGTTCTTCTTCCGCCTTTGCAACATCGTTTGTAATATCTTCCCACTCAACTATAGTGCCTAGCCTTTTTCCTTCGTGGCTTATCCAAGGCGATGCAACCAAGGTGAAAATAAGCCCTGCTAAGCGTAATTCAGCTTTGTGTGGTTTCTCTAAATTTTTTAATAACTCGCGCTGGTGCGATGCTTTTTTATGAAAATCATCAACACAAGTTCCGACCAAATTATCAACAGAGAAACTCGGTAATACCGATTGCAGTTCCTTTTCTCGGACCTTAAGCATTTCTTGAACTCGATCGTTCACAAATACAATATTAAGATCTTTATCAGCAATCATTACGCTTGCTTGGCATACTTTGAGAGCGCTTGCTAAATCTGCGGCCTTTCGAGATAACTTTTCTAATTCTTTTTGTACGCTAATGTCAGATGCGTATTTAATAACTTTATATGGTTTACCATTCATATCATAAATTGGGTTGTAAGAAGCTTGTATCCATACCTCTTTACCGTGTTTACCAATTCTTAAGTATTCACCAGAATCAAATTCTCCACGGCCTAGTTTTGCCCAAAATTCTTTATATTCATCACTATCTGCATATTCAGGTTCAACAAATAATCTATGGTGCTGTCCTTCAATCTCACTGAGCTTATAGTCAAGCGCATTTAAAAAGTTTTCATTAGCGTTAATAATAGTGCCATCTAAGCTGAACTCAATGACCGCTTGAGATTTGCTGATCGCATTAATCTGTCCCGAAGCATTTGCCGATATAAGCTTTTGCTCAGTGATATCTGTAGCAAATTTAATGACTTTACGTACTTGACCTTCCGAATCAAGAATTGGATTGTAAGTAGCCTGAATCCACACTTCTTTACCGCTTTTAGCAAAACGCTTAAACTCATCTGAAATAAACTCACCATTGCGTAAGCGTTGCCAAAAGCTTTTATAACTATCACTTTGCGAATCATCATCATTCAAAAATAAAGAGTGGTGCCGCCCTTGAACCTCTTCTAACCGATACCCCATTACGTTTAGAAAGTTAGTATTAGCAGTAATTATTGCACCACTAGGTTCAAACTCAATCACAGCTAATGACTTATTTAATGCATCTACAATTAAATCATTACTCGATTTTGACTGCTTTGGATTACTAAACCATCCCATGCCCATCACCACCTTTAAGTTTATTTTGAGTACTTTATTTAGCTATTCTTTGGCTAAATGTTCATTGTTTTTTGCAGGTCAATTAATGCCACCATTTTTTCACCAACATTGACTAAACCAGCTACATACTCACAATTATTTGAGTCAGATATATTTGGTACTGCTTTAGCATCTTGCTCTGCAATGCTGTAAACATCTGAAACAGCATCTACTGTTATGCCTATAATTTTGCTACCTTGTTCAAATTTTATTTTGACAACAATAACAACGGTTAGAGGGCCATAATCAGTACTTGGTAATCCAAAGCGTAATCGTAAATCAATTATTGGAACTATCGTTCCACGTAAATTAATAACGCCTTTTACGAACTCAGGTGCATTAGGTAGCACTGTAATTTCTTCCCAGCTCCGAATTTCTTGCACTGTTAAAATATCCACACCGTACTCTTCATCGGCCATCATAAAAGTTAAAAACTGCTTTATACCTTGTTGCTGCTGAAGGTTTAATTGGTTACTTAGCTGGTTTTGATCGGAAATCATAACGCCTCCAGGGCGACGCTTGGTTCAAGGCTTAGCTCTTGACTACCTGGTTTTTTCAAACCTGAAAGTTTTATCAAACCACTAATATCAACAATGAGTGACACGCGCCCATCGCCTAAAATTGTTGCCCCTGATACACCATCAACCTTGTGGTAATTAGCCTCTAAACTTTTAATAACCACCTGCTGTTGAGACAGTAAATCATCAACAAGTAACCCTACCTTTTGATTGTCGGTTTCAACAACCACAAGTAGAGTTTTATCTAATGATTCAATCGCATTGTTATGATTAAAAATATCGTAGAGTCTTAAAATCGGAATATATTCATCTCGAAGTCTAAGTACATCGAGGTTTTTGCCTACTCGGCTCACCTTTGCTATATCTATTTGCAGTGACTCCACAATCGAAATAAGTGGAATAATATAAGTATGCTGACTCACTTTAACGAGTTGACCATCTAAAATAGCTAATGTAAGGGGTAACCTAATCGTAAATGTAGAGCCAACCCCTGGAGCAGATGTTACTTCTACTGAGCCGTTTAATGATTGAATATTTCGCTTTACGACATCCATGCCCACACCACGGCCCGATAAATCACTTACTTTGTCCATAGTCGAAAAGCCTGGCATAAAAATAAGCTCATTAATTTCATCATCACTAAGACTGTTATCTGCTGAAATTAACCCGTTACTTATTGCTTTTGATCTAATTTTTTGTGTGTTGAGTCCTTGTCCATCATCCATTATCTCAATCACAATATTACCGCCTTGATGAAATGCATTTAAAGTAACCGTGCCTACAGGATCTTTTCCATCAAGCACTCTTTGCTCAACCGTCTCTAAACCATGATCGAGCGAGTTTCTAACCAAATGCACCATAGGATCTGATATTTTTTCCATCACGGTTTTATCAAGCTCAGTTTGCTCTCCAATCAACTTCAGCTCTACCTGTTTATTTAGCTTTTGCGCTATATCACGGACCAAACGCGGAAAACGACTAAATACAAAGTTAATGGGGAGCATGCGTATGCGCATTACATTTTCTTGTAAATCACGTGTGTTATGCGCTAGTTGCGCTAAACCTTCTTGCAAAGA
Source organism: Pseudoalteromonas sp. Ld19 (assembly GCF_045064135.1). Classification (NCBI taxonomy): domain Bacteria; kingdom Pseudomonadati; phylum Pseudomonadota; class Gammaproteobacteria; order Alteromonadales; family Pseudoalteromonadaceae; genus Pseudoalteromonas; species Pseudoalteromonas sp. Ld19. The sequence continues at coordinate 48,464 of NZ_JBISHA010000016.1, read as the reverse complement.
CGTGATAGTCGCGGGCGTAATTTCTTGCTCGCTCAGTTGATTGAGCATGGCTTGTGTAATAACGAGTTCACCAACCATGTTTATCAATGAATCAACCTTATCAATACCGACACGAATAGAAGTAGATTCAGGGGTTGTTGCTGTTTTTTTATTTGCACTTGCTGCTGGAGATATTGGATTGCTAGGCGATTTAACGCTTGGTGGTGCTACGACTACTGGTTTTGATGTTTCAGTTTCAATAGCTTGAGGTGTATTATCGTTCGCATTTTTACTTATTGATATTTGATCATCGTCAGTAAATACGCCACCACATAGTTCAATAGTGATGTCGGAGTCATCTTCAACCCATTCAAAAACTTCTTTTATCACGCTTTCATCACGGCTTGTATTTAAGAAAAAGCGCCAGTGTAAAAAACATTCATCGCTGCTTAAATCTGTAATATCAGGAACTTCGTCATAAAATACGGTCGTTTCTAAGTCGCCAAGCTCTTGAAGCTCACCAATCATATATAGAGGTTCATTGCCTGTTTTAAATAAATGATGATGAGGCTTAAAATCAATTTGGTAAGTATTACTGTCTGGTTTTTTATTTTCGCTTTGAGATATGCTTTCTTGGCTATCGCTTTTCATTCCTAGTACGCTTTCAAATTGCATGCGTAAGGAATCTGCCTCAGTTAGATCAGGGTCTTGCTCTGCTTGAAGTGCAGCAAGCAATCCACGTAAACAATCAACTGCTTTGAGTAACAAATTAACATGTTCAGTGCCAAGCTCTCGCTCTCCTTGGCGGATTTGATCTAATAGTGTTTCAAGTACATGAGTGAAATCAGCAACAGAGCTAAAGCCAAAGGTCCCGCTTCCTCCTTTAATTGAGTGAGCAGCTCTAAATATAGTGTTTATAGTTTCTAAGTCTTCCTCTCCAGGCACCAAGTTTAAGAGCTCAGCCTCCATGGTATCTAGGCCTTCAAAACTCTCTTCAAAGAAAACTTCAAAAAATTGACTTAAATCTATACTCACACTGCGCTCCTTTATTAGGGCCTGTCTATCTTTTAGGATTAAAATTTGTTCAATCTAGGGGCTATTTAATCGCGGCGCGAGGCTTGTAACCCAGTGGGCTAAGTAAAAACCGAGCAACAAAGAGTAAATTGCCCCTAGGCAGAACTCTCCGGGCAGCGCATGTTTGGTATTTGTGCTGCGTTATCGCCTATTTATGGGGAATAACCACACACCATAGGCTCTGCCTTGCCTAAATACCAAACACACTGCTGCAAATTTAACCTCGAAAGATAAGCAGGCCCTATCGAATAATCTTTTTAATTACCGCGAGCAGCTGCTCAGGATTAAATGGCTTAACAACCCAACCAGTCGCGCCAGCTGCTTTACCTTCTACTTTTTTTTCTAATCCAGACTCTGTAGTTAGCATTAGTAGCGGCGTAAATTTATAACTGGGTAATGTACGCAGCTCTCGGATTAATGTAATCCCATCCATTATTGGCATATTCACATCAGAAATGACGGCATCAAAATCTTGCTGCTTAGCTATAGCAAGTGCCTCGCTACCATCTTTCGCTTCAGTTACATCAAACCCTGCGGTTTTTAAAGTAAAGCTCACCATCTGACGCATTGATGCAGAATCATCCACCGCTAAAATTTTTTTCATATACACCCCTAACCTTTACTGTCAATTATTAAGTACTGGCTTAATCCCAGCTGATTAATTGTATGTGTTAAAGCCTCACTACTGCCTACCCATATTATTTTATGCTGTATGGTGAGTAGATGTTTTTGTAAAGCGCATAAAAGTTGAATTGAAGCGGTATCAGCAGAAATCACATCGCTAATATCAAGGCAAATGTCGTCGTTGCTATGAAGCTCTTGTAGTAAATCTTGATGCAGTATTTCAACTTGTGTGATGGCAAGTTCGCTAGGAAGCTTTAACATTTAATGAGCACATTCCCTGTTAATTCAGATCATAATAAAAGCTTAGACCTAGTTAATGAAATTGCCATAAAATGCATGATTAATTTTGAATTGAAGTGAAAAAACGTAAAAAGGAGCATAAAGCCCCTTTAAAATTGGTAAAAAGTAAAAAACTAGTTTCTATAGTAGTTCGCTATTGTTGTAAATTCTTCGGTAAGCTGAGTCGCGTTAATGAGCGGTACACTACCTTGCTTAAATTCAGGTTTGAATATAGCTCTTAGTGCACCACTTTGGTCAACCATCGCGACTGAGGCACTATGATCTACTGCATATTCTGACTCGCTACTATCGCTAATCGCATAAATTAAACCAAGCTCTCTGACTACCGGAAAAAGATGTTTATGCTCACCAGATACGGCTAAAAAATCAGGGTTAAAATAATCTATATATTGCTTTCTCTTTACAGATGTATCTCGATTAGGATCAACCGATAGGAACCAAATTTGCAATGGATAATCCGCTTTTAGATTTTTATACACCACATTTAGCTTAGCCAGTGTTAAAGGGCAAATATCTGGGCAACTTGTATAACCTAAAAACACTAAATTCCATTGACCTACAAACTGCTGTTTAGTGACCAATTCGCCATGCTGATCATTTAGCGTAAAATCAGATAATGGTTTTGCCTTTTCGTAAACCAACGCATTAACATCTGGAGGGCTATTCTCATTAGAACATGCTGATAAAAACAAAGCTAAAACAACAATTAATCCAAGCCATAACTGCTTCATAAAGGGAGCCATTTATCTATAAATAAGACCACAAAGAGTACCATTAAATGGACAATCGAAAAACGAAATAAATCCATTGCAATCTCATCATTTCCGGCAATTTTTAACTTAACTGCTTTATAAATAAATACTGCATTTAATACACATGCGCCTATCAAATATATTAATCCCGACATACCAATTAAATAAGGCAGTACACAAACAACAGCGAGTAAAACAGAGTAAGCAACTACACACGTTTTACAAAAATCAATTCCGTGTGTTACCGGCAACATAGGGATTTTAGCGCGTTCATAATCGCGTTTTCGCGCTATAGCCAGTGCCCAAAAGTGTGGTGGGGTCCACGTAAATATAATCATCACCAATAGCCAAGGTGCGGCTGCCATTTGGTTTGTTTCTGATACCCAACCTAACAATGGTGGCATTGCACCAGCTAACCCTCCAATAACAATATTCTGTGGTGTTGCACGCTTTAAAAATGACGTATAAACAAAAGCATACCCTACCAAGGCAAACAGCGTTAAGACAGCTGTTAAAGTATTGGCCCAAATCATCAACATAATAAAGCCTGCCACCCCAATAACAGCCGCAAAACTAAGAGCGTGCATTTTACTTAAACGCCCCTTAGCCACTGGGCGGTGACGGGTTCGTGCCATTTTAGAATCTATCTCGCTATCAACTACATGATTAATAACAGCTGCTGCTGCAGAAAGTAGCCCTATGCCTAACAAACTAATAAATTGTACCGCTATACCACGCCCAACATCGGGAGCCAGTGCTAACCCAACCCAAGCAGTTAATACAAGCATTGCTACCACTTTAAATTTACTAATTGCCAAATAATCTTGTAGCAAATTATAACTGCGTAAAGCCAACGGCTGAGTATTAGCGGGTAGTATTGCTTTTTTATCAATTGTAAGTGCCATAACATTTCCCCTTTATGTGCGTGATTTTAAGTAATAACACAGCCTAACCATACTTAATAACAGTATGGCAGCCATTAAGTTATGCGCTAGCGCAACACCTAACGGAAAGTGCCAATGTACTAAAATAAGTCCTAAGCTAATTTGGCAAAACAGAAAAAATAATACACTTACGACACAATTTTTAATCTTTTGAGAGTAAGCCTCGCTGTATATTTTCCACATAACGAGTGCCAAAACGACACAAGTAACTAATGCCCAAATACGGTGCAATAAATGAATAGACATTCGCGCTTGCTGCGATAGCACGCCAAACTCATAACTACTGTGCTCTAACGGTAATTGAAACACGCTACTTAATGAAAACGGCTGTGCATAATTACAAAATGGCAAACCACTACAATGGGGAGCGGCATAATTTGCAGCAAGCCAGCCACCTAACGCTATTTGTATAACAAGCACACCAAGCGCAATTAGACTTAATCCAAAGTAGTGCTTAGCTCCCTCATCACCGCCCATAATCAGCTTTGCTGTTAACCTTAAATACAACAAAGTAATAAGCGATAAAATACTAAAACCTCCAAGTAAATGGCCCATTACTATTAACGGTTGTAAATTCATAGTCACAGTCCACATACCTAGTGCAGCTTGAAATACAACCAACAATAACAATAACAATGGTAACTTCACTGGCGTTGTTGGGTATTGACGCTTTAAAAAAGCGAGTATAAATAAAGCTAAAATGAGTAACCCAAGCGTGCCGGCAAAATAACGATGAATCATTTCTTTCCACGCTTTAGCTGTTTCGAACATCATGTCTGGATAGCTCTGTGTAGCAAGCGCAATATCGGCCTCATGCTTAGGAACTGTTAAAAAACCATAACAGCCAGGCCAGTCAGGGCAACCCAACCCCGCATCGCTTAAGCGAGTGTAAGCACCTAGCGCCACAACAATCAAAGCCAGCAGTCCAGTTACTAACACTAAGTTTTTATAATTTTTATACATCGAATACTCCAACTTAAACCAAATGGAACTAGCTAGCTTGAACGTGAATAATTAAGTAGTTTTTTTAAATCTTTTAATAGTCCCTTTTGCACCAAACGATTTTCTTGTGGTTGCGCCTTAAAAGGATATTCCAGCACGACTAACCCCATATGATCGATTAAATACAAACTTGCAGGTTGTAAGCTTTGTTGCTCAGCAATAATTTTCCAAGGTGAGTTTTTATCATCAGGTCGCCCCATTGTTGCCATATCAACCTTGCCTTGATTTTTACCAAGCGCTACATATAAGTTATTTAGCGCTTCAAGTTGCTCGCTACAAGGTGTATTACATTGACTTGAATAGTTAAGTGCAATAGTCCACTGCTTTGGATTGCTTTGCGGCCAGTTTTCAAATTTAACGTTTCCACTTAAAAACTCACCGTGATTAGTAATTGCAGTTGGCAACCAATCAAATTTCAGTGCGCCATATGCCAAAATTAGCGGTATAGCACAGCAACCTACAAACAATAAAAGAGGGTTACTTTTCATTATGTGTCCTTTTCTTACTTGCAAAAATAGCGACAACAACACATGCAACAGCAATTAGAAACCACTGCACGGCGTAAGCATTATGTTTTTGAGGACTCATCACTACAGCCTCGTAATGAGGTATAGCAATTTCATCACCACTACCTTGTCGATAAGCCATAAAATTAATTAATGATTGCTGGCTTTGAGCACTTAGCATATTCAAATCAATAGATTGGATTCGTGTAGGTAAGTCATTATTTGTAGCTTTATTTTCAAGTGTAAAACCACTGAGGTTATTTTCTTTTATTTGTGCTTTTAGAATAAAATCGCCATTTGGGAGAGTAACTTGTGGCAAAATATCTCTCGATATAGGCGCTTTTATCCACCCCAAATTAACTAAAATCACTTTAGGATCATTATCGGGCTTTAACAAAGCGAGTAAATCGTATCCTACTTGCCCGTTGTAAACTTGGTTATCTAAAAGCCAATAGTGGTTTTGTACAAACTGCCCTTTTAGCTCCACTAATACGCCCGTTTTGTTCCAACTATCAGGCAAGTTAAGTAATTGAGGCCAGTTCATAACGCCACGAGTTTGCAACTCAGCAATGGCAATTAGCTGCTGTTGCTTTTGCTCGCCGCGCTGTAATTGCCAAAAACCTAAGCGCACGCAGACCAACACAACAACCACGACCATACAAAGTGTGATTATTGAACTAAGCTTTTGTTTGTGAAATAAAACTAACTGCATAAAGGGTCAACTCAGTGATTATTAAAATTATTATCGTACTGTTGTTAATATTTATACTTTTTAACTTATTTAGAGCATTATTTATTATGGTCTCTGGGAAAACAGGTGGACGACCCATGTCCCACTTTTTAGGTCGTCGCGTAGTGTTTTCTGTGGTCGTTTTAGTTGTTGTGATTGCAGCACTTAAGCTTGGGTTTATTAAAGCGAATGACTCGCCTATGGCCACTACAGCACATATACAAATACAAATAAACACAACCACACCACATCTACAAAGTGCCAATACCAAGCAGCAGCCTGAAAAGCAAAGTGCTTATCTTTAGTAAAATGTCCTTTTAGAATGCGTAAAAGTATAACCAATAAAAGTACGGTGCCGAGCGTTACATGCATGCCATGAAAACCCGTCAATAAAAAGAACGTATTACCGTAAACACCGGCATCTAAGGTTAAATTAAGATCATTATATGCATGTATATACTCCTCAACTTGCAGTCCTAAAAAGCAAACCCCCAATAAAACAGTAGCCCCTAAAAATACTTTAAGTGGGGTGCGTTTATTGTTTTCCATCGCAACATGGGCAAAATGCAAAGTAACCGACGAGGTAAGTAGTATTAAGGTATTTATAAGTGGCAAACCTTGCCAACCCATAGCCTGAGTTGTTTCTCCAGCAGGTGTTGAAAGTAAGGGCCAAACAGCTTCAAAGGTAGGCCAAAGCACTTCGTTAGTCATTGCATTATTACCAGCCCCCCCAAGCCATGGAACCGACAGAACCCGCGCATAAAACAGCGCACCAAAAAAAGCCATAAAAAACATAACTTCAGAAAAAATAAACCAGCTCATACCTTGCCTAAAAGAGCGATCCATTTGCGCTGAATACAAACCTTGGTCCGACTCACTAATTACATTTTTAAACCAACTAAACAACATATATAAAAGCACAGCAATTCCGGCATAAAGTAGATAAATACCACCGCCAGATTCTTTTCCAACATCCATAACCGTTAAGCCTGCGCCCACTGCTATAAAAAACAATGCAATAGCACCCACAATGGGCCATGGGCTTTGATCTGGTACATAATAATGCTCATATTTTTGATTCATTTTATTTACTCCTAGTTTTACACTAGTTTAAAAAGCTAGTTATTACTTGCCACTAGCTGTTCACTAATATCAAATACGGTATACGATAAAGTTAATTCTTCTATGTCACTTGGTAGTGCAGTATCAACATAAAAAAGTAATTTGAATTCAAGTTCTTCACCTGCTTTTAACGGTTGTTGATCGAAACAAAAACAAGCAATTTTATGTAAATACTTTGCCGCTTTACCTGGTGAAACAGAAGGTACAGCCTGCATTACCTTATCTAGCTCGCTGTTATTTTTAGCGCTAAAAAACACTTCACGCATTGCACCGGGCTTTACCACAACGCTGTATTCTTTTGATTTAACTTCGAATGGCGCACCGCTTTGAGCATGCGTAGTAAAGCTAACGCCAACTTCACGATTTTGTATTATTTGTGTACTTTGCTTTGCTTGCTCTAGCGAAGGCTTGCCATTGAGCCCTGTTACGTCGCAAAACACGTCGTATAAGGGCACTAAGGCAAATGCAAATGCAAACATACCCACGCAAATTAATATCAAGCGCTTAAGTAGCGGTGCGTGTGTCATTACTTTATTTCCGGAGGTGTAGAAAAAGTATGATACGGAGCTGGTGAGTCAACTTCCCACTCAAGCCCTTCTGCCCCATCCCATACTTTTGCAGGTACTTTATCGCCACCACGAGCACATTTAATTACAACAGCCACAAACAGCAATTGCGATAAGCCAAAGGCAAAACCACCAATACTTATGATTGCGTTAAAATCGGCAAATTGCAGTGCATAATCAGGAATACGACGCGGCATACCAGCAAGTCCTACAAAGTGCATAGGAAAAAACAGTACATTGACGCTCACCAGTGATAACCAAAAATGCCATTTAGCTAAGGTGATATTAAACATATTGCCCGTCCACTTAGGCAGCCAATAATAAGCGCCCGCCATAATCGAGAATATCGCACCGGTTACTAATACATAGTGAAAATGCGCTACAACAAAGTAAGTATCGTGATATTGAAAATCAGCAGGTGTAATGGCTAACATCAACCCAGAAAAGCCACCTAGGGTAAACAATACAATAAAGGCAATACTAAATAGCATGGGTACCTCAAAACTTATTGAACCCTTCCACATAGTGGCAACCCAGTTAAATACTTTGACCCCAGTGGGCACAGATATAAGCATTGTGGCGTACATAAAAAACAATTCACCTGCTACAGGCATCCCCGTGGTAAACATATGATGCGCCCAAACAATAAAGCTCAGCAGCGCAATCGAGGATGTGGCATACACCATAGAGGCATAACCAAAGAGTTTTTTACGCGAGAAAGTAGGCACTATGGTCGATATAATACCGAACGCTGGCAAAATCATGATGTACACTTCTGGGTGACCAAAAAACCAGAAAATATGCTGAAACATCACCGGATCACCGCCACCTGCGGCATCAAAAAAGCTGGTCGCAAAGTACTTATCGGTAAGCACCATAGTGACAGCCCCTGCAAGTACGGGCATTACCGCAATTAATAAAAAGGCAGTAATTAACCATGTCCATACAAATAGGGGGAGCTTCATCCATGTCATGCCTGGAGCACGTAAGTTAACTATGGTGACAATTACATTAATAGCCCCCATAATTGAACTTATTCCCATTATATGTACGGCAAATACAAACAACGCCGTATTGTCATTACTGTAAGTTGTAGAGAGCGGAGCATAAAAAGTCCAGCCAAATGCAGGACCACCACCGGGCATAAATAACGATGCTAATAAAATTAAAAACGCAAACGGTAAAATCCAAAAACTCCAGTTATTCATTCTTGGTAGTGCCATATCAGGTGCACCAATCATCAGCGGCACCATCCAATTGGCAAGACCAGTAAAGGCTGGCATTACTGCACCAAATACCATAATTAAACCGTGTACGGTGGTCATTTGATTAAAAAAGTGGGGATCAACCAACTGTAAACCTGGTTGAAATAATTCAGCCCTAATCACCATGGCCATTGCGCCACCAATTAAAAACATGGTCAGCGAAAATATTAAATATAAACTACCTATATCTTTATGATTGGTTGTATAAAGCCAGCGTTTAAATCCTTTTGCAGGGTGATGTGCATGATGCGCTTCATCGGCGTTAGGTTGTTCTACTATGCTACTCATTAGTTCGCCTCCACTTTGGCATCAAGTGCTGTCTGTATTTGACTCGGCTGAATAACATCACCCGTATCGTTACCCCATGCATTACGCTTATAAGTAATAACTGCTGCTAATTGCTTTATAGATAACTGTTTTGCAAAGGCTTGCATTGCAGTGCCTGGGCGGCCATGAATAATTATATCAATGTGATCTTCAATATCCCCTAATACAATTGGACTCCCTTTAAGTGCAGGAAATACACCTGGTAATCCCATGCCCGTAGGCTGATGGCACGCTGCACAATTAGCCATATATACTTGTTCACCCAAAGTCATTAACTCATCTTTAGGTAACGTTTGATCAAGCAGTGCGGCATCTGCCAGCGCAGCTTTCTGCTTAGCCTGCTTTGCATCTACCAACCAGGTTTTAAAATCGGATTCTGATTTTGCAACTACAACCACAGGCATAAAACCATGATCTTTACCGCACAGCTCAGCGCATTGACCCCGGTAAATCCCTTCTTCGTTTATATTGGTCCATGTTTCGTTTATAAACCCAGGATTTGCGTCTTTTTTGACGGCAAAATCGGGCACCCACCACGAGTGAATAACATCGTCTGAGGTCATTAAAAAACGTACTTTTTGGTTTATAGGCAGTACCAGTGGTTTATCTACCTCAAGTAAATAGTTAGGGTTTTTCTGTGCAAGATTAGCAATTTCGTCTTGAGGAGTAGAAAGCATTGAGTAAAACTCAACGTCTTCACCCATGTATTCGTAATGCCATTTCCATTGCGATCCTGTAATTTTAATAGTGAGATCAGCCTTACTGGCATCTTCCATTGCAATTAGAGTTTTAGTGGCCGGTATAGCCATAGCAATTAAAATAACAAACGGAATAGCAGTCCAAAGTATTTCTACTTTCGTGCTTTCGTGAAATTGAGCAGGCACTGCTCCTTTAGATTTGCGGTGATGAATGAGTGCCCAAAACATAATGGCAAACACGATTACCCCAATCACACAACATATGAAAAATATAGTCATGTGCAGCTGATAAACATTATTACTTATATCAGTTACGCCTTTACGCATATTAAATTGGCTATTTGCCAATACTTGCTGCGGAAAAACAAACAGTATAAGCCACAAGGTAGAGCTCAATTTACCCATGTGACGACTCCTTTGATGCTGTTGCGAGTGCAAAGCGAAGAGGCATACGGCTTAAACGCCAATTCGTTATTTTTATTTTTGTATTAATACCCTCGTCCTTATTAAACAATTAGGTATTACACTGCGCTAACCAAGGTTTTATTGTAAATATGTGTATTCTCAAAACTAAAAACAATGAGTTACTGTTAGCCCAGCCCATTAATAATTAGCTAAAGATTAACCAACAAGCAAGTTTTAGTATGAAAATTAAACAAATGATATTAACGGATTAGCAAAAAAACATGTCACTTTTAAAATTTTAAAATGATGCGAACTGAGTTTTGATAGGGGTTACAAATAACATAAGGGGATAAAAGAGGAGTGCAATAAAAATTGTTTAGTAAGGAGCCTTGTAACTAAAAATGCGTACTAAAAAGCACGCATTTATAAAATCACTAATTTAACACTGCATTAATTAGTGATTTATTATAGTGATAAGAAAGTAGCTCAATAACAAGGCTAAAATTATGATACATAGTTGTTCTATATAAATAATTTTTAACGTAGTTAGTGAGTTATTTAATGCGCTAAAATGATCATGTTTTTACTAAAATTGGTATTACATCCAATCAGCGTTACGAATAACCCCAACAGCCAAACCTTCAATATTAAAAGATTCGTTTTCTAAATCGACTTCAATTGCTGAAAAATCATCATTTTCAGCATGCAGCAGTACTTTTCGACCTGCTTTTTCAAAGCGCTTTACAGTTACATCATCATCAACACGTGCAACTACAACTTGCCCATTTTCAGCAACTTGAGTTTTATACACCGCCAATAAGTCGCCATCCATAATACCTATATCTTTCATGCTCATACCGTTAACGCGCAGTAAAAAATCGGCAGCAGGTTTAAACATTAATGGATCAATTTTACAATGACTTTCAACATGCTCTTGCGCCAAAATAGGCTCACCGGCCGCTACTCGGCCAATTAGAGGCAAACCCAATTGCTCAGGTTCTTCTTCAACAAGTTGAATACCTCGGCTTGCGCCTGGCTTCATTTTAATAACACCTTTTTTTGCAAGTGCTTTTAGATGCTCTTCTGCAGCATTGGCACTTTTAAAACCTAGTGTTTGTGCAATCTCTGCACGTGTAGGGGGCATACCAGTGTCTTTAATAAAAACTTTAACTAATTCGAGTATTTGAGCTTGGCGCTTCGTTAATGGTCGCATATAACTGGTTTTCCATACAGTACATTTAACTGTGAGTATATACAGTTAAATAAAAATCGCAAATTTAAATTAAGCTAAACAAACTATGCGATTACCAGCTAATAGCGTTTGTTTTTCATAATTAATAAATCCCCCTTTCACACTTACAAAAACAAAGTCTGGTTACATAAATTAAACAAGTGTATTTTTATATTTACAATAATAGCCTTGTTAAACACACCCCAATGTTAATGGGTTGAAAACAGATTATTAACATGTACACTTTATAAGAACAAAATAAATTCAAAAGGATTATAAAATGAAAAAATACTCACCATTATTTATTGGCCTACTGTTCAGTGGTTATACGCACGCTCAAGTTCCACTTTTTGAAGTTCAATACTCTAACATTTCACAAAGCATGACTGCACAAGCAAGTACTCAATCTCAATTTGGGCAACCACTTTTTGAACTAAGCAGCAACACAGATGCTTTTTTCTTACCTATTAAAGGTAATAATATTGAGTTTATTAAAAGCACAACAAGCTCATCAGCAACAGGTAGTCTAATTTGGGTTGGTAAAAGCTTAGATGGTGACGAAGTTACACTCATCAAATCGGAAAAAGGGATTTCTGGTACGGTAAAAGTAGGCGAACATGTTTACAAATTACAACCAAATAAACACTCTGGTCATAACTTCATTGAACTGGATCCAGCAAAACAACCTGCTGAGCATGCACCCGATTATAAGCAATCTAGCAATAGCAACATAGCTTCAATCAGCGAGCAAATTTTAACGGCACAAAATTACCAAACAGCAATGGCTAGCAATGCACAAAGCGATATTAGCTTATTAGTTTTATATACGCCTGCAGCTGCGCAAAAATCGGGGGATATAAATAGCTTAATTGATCTTGCTGTTGTCGAGACCAACCAAGGTTATCAAAACTCAGGCGTTAACGCTGTTGTTAGCGTAGCTCATGTAAGCCAAATTAATTACACTGAAGCTACAAACTCAGGGACTGATTTAAACCGCTTAGCCGCTAAAAATGATGGCTATATGGATGAAGCCCATACATTACGCGATCAATACGGTGCTGATGTAGTCATATTAGTGAATGATGTAAACGGTTACTGTGGTCAGGCAAAAGCCATTGGTGCAAATGCGAATAGCGCTTTTGCTATGGTCGATTATGACTGTGCAACGGGTTATTACTCTTTTGGTCATGAAATTGGACATTTACAAGGCGCTCGTCATAACCCTGAAAACGATCCATCAACATCTCCATATTCATTTGGACATGGCTATCAGCAACCTCAATCGCAATGGCGTTCAGTAATGGCGTATAATTGCACCAATAATTGTACCCGCATTAATTACTGGTCGAACCCAAACAAATCATACAATGGTGATGTAATGGGAACTTTAGCAGAACATGACAATGCAAGAGTATTAAATTTAACAAATCCAATTATTGCAAACTTTAGATCTTCAACCCCCCCGCCAACAAATGATAATGTACTACAAAATAATCAACCGATTACAGTTAGTGGCGCTAGAAATAGCGAACAGTTGTTTACTTTTGCAGTGCCAAATGGGGCGACGCAAGTTACATTCACAACCTCAGGTGGTAGTGGTGATGTTGATCTACATGTAAAATACAACGCAATTGCATCGAGTAATAACTTTGATTGCCGTCCTTATAAAAACGGAAATAGCGAAAGTTGTAGCGATACTCGTACTGGTAATTACTCTATTATGCTCAAAGGTTTTAATGCCTTTAATAATGTAGAACTAGTCGCTAGTTACCAATAAAAAATATAGCTAATGTAAGCAAGCGTCAAGGTATGGCGACTTGCTTATACCAATTTTATTAAAAACATGATCATTAATTTAATGCAATTGGTATTAAACTTAGTTTAAAGCAAATTCACATTTTACAAATATTACTCACTTCGCTTAATTATAAATCGCCATTACTCAGCTTTATAATCACCCTTTTTACGAATAACAACATTATCTAAAGTTGTTAATGGCTGTTTCGCACGACAAACATTCAATTTAGCCTTATGATAATCTTAAATTTATGAAAATTTAAACGATATTTTAAGTAGCCTGAACTCTGGTTAAGATATTTACTAATATATTGAATCATAGTGATATTTAAATTTATTTTTCTCTAGCCAGAGATTTTCAGTGAAAACAAGGCAAACTTGCGCGTCAATAGCTGGCCTATTGCAAGTAAGTTCAACGTAGTTAGCGCTGAAAATAGCAGCTTGAGATAGATTTATTATCCAGATCTCAGGTTAAGTAACCTGAACTCTGGTTAAATACCAATTAGAAGGAGCGGTTATGAGTATTTGGTATCAACCTATTACTTTAGAGTTTTGCAAACAACTAGACGAAGGCATTAGTGGCCAAGGCACACTCATGAAAACCATGGGCATTGAAATATCTGAAATTGGTGAAGACTATTTAGTAGCAACCATGCCAGCCATACCTGAGCACCACAACCCAATGGGTATGGTACATGGCGGCGCCAATGTAGTGCTTGCCGAAACGGTAGCAAGTTATGCAGCTAACTTTGTAGTCGACTTCACTAAGTTTTATTGTGTTGGGCAAGAAATTAGCGCCAGTCATTTAAAAGCATCTCGCAACGGTACTTTAACAGCCACAGCAAAAGCATTTCATATAGGTAAGCGTAGCTCGGTTTGGGAGATAAAAATTACCAACAGCCGCAATGAGCTGTGCTGCGTATCAAAAATGACCGCAGCAGTGGTGGAGCGAAGATAATTAGTTGGTATTATTTTTCAATAGGATAAATTGTAATTTCCATACCTGCACCAATCGCAGATATACGCAATAATGTATCTGCGTCTAAAGCTTGATTAAAACATTTAGGCGAGCGGCCTGATTCAAAACCAATATCAAACGTTCTACGCGAGCAGCTTAACCACTGCTTTAACGCATTACGCGAACACGATTCAATAAGCTCACATAAGTGATTTATTGCTTTATCTGGAGTACTTACTTCACCTGTCGCTTCGATACGTGCTAAATGACGGTATTCGTCTTTGTCATGATGTAAAATCGTAGCGACCTTTTTTAGATCTGCCACAAGCACACTAATATCTTGCTTTGACTCAAGCTCTAGATCTACATTTAAAAATTGAATTTCCGACATCGTTTCGTATTTATCCTCTAATGATTACATTGCAAACTTTAACGCAGTTTCCCTTTTATACCAAATCAACTATGCAGTATTCGCTATTTTATATAGTGAGTAGCTACTTTAAATGTTTATTAGCAGTTTATTCTTCCTCTTAGTACATACCTTTTTATTTTTAACCTCAACTCAACATCTAAAAATATCAAATATGTGCTTACAACAATAATTGAAAATAACCATCAATCAGCGCATGTTTGGTATTTATGCTACGTTATCGCCTATTTATGGGAAATAACCACACATCATAGGCTCTGCCTTACTTAAATACCAAGCACACTGCTGTAAAATCAATCACGACAGGTCAATACGCCCTAAGAAGAACTCTATTTTTTAACGGTTACTATAGCTATATTTTAGATTGTTTTATAAACATAAACTGCGACATTATGTCGCAGTTATTTACCATTGCAGTATATTAAACTAGCCAACAACAATAATAAGATAGAAGCACATGAAAAAAACATTTAAGCCCGCTCGAAAACTACATAAATGGCTCGGGTATTTACTCGCATTACAAATTTTAGCTTGGCTATTAGGCGGCTTAGTCATGAGTGCCACCTCTCTTGAAAAAGTTCATGGTAAACATCTAGCAACACGCACTCTAAATAATCCATTTACGCAAACTGATTATGTTGCATCACTTGACAACATTACATCTCAGGTAAAAAATCCAACACAAATTATCTTTGAAAATTTTTTAACAACCCCTCTTATTACCGTCATCAGCAAAAGTGAACCACACAGCTTTAACGGTATAACAGGTCGCCCTTTTGAAGCGCCAACTAAAATACAAATTACCGAAAATGCCAAGGCTCACCTACTCATTAATGCCGAACCAATGAGCACAACCTTTTTAAAACAAGGCTCAAGAGAAGTAGGCTATAAAAAAGATATCTGGCAAGTACAATTTAACGATACCTTTAACACAACACTGTATTTATCAGCCAGTAACGGTAAAGTTGTTACCATTCGCAGCACAATATGGCGAATATTTGACTTTTTTTGGATGTTACACATTATGGATTACGATCAGCGAGAAGACTTTAATAACCCACTGCTTATTAGCTTTTCGGCAACCAGCGTACTTTTTTGCCTAAGTGGGGTTATGTTATTGATACAAAGCTTCAGGGTTAAGCGATTAACACGTATTAGAAACTAAAATAACACCTTAATTTTTATAGTCTTTAAGTTTTACCTTCAAAGCTTTAGACTATCAGCTCCTGTAGTTCACGTATGTGATGGATATGACCCGATTTATTCTGGCCTTATTGGCTTGTTTTCTGTGCGCTTCGGTATCAGGCGAACAATTTACTCGCTTTTCAACGGCTAAAAAACACTTAATTAAAACCCTACCTAAAGACGCTAAAAGTATTTATTGCGGTTGTGATATTAAAAAGCAAGGCAAAAAACTTGTTCCCGATCCCACTAATTGTGGCTATGTTCCTCGAAATACACTTACCCGCTCAGGTAAAGTAAACGTGCGAGCGTTACGTATTGAATGGGAGCATATTGTGCCAGCGTGGGAGTTTGGCCATCAGCTACAATGCTGGCAAGATGGCGGGCGTAAAAACTGCCGAAAAGTAAGTGCTAAGTTTAGACAAATGGAAGCCGATATAAACAACTTAGCACCCGCTATTGGCGAGATTAATGCAGATCGCTCTAATTATCGTTTTGGTATGCTTAATGAAAAAGCAACGCAATATGGCCGTTGCGAAGTAAAAGTAAACTTTAAACAGCGTGTGATCGAGCCACCTGTTGATGCACGTAAACGCATAGCCGATACCTACGCCTATATGCAAAAAACATACGGTTTAAAAATATCAGATAAGCAAAAAAAGCTATTTAATGCTTGGCAACAACAGGCTTTTGCGGCGCAAGGCGATACTAAAAAATTATAGTTAACCTGAACTCTGGTTAGTTAGTTTAATTGCGCACTACTCAAAAAGTTTTATAGTGCGCAATTAAGTTAGTGAGTTAAATAATTATCTAATACCAATCTGCTTATACATGCGGTCTATTTAACGTTAAGAAAATTACGCTAGAACTAGGCAAAAATTTTTGTATCTAGTTGTTCTAAATAAAAAATTTTTAACGACGTTATAGTGCAATTCAATTCGTTAAATTGATTAAAGGTTTATGCAGTTTGGTATAAAATATGCCCACTTTTAAACGGTATTATAAGTCTTGATGCGGACCAAATACTTCATAATGGATATGCTCGTTTTTAACACCTAACTCAAGCAATTGATTTTTTATAAATGCCATGAACCCCGCAGGGCCACACAAGTAAAAGTCGCCATTCGTTAATGGTAATTGTGTTTGTACTGCGTTTAAATTCATCAGCCCTATAAAGTCAGCGCCCTCAATGGCTTGATTAAACCACGTCATTGTTTGTAGACGGTTATATACTGCATTTAGTCCATTCAAATATTTTGCAAACGAATGCTGCTGAGTATTTTCACATGCATGTAAATACATAATATCTTGATTAGAGTTATCACTTAATAACGTTTCAAGCATGGCAAGCATAGGCGTTTGCCCAACACCTGCTGAAATAAGTACCGCAGGGTTTGTATTGTTACGCAAAAAGAAGTCACCCGCAGGTGGATATAACTCAACAATAGCGCCCAGCTCTAGTGCGTGTAAATGATTAGACACCATGCCAAGCTTTGGTTGTAGCTCTTTTTTAACACTAATACGATAGTTTTTAGCATTGCTTTTTTGTGAAATAGAATACTGACGTATTTCTTCATATTCGGCGCCCTCTGGTTTAACTTTAATACCTAAATATTGCCCTGGCTTGTGTGTGATAACCGCCTCACCGTCAACTGGCGTAAGTATAAAACTCGTAACAAGCTCAGATTCAACCTGCTTGTTGGTTATTTTAAACTCACGAGTACCTGCCCAGCCGCCGTACTTATTTTTACTGTGCGCATATAAAGCCGCTTCTTCAGTTATACAAATATCAGCAAGTAGTGCGTATGCTTCACGCCACGCGTACTCTACATCGGGAGTAAACTGTTCGGGAATAAGCTCTTTTAGTGTGCCAATTAAATGCGCACCTACAATTGGGTAATGTTCAGGTAAAATATTTAAGCTCGTGTGCTTATGGTTAATACGGGCCAGTGCTTCTTTTAATACGGCTAAATTATCAATGTTTTGCGCGTACGCTGCGAGTGCATTAAAAAGTGCAAATTGCTGACGACCCGTATCTTGATTCGCCATATTAAAAATATTTTTAAGCTCTGGATTATGACTAAACATGCGCTTATAAAAATGATCGGTAACAACCGTACCCGCCTGCGCTAATAACGGAACAGTGCTTTTTACAATCTCAATGGTTTTATCAGATAACATAGTGTTTTCCTGTAGGTGAACTAACCACGACGCCCATCAACACGACGCCGCGTTAATATAGGTGTGCAGTGAATTAAAAATAATAAAAAAGCCACTAACCACAGCAGAGCACTTATTTGCCAAGCTAGGTGAGGCCCAATAATAAAAGGGAGTAGTGAACGAGTAATTGCAGCAACTAGCACGAGAGCAAATGCAACGGCCATATAATGAGGAATAGTGAGCGTTCGCCCTGTATGACCATGTGATACACGAGTCATCATGGCTAAAATCATCATGCTTATTGTGCCAATAGTAATGAGGTGTAATGCATCTTTAAATGCAACCGTACTGCCAATAAAGCTTATTGCCACCAGCATTAACCCAATACCTAAAGCTAAATACGAAAAATGCAAAGACCACAACAAAGGTATTTTAAGTACTTTACTATTCCACCAATAGAAAGAGCGGGCCAAGTGCAATACAGCGACACTCGCCACCACAGGAGCTGGACTAATAGGGCTTAAAAATAATTTACTAATAAAAAATAAAGTAATAGCCAGTACAGATAAATACAAAACAACTTTATCTATTTTAGGAGTGCGTACTTGCTCAGTAAGGCCCAATCCCTTGGCTGTAAAAAAGGGCAAAACGCGGCCTGCCACAATGCCAACAAGTAAAGTCATTACCAGTACTGCGGTATCAACCACAGCCATTGCAAGCTGCATTTTTTGCTCTAGCACTAGTATTAAATACAACGTATTGAGCGCACATAGCACCGCTAAAATGGCTAAAAATGGATAGTTACTTTTGCTATTTGCTTTTAATAACATATTCGCCAACGCGATTATGGCACCCAGCCACCACACAACTTGCAATATAAGTGCTGCATATAAATTAAAATAAGCAATATCTGGCAATACCACAAAAAATGCTAAACGAGCTAACAGCCATATAAACGTAAGCCACATGAGCGCTTTGCCACTTATACTGGGTACGCCTGTCCACGTTTGTGCCGCAGTAAGTAAAAAGCCAACAGCTACAACGCCTGCAAAACCAAACAGCATCTCGTGTGCATGCCATAATGTAGCAGGCATTGATAAGTGCCAATTTACACTACCTGTTAAAATAAGTAGCCAATAAGCCACCGATAAAAATGCCAATAAGCCACCAGCTAAAAAGAAAGGCCTAAAAGCCAACATCCATAACGGCCATTGCGATATTTGATAAATAGCGACATGCTCGGGCATTGGTTCAGTTAAATTTATAGGGCGCATTAGCGTACTTCCTGCCCCAAGCCGTGCTGTGCTGTGCAACACATCGCAGCACATAACTTACTTTTAAAATAGCGGCGATAACAATAGTACTAATATGAGCAGATACTTGAACCGGAATTGAAAAGTGCTCAGCATATGGATAGCTAATTAAAATACTTACAGCAATACACACCATACTAACGCCTAAGGCTGTATTAGCAGCAAACAATAGCGTTTTGTATAGCGAGATAGACTGTGTTTGGGGATTTAAATTATTCAGCATCATTGTATTCATAACAACCTCGATAATTAACTACATCAATTAGCTATTACACGTATCGTGCCAACAATTTAAACTTTAAAATTCAGTTAGTTAAATAAAAACCCTTTACAAAACAAGTCTTTATGACCTACTATAAATGAAATCATAAAAACACATAAAGGTCATTTTGACATGAGCCAGCAGTTAAACCTTACACAAGTTGCTTTAGAGCTAGCGCAAAGCACACTGCACGAGCATAGCTTTGAGCAGCTATTGGCAACGGTTGAGCGGGTTATTCCAAGTGATGCAAGTGCGTTATTGGTACTGCAGGGCGAACAATTGAAACCGTTAGCAATTAAAGGGTTGATGCCCGATAGCCTTGGTAGACGATTTAAAGTAATAGAGCACCCTCGCCTTGAAGCTATCTGCAAAAGCACGCTCGCACTGCAGTTTGCTCACGACTGCCCATTACCCGATCCGTACGATGGCCTGTTATTAGCTAAAACGGGTGATATTCCTGTGCACGCGTGTTTAGGTTTACCTCTTTATGATAAAAATGCGCTATTGGGTGTACTCACATTGGATAGCCTCAACGCCAACGCATTTAATAACATCAGTGCAGATACTCTCAATACCTTACAAACTCTATGCAGTGCGCACTTTAAAACAGCCTTAGAACTTGCCCACTACAAACAGCATGCACAGCATTCAAATGCGCTAGTGCAAGAGTTAAATCGAGAAGCATTAACAAGGGACGGCGGCGAAATTATTGGTCAAAGCCCGCTCATGCAAACGCTTAAAAATGAAATTAAACTCGTCGCCGCGTCTAACTTTAGCGTACTAATTTTGGGGGAAACCGGTGTAGGGAAAGAGTTAGTAGCACGTAATATTCACTTAAACTCAGCTAGAGAAGATCAACCACTTATTCACCTAAACTGTGCATCGCTTCCTGAAAATCTTGCCGAAAGTGAATTTTTTGGTCATGCGAAGGGAGCGTTTACTGGCGCACAAAATGCACGCCAAGGTAAATTTCAGTTAGCTGATGGCGGCACGTTATTTTTAGATGAAATAGGCGAACTGCCTCTTGCCATGCAAAGTAAGCTATTGCGTGTACTACAAAGTGGCGAAATACAAACGGTAGGTGAAGACACGCCAAAATACGTAGATGTACGCGTCGTTGCTGCCACTAACAGAAATTTAAAGGAAGAAGTCGCACAAGGGCGCTTTCGAGCCGATTTATACCATCGCCTAAGTGTTTATCCCATTACCGTGCCACCGCTTAGTAAACGCGAGCAAGACATCACACTCCTAGCTGGTTATTTTATTGAACAAACAGCTCGTAAGTTAGGAATAAAACAATTAAAACTAAGTACCGACGCGCAGATGCTGCTAAATCAATATAATTGGCCCGGTAATGTACGCGAGCTTGAACATGTAATTAGCCGTAGCGCACTTAAAGCAAAACAAAGTCAGTGGCAAAGCCCAATAATAACCATTACCAGCGAACACTGTGACTTAACATCGAATGTACGACCAAGCCCTGTTTCAACAATTCTAAATAATGCCCCAATTAACCAGCCTTTGAAGCAAGCTATTGAGTCTTTGCAATTTCAAATAATTACAGAGCAATTAAAGCAGCATAACTACAATTGGGCCGCAGCAGCAAGAGTACTTGAATTAGATAGAGCTAACTTAGTGCGCTTGGCTAAACGCCTAGGGATAGAAGTGAAAAAAACATTATAATCATTTAAAACATAGCTAAAATGCTGCTAAAGCTATTGATTAGCAGCTAACTTACTAAAATGTGTTTTTAGCAACCCTGCAAAAGCTTGTACTTTAGCAGTGCGATGCACTAAGTGATGCGTGACTAACCATACATCGGTAGGCCAGCTTAACTCACTGTGTAATATAGGCACTAAATCAGGATATTGCCCCGCTACATTGTGCTGTAACCCACCAATACCTAAGCCTTTAATTATTGCACGAGTTGCCTCTGCAGTTTCAGACACGCGTAGCTTTATTTGCGATGCAGGAATATGTTCATCAGCCCATGCAAAATAAGGTACTCGAGCATTAAAACCCGCCACACCTGATACAAAATTATGTTGCTGTAAATCACTTAACGATTTAGGCATTCCGTACTTATTAATATAACGTTTATTAGCATACAAACCTGACGACAACAGTGCTAAGTGCTGCGCAATATAATCACCCTCATCAGGTTTGGGTCCTGCTCGTACTGCAATATGCGCTTGCCCATGATCGAGCCTTAGCCTTTTTTGCTCTAAAATAACTTCTAACTGCACCTGCGGGTGTAACGCTTGAAACTGCTCGCATACATCACCAAGTAAATCCATAAAACCACTCACTGTAGTAAGCAGTAAACTACCTCTGAGAGTACTGTCGGCGGCAGCAATATCGTTATGCAACTGCTCTAATGAGCCATGAATGGTTTGCGCTGTCGCAAATAACTTAGTGCCAATTTCAGTTACTTTATAACCACGGGCATGGCGATGAAACAGCCTTGCGTTTAAGTTTTTTTCTAGATTATTAATTCGCCTAAGCACTGTGCTATGGTGTACATTGAGCGCTTCAGCTGCCGCTGTTAACGTGCCTAAGCGAGCCACTTCAAATGCGACTTTAACATCTTGCCAGTCATCAAATTTTATCGCCATATTGCTTGCCTTTTACTTATGTGCGTATACGCACACAAGTGTTGCGTTTATTCGGGTTTTCTACAAGTAAAAATTTGCTAAAGTAGTTCACAGACAAACCCAATCACTCTATTAAAGGCGACTACCATGACTGTACCAAAAATTATTGCCCTTGCAGGCAGCTTACGTAAAAACAGCTTTAACCAAAAATTAATTAATGAAGCGGCACATTTTGCATTAGAAAGCGGTGCAGAAGTTGAAGTTATTAAACTTGCCGATTTAGATTTACCCATGTTTGATGAAGACATTGAAGCACAAGGTACACCCGTTGGCGCACAGTTATTAAAAGACAAGTTACGCGCAGCCGATGGTATTTTACTCGCTAGCCCAGAATACAATGGCTCAATTACTGCGGTGCTTAAAAATGCGATTGATTGGGCGTCGCGAACAGAGCAAGGTGCGGTTCCTGCTTTTCGCAATAAAGTAACGGCTTTATATGCAGCGTCGCCAGGTGGTTTGGGTGGATTACGTGGCTTAAATCATGTACGTGATATTTTATCAGGCATTGGCAGCTTAGTATTAGCTGACCAGCTTGCAGTACCCGCTATACATACTGTGCTTGATGAAAGCGGAAAAATCAGTGACCCCGTTACAGCCGATAAAGTGGCCAGCCTTGCACAACAACTTGTTAGTGTAGCGAGCAAACTTAATAAATAACTTCGTTCTCGAGGTTAAATAAATAGCGGACTATCTATTTTTAAAATACTGGCCCGGCGTTGTTGCTAATATTTTTTTAAAAGCAGTATTAAATGCCGAGCTAGATTCAAACCCTAGCTGCTGCGCAATATATTGTTGAGAGTGACCACTTTCTAGCATTTCGACCGCACGCAACGCTCTAAGTTTTTGCTTCCACTGGCTAAAATTCATAGAAAAACTTTTATTAAATAAGCGATTTAATGTACGACTCGATGCGCCGACTTCAAGACCCCATTGCTCAAGCGTTTTATGGCATCCAGGATTTGCATGTAGTTCACTTAAAATTGGCGTCAAACGATTATCTTGCGCTGTTGGTATAAAAAATTGACTGGTTGGCGCGCACTCCAAACGATCAATAAATACATCAATAAACCGCTTAGTCTGCACGTCTAGATTATAATCTTCTGGCCAGCTACAAATCATTAAAATCATCGCTTTTAACAAGTCGTCAATATGTAACACTTTAGCGTTTAAACCTAAACGTGCGACGTAAGGTACATCAATATAAACACTACTAAACTGACCGCCGTAACGGCAAAAAGTCTCGTGAGGTAAATGCGGTGGTAACCACACAGCCTGATTAGGCGGCACCACAAAGCGCCCTTGCGATGTTGCCACCGTCATTACACCTCTACTGGCATACGCTAGCTGTCCCCACGTATGCTGATGAGTTTGAACATGCTGCCAAGGTGGCATTGGGCCTGGCCTTGGGAAAATAGGCCTGTCAAGCTTAGTACGTTTAAAGCGTGATTTAATACTCACCCAGCAATTTGTCTGATCAGATAAACTTTGTGTCATATTATGCAATTTTGGTCATCTTAAAAACACCTTACACTAGGGCATGTTGACCTTTGTGGATTGAAATTTGTTCAATCTAGGGGCGATTTAATCGCGGCGCGAGATTTGTAACCTAGCGGGCTAAGTAAAAACCGAGCAACAAAGAGTTAATCGCCCCTAGGAAGAACCCTTTGGGCAGCGCATGTTTGGCATTTATACTGCGTTATCGCCTATTTATGGGGAACACCACACTACATCGGCGCTGCCTTGCCTAAATACCAAACAGTCTGCTGCAAAATTAATCGCAAAAGGTTAACACGCCCTAGCGCTACAATATCAACAAATGTGCTTAAGGAAAAAAATGAAAGACCACACTGGAGATAAGACCTGGCAATCGCCGTTTAACTTTTTAGCATTAGCGACCGTAATAATGGCAGTGACTTTTGCTGGCTGGATGGCACTACTTAATAACTTTGCTATCGAGGCGGCTAATTTTACTGGCGCTAATATGGGGATGCTGCAATCTTTGCGTGAAATACCCGGATTTTTAGCGTTTACAGCAGTGTTTGTATTGCTTGTGCTCAAAGAACAAACATTTGCACTTATAAGCCTATACTTACTCTCAATTGGGGTCGCTATCACAGGGTTCTTCCCTACTATTTATGGCTTGTATGCCACTACAGTGTTGATGTCGATAGGCTTTCACTACTTTGAAACCATTAATCAATCTTTAAGCTTGCAATGGTTTAATAAACAAGAAGCACCACTACAATTAGGCAAGTTACTGTCAATCAAGTCAATGGCGTCACTGCTGACTTATGGCACAATCTGCTTGAGTGTTACTTATTTTGCAGCCGACTATAAATGGCTTTATTTTGTACTCGGTGGTGTAGGCTTTGTGCTAACAGTGGTATTAGTTTTAGCGTTCCCGAGCTTTAAAATACATTCCGTACAACATAAAAAAATCATTTTGCGAAAGAAGTACAGCCTGTACTATTTATTGCTGTTTTTCTCTGGTGCACGCAGGCAAATATTTATGGTATTTGCAGGCTTTTTAATGGTCGAAAAGTTTGGTTTCGATGTTGCCCAAATCACCGCTTTATATATGCTAAATCACGTTATTAATATTTTTATTGCCCCAAAAATAGGGCAAATGATCAGTAAAATAGGCGAGCAGAAAACCTTAACTATTGAGTACAGCGGTTTAATTTTAGTCTTTATTGGCTATGCACTGGTTGAATCACCGTTATTCGCAGCTGGCCTTTATGTGATTGATCATCTATTTTTTGCCATGGCGATCGCTTTAAAAACGTATTTTCAAAAAATAGCACAACCTGAAGACATTGCCGCCACAGCCTCTGTTAGCTTTACTATTAACCATATTGCCGCAGTGATCATTCCCGCCGCTTTTGGTCTAATTTGGTTATACGACCAAGCACTCGTTTTTTACTTTGGTGCAGCATTAGCCGCATGCTCACTCGTGTTAAGCCAGTTTATTACCGCTCATCTACAGCGTACAAATAGTCTTGCTTAACATCTAGGGCGTGTTGACCTTTGTAGATTGAAATTCGTTCAATCTAGGGGCGATTGAATCGCGGCGCGAGGTTTATAACCTAGTGGGCTAAGTAAAAACCGAGCAACAAAGAGTCAACCGTCCCTAGATCGAGCTCAAAGGGCAGCGCATGTTTGGCATTTATGCTGCGTTATCGCCTATTTATGGGGAGCAACCACACATCATAGGCTCTGCCTTGCCTAAATACCAAACAGTCTGCTGCAAAATTAATCACGAAAGGTCAACACGCCCTAGTGATTTGTCGCCGCTATTTTAGCGGCAATAAAATCAACATGAGTAACATATAAAAGCCCTGCAACTTTACGTATAACATAATCTTCTTGTGGATCAATTTCACCATCTGCATACGCTAAACGCCACAATAATTCTATAATTTCTATACGCTGTGCCGCGCTGCAATGTTCGTTAATTTGTTTCGAAAATTGAAAGTAATCAATAGACTCATCTAAACTACTCGCCGCATTAGTAGTAAGCTCATCAACCTGTATATCGGTTAAATTAAAATACTTTTTTAAGGTGATAGTCAAAGTTTGCTGTTCGTTATGATCAAGCTTGGTGTCTGCTCGCATAACTTCAATTAATAATGCAGCAACAGCAGTTTTTAAGTCATGTTCTTGCATGCTGAGCTGCGGCTCATCGAATGAGGCAAATAGCTGTTTGATTTGTTTAAACATCACATTATCCATTTTTGAGTGTTAAACTTATACCAGTTGCATGAAATTAGTGATCTATTATAGCGATAAGATAATAGGTATTAATATAAATACACTGAACTTATATGAGTAATTAATGGGTATTAAGTTCGTAAATTAAAGGAGTTATTATATGAAAGGATTAAATACACCGTATTTAGTAATTGCTAGCGCACTAATAACCCTTTCGAGTGTAGGCACTGCATTTGCTGAAAAAGCCAAAACGGAGAAGCTCTACGACTTTGATAATAAAGTACATTACTATCAGACAAAAATTGGCGAAGAAAACTATAAAATAGAAATTAAATCCGACGACTATGAGCATTTTACCAATCAAAGTGTATTTTTATTACGCCATGCTGACCGATTATGCCGAGGCAATACATTTATGTTAAAAGTGCTTGAAGGCGTGCAAGAATACGAACGTTTTCCGACTAAACCACGCGCCTATCAACCCGATCTAAATGTTTTACTGCAATGTGAAACACCCGAGAAAAAAGAAAAATAGTTTATTTTTCGTAGCCCCATGGCGCTACTGGTGGAGTAATTGGTGTAGTTAAATCAAAATCCACCTTAAACTCACGCCCTTGACGAATCAATCGATACGTAAATACCTCAGGATAAATATACATTTGCCATGTATTACCTGTCGACTGTGCAATACCTTGTGCTACAAATAACTCTTTTGAATATTGATCAGCAGGAAACGACTGCATTCGTGCAAAGCCTGCATCAAGTGTATGACCGCCATACATAGTAGACGCGTCGTCGGTACCATCTTTGTGACGATGATCATGCTTCAAGCTCAAGCCACTACCTGTTTTTGTAATGATCCACGTACGTGACGCATCATCACCTACATGAAACGGAACTTGTAGCTCGCTATCAGTGCATTTACGTACATGCATAACTAGTTTTTTATTCTCAAATGAGCTTGGCCCTTTTGCATTATCTACTGTAACCTTACCCTCAAACGCCTTTCCGCAGTGCGCTGCAATGCTATTAAAAAATGCATCGTGAGTAGGAACAGACACCAAAGGCGCAGGGCGTGCAATAGCTGCTGATGAGGAAAATAACAAAGTTGCTGCCGTTAATAATTTCATAAAGTACTCTTATAATAGTTTTTTAATACCATAGCGATTTAAATTAGCTATGGGAAATAACTGCGGCAAGTGGTTTTTCAGCCCTGTTTTTCATCAAAGTTAATAGTGAATGATGAAAATCTTGAAATATCACTTCTCCCCATATTCGTGAATAAACACCAAAATTAGTGTTATCTTGCACTTTAGTTGTTAACGCTAAAATTGTATTGCCGCTCTTGTCTTCACTTAACCGATAACCGCCATTAAGTGGTGAAAAATATTCGCCCCCCAGTTTAACGTGTTTATCTAATGCGTTATCAGGAATTAAATCAGGGTTTATTTCAAACTTATAAAGCATTTGCTTGTTTGGCTGCCAATCAGTAATTATCTCTTTAAACACAACACCTTTTTGCCATGTGCTTGTACGAATTGCACCAACACCGCTTGCATTCATATTTGCTTCTAATGGTCTAGGAACGCCTATAAATCGAGTTAACGAGAAGGGAATTTCTTGTGGCTCTATATGACTCACATTCGTAAGTTGCTGCCATACAATATTAATTGGTGCATTAATAGTAATTGAATTTGTTACTTCGTACGTTTTTGATAAATGTAAAAAATTAAGCTCAATCGGCGATAAAGCCAACGGCAGTAGCGTTATCGACAACAATGTGGCATTTGATTTTTGTGAAATTTTTCTGCGGGTAAAACCGGCAAGCACGCCACCTAAGCTCGCAAAAAACATAAATGCAGGTAAGGCCATTGCAACACAAATGCTGCCCTCGAGTAGAGTGACAATACTAACTAACAAAAATATAAAAATGGGCTGCCAAGCTTTTACTATCATTTGGCGATAAGTTAAGTTGGGGTTCTCGTTATATTCAAAATGAACGCGAATATAACCAATAGCAACTGGTACTAAAAACATAAATGAAATTGTTACTAGACTACCAAAGTTTAACGCGGTACTAAATTCAATAACAATTCGCATTGATATACCATAAAGCACACCTAAAAAAATACCGACTGCCTTTGGTGACGTTAACTGCATGTTTAGTTACTTACTTTTGCTCAATATTTTGAAAATAGCAGCTCTATAATTGCAGCACAATTAAAATTGTATCTTTTAGCACTTAAATAAAAAGCGCGACCAATATGATCGCGCTCAGAGGGAGAGTTTGACTTTCAATAAGTTACTGCCAAGAACGCTCAGCTGCTAGTTGCTTTTCAAAGGCATCAATTTGTGGATTTAGCGTTTCGGTTACACCAATAAAATCTAAGCCACTTAATAAGCGCTCTTTTACATCTTTACGAATATCAAAACTAATTGATGCAAACTTACTGCTTGTTAGTGTTTGATTTTTAAGGTCGATTTCAATGTTAATATCGTCGTGCTGCTCGCTAAGCACAAACAGTTGCTCAAGCGTGTCGGCTGGTAACGCAATGGCTAACATTTGGTTGTTACCACAGTTATTAAAGAAAATATCTGCAAAGCTTTCAGCCAAAATAACTTCAAAACCATATTGCTTAAGCGCCCACGGCGCGTGCTCACGAGATGAGCCGCAACCAAAGTTATCGCGCGTTAATAATATTTGTGCGCCTTGGTAACACGGGCGGTTTAAAATAAAGTCAGGGTTTGGCTCGTCGTTATCTAGGTAACGCCAATCATAAAACAAGGCAGCATCAAAACCTTCGCGGCTAGTTGATGTTAGAAACTGCTTAGGAATAATTTGGTCAGTATCTACATTGTTTTTATCAAGTGGAACCATTAAGCCACTAAAAAATACGCTCATTATGCTTCTCCTCTAATATCAACAAAGTGACCATGTATTGCAGCGGCTGCCGCCATTGCAGGACTAACTAAATGGGTACGCCCGCCACGACCTTGGCGACCTTCAAAGTTACGGTTAGAAGTAGATGCACAGCGTTTTCCTGCACCTAAACGGTCATCGTTCATCGCTAAACACATAGAACAACCTGGCTCGCGCCACTCAAAACCCGCTGCTTTAAAAATATCAGCTAGGCCTTCATCTTCAGCTTGCTTTTTAACAAGGCCAGAGCCCGGCACAATTAACGCCTCTATGCCTGCAACAACCTGTTTGCCTTCAACAATTTTTGCAGCAGCGCGTAAATCTTCAATACGGCTATTTGTACATGAGCCAATGAATACCGTGTCTACTTTTGCGCTTGATAATTTATCACCTGCTTTTAAATCCATGTATTTGAGCGCGCTGCGAATAGCATCAGCTTTAATTAAATCAGGCTCTTGGTCTGGATCAGGTATGCACTCATCAACGCCAATTACTTGCTCTGGGCTTGTGCCCCATGTAATTTGCGGTTGAATGTCGTCGGCATTTAGCCCAACAACTAAATCAAAGTGTGCACCTTCATCTGTTTTTAATGTTTCCCAATATTCAACGGCTGCATCAAAATCTGCGCCTTTTGGTGCAAACGGACGACCTTTTAAGTAATCATACGTAACTTGGTCAGATGCAATTAAACCCGCTTTTGCACCCATTTCTATGCTCATATTGCATAGCGTCATACGGGCTTCCATCGAAAGCGCTTCAATGCCTGCACCACAAAACTCTGCTACATAACCTGTACCACCAGCGGTACCTAACTTGCCAATTACCGCCATAATTAAATCTTTAGCAGTAACCGTTGGACGTAATACACCATTAATTTGAATTTTTAACGATTTCGCCTTTTTTTGCTGTAGCGTTTGCGTTGCTAATACGTGCTCAACCTCAGACGTACCAATACCATGCGCTAATGCGCCAAACGCACCATGCGTAGAGGTATGGCTATCGCCACATACAATGGTTGTGCCTGGCAAAGTAATACCTTGCTCTGGGCCCATTACGTGCACTATCCCTTGGTTAATTGAGTTTAAATCGTAAAGTACAATACCAAACTCTTTACAGTTTTTATCAAGCGCCATTAATTGGTTTTTAGATACTTCGCTTGCGGCATCAAGTGATCGGCTTTTAGTCGATACGTTATGATCCATCGTTGCAAAGGTTTTTTCTGGGCAACGTACAGTACGGTTTTTTTCACGTAGACCTGCAAAAGCCTGCGGAGAAGTCACCTCGTGCACTAAATGGCGGTCAATATAAAGTAAGTCGGTTTGCTCGTTTATGCTGGCAACGGTGTGTGCTTGCCAAATTTTTTCGTATAACGTTTGGGCCACTTGCTAATTCCCTAATCTGTTTGAGTTGCAGCATAACGGTGCTGCAGCTTTAATATGTTATTAAATGCGTGAAACGATGGCTGCTGCTACATCGCTTGTGCTGTAACCTGCGTTCGGGTAGATATCGGGCGTGCCTACACCGGCTTCTACAGCTTCTGCTACAGCTTTTTCAATGGTCCGCGCAGCTTCGTCTTGCCCTAGCGAGTAACGTAGCATTAATGCAGCACTTAAAATTTGTGCTATTGGGTTTGCAATCCCTTTGCCTGCAATATCTGGCGCTGAACCGCCTGCTGGCTCATACAATCCAAAACCTGATTGATTCAAGCTTGCCGATGGTAATAAGCCCATAGAACCTGTGATCATGGCGCACTCATCTGACAAAATATCGCCAAATAAGTTATCGCAAAGTAGTACGTCAAACTGGCTAGGCTGTTTAACTAACTGCATAGCGGCGTTATCTACGTAAATGTAATCTAGACTTACTTCTGGGTAATCTTTACTAACTTCGGTTACTACTTCGCGCCATAGTACGCTTGATGCAAGTACGTTTGCTTTATCAACCGACGTTACGTGGTTACTACGTAGCTTTGCAGCTTCAAAAGCAAAGCGTGCAATACGTTCTATTTCTTTGCGCGAGTATGTTTGCGTATCAAATGCAAACTCTTCAGCGCCTTCACCGCTACGGCCTTTTTCACCAAAATAAATGCCGCCGGTTAGTTCGCGCACACATAAAATATCAAACCCTTTTTCGCTAATATCAGCGCGAAGTGGTGACGCTGCACTTAATGCAGGTAATAACTGTGCAGGGCGTAAATTACAAAACAAACCAAAGTGCTTACGAAGCGGCAATAACGATGCGCGCTCAGGCTGCTCGTTTGGTGGTAAGTTTTCCCATTTAGGACCACCTACAGAGCCGAATAAAATAGCATCGGCGTTTTCACAGGCGTTCAGTGTTTTTGAAGGTAATGCTTCGCCAAATTCGTCAATGGCTGCGCCACCAATAGCGTGATGCTCACGGTTCAGGGTAAAACCAAACTTATTGCTCACAGCATCCAATACTTGCTCTGCTGCTGCCATTACTTCTGGACCAATACCGTCGCCTGCTAATACGGCAACGCTGTAGTTTGTTTTACTCATCCTGCTTTCCTTTGTTGTTTTAAATCAGACACTTTTTGTGCACGATAAATTAAGTTATAAACACGGATCATGGCGCGTACCGACGCTTCAACCACATCCGCTGCAATGCCCGCACCGTGGTAAGGTCGGCCATCGTATTTAGCTATAATATTTACTTGGCCTAGTGAGCTTGCGCCTTGGCCTGTTGCTTCTAAGTTGTACTCAATCATTTCAACGCTCATACCAGTTAAGCGCTCAATAGCTGCAAACGAGGCTTCAACTGGCCCATTGCCCGTTGCTGCTTCTTGTTTTGCTTCGCCATCAATTCGCATTCCAATGGTCGAGCTTGCTACCGATTGTGAGTTAGAGGCTGAGTTAACAAATTCTAATTGGTATTTTTCGTCTTTGTCGTTAATTTGATTAAAGTAAATCATCGCCTCAAGGTCGTAATCGTATACGGTGCCTTTTTGGTCAGCCAACTCAATAAAGCTTTTGTATAAGCCATCCATATCGTAGTCAGATTTTTGATAGCCTAACTCTTCTAAGCGATGCTCAATAACATGACGACCCGAACGTGAAGTCATATTTAATTGGTTGCTTGGCACACCAACGCTTTCTGGCGACATAATCTCATAAGTATTTTGCGCTTTTAATACACCGTCTTGGTGAATGCCTGAGCTGTGTGCAAAGGCGTTTTCACCCACAATCGCTTTATTTGGCTGTACTGGCATATTACAAATTTTAGCCACTTGACGAGAGGCGCGGTAAATTTCTTCACTTTTAATATCGGTGTATACTTTTAAGTGGTCATGGCGCATTTTCATGATCATCGCCACTTCTTCAAGTGAGCAGTTACCTGCACGCTCACCAATGCCATTAATAGTACACTCAATTTGGCGAGCACCGGCTTGCACTGCGGCTACTGAGTTTGCTACTGCTAAACCTAAATCGTTGTGGCAATGCACACTTAAGCGCGCTTTATCAATATTTGGCACGTTATTGATTAAGTGGCGGATCATTGCAGCGTATTCGTCTGGCGTTACAAAACCAACGGTGTCTGGCAAGTTAATAGTTGAAGCTCCGGCGTTAATTGCCTGCTCAACAATTTTACATAAATCCCAATGCGGCGTACGACCGGCATCTTCACACGAAAATTCAACATCATCAGTATAGTTACGTGCCAATTTAATTGATTTAACGGCCATTGCCGTTGCATCATCTAGGCTCATACGTAATTTATGTTCAAGGTGCAAAGGGCTTGTAGCAATAAAAGTATGAATACGGCTTTGCTGTGCTGTGCGAAGAGCTTCGCCACAGGCTTCAATATCTTTAGCAACTGAGCGCGCTAAACCACAAATAATAGGACCTTTTACTTCAGTTGCAATACGTTGCACCGAGCGAAAGTCAGCAGGGCTCGAAACCGGAAAACCCACTTCCATCACATCTACATTCAAGCGACTAATAGTATGTGCTAGCTGAATTTTATCGTCTTCTGTAAGGCTTGCTTTAAGCGCCTGTTCGCCATCACGTAAGGTGGTATCAAAAATCCACACTTTATCTTGCTCTTGCATAACTGCCCCTTATTCCTATGTTACTCAATTTTTAATTGATCCCTGCCGCGAGATAAAAAAAACCCCGCAATTGCGGGGTTTTAATGTTCAACTCGATGCAAACACACTAATCCCCGCTTACTTGCCATAGCAGTAAGAGGTTAAGTTTTAGTGTAATTAAACGAATATTTTGCATCTTATTTTCTTGTGTGTGTTCAATGAGGTTTATTTTTAACATTGCAGAGCATTGGGCGCAAGCATAAAAAAACCACAAAACAGCTTTTAAGAGGACATTAAAAGAATTAATTATGTAAAAAATCACACTTACCTAGATTAACCAATCAAAACAACAATGACTTTCGCTTAATTTACTAAGCACTGAAGGGCTCAGTGCTTAGATTAGTTTTTTGTTATTTTTTTGAACTATATTTCTTTAGTACCTTCTCTAGGGTGTGTTAACCTTTGTAGATTGAAATTTGTTCAATCTAGGGGCGATTTAATCGCGGCGTGAGGTTTGCAACCTAGTGGGCTAAGTAAAAACCGAACAACAAAGAGTCAATCGTCCCTAGGCAGAACCCAAGGGCAGCGCATGTTTGGCATTTATGCTGCGTTATCGCCTATTTATGGGGAATAACCACACACCATAGGCTCTGCCTTGCCTAAATACCAAACAGTCTGCTGCAAAATCAATCACGAAAGGTCAACACGCCCTGGCGTAATGCGATGCACCGCGTGTAATGTAACGCAACTGCCAAATAACCCGCTCAATAAGCTCATCTCGTTGTTGCCCTTCGATATCAAGCGCCTCTGCACCGGCATTAAATACCAGCGTTACCATAGCTTCAGACTGAATATATGCATGCATAGCATTGCATTTAGTTTCACTTTCTAAGTAATGAGCAAGCTCTAAAATGAAGTGTTTAATTTCACGGGCTACAGCGGCTCTAAATGCTTTAGAGGTGCCTGAACGCTCTCGCAGGAGTAATCTAAATTGGTTACTTGAGTTATCAATAAACTCCATAAAAGTAACCACTGAGGTGTTTATCACACTACCACCGTCATTTGCGATACGTCTACGTGCTTGACGCATTAGTTGGCGCAACGTTAAACCAGCTTCGTCAACCATAGTTAAGCCCAGTTCATTCATGTCTTTAAAATGACGATAAAATGAGGTTGGGGCAATACCAGCTTCTCGCGCTACTTCACGCAAACTTAAATTCGAAAAACTATGATCAGCACTTAGCTGATTAAATGCCGCTTGAATTAACGCTTGTCGTGTTTTTTGTTTCTGCTGCGCTCTAACACCCGACATCAACAGCTCCCTGAATTATTTTATATGAATATTTAGTGATATTAGCTCAATTGTACAGTCTAATACTTGACGACAAGAGTTTGAAATACTATTTTAGCTTACAGTTGTACGCTGAGATTGAGAATTATGAATAAACCACCGATTATTTGGACAAACGTCCTGTTTTTTAGCCTGACCTTTTTGGCGGCTGCCGCACTTGTACCTTGGTACGCCATTAGCTACGGGTTTACCAGCGCGCATTGGATTGCCTTTGTAGGCTGCATGTTTTATGCAGGCCTATCTATAACTGCTGGCTACCATCGATTGTGGGCACACAAAGCCTACAATGCGCATCCAGCCATTGAATTTATTTTTGCACTTGGCGGTGCTTTTGCACTACAAAACAGTGCACTGCACTGGAGTAGCGATCACCGTATACACCACGGTCAAGTTGATGACCCAATAAAAGACCCTTACGCAGCGACCAATGGTTTTTGGTATAGTCACATCGGTTGGATGTTACGTGACTACCAAGGCGATAGCTACGGTGATTACAGTAATTGTCGTGATCTACAACGTAATAAAATCGTTATGTGGCAGCATAAGCATTACTTAAAACTGGTGATTGCCATGAATGTAGGTCTGCCACTTATTCTTGGCTTATTAGTGGGTGATGTATGGGGTATGTTAATTCTTGCCGGTTTACTTCGTTTAGTATTGAGCCAGCACTTTACCTTTTTTATTAATTCGGTTGCACATATTTGGGGCTCTCGCCCATATACGGAAAAAAACACAGCACGTGATAATGGCTTTTTAGCGCTATTTACTTACGGTGAGGGTTATCATAATTTCCACCATATTTTTGCAAGCGATTACCGTAATGGTATTAAATGGTTTCATTACGACCCAACAAAATGGATGATCCGCGCTTTAGCTGCTGTTGGTTTAGCCAATAAATTAAAACGCACACCAGTTGAACGTATCGAAAAAGCCAAAGCCGAAACGCTAATGAGTAGAACGCAAACGCGTCTTGCAAAATTGCCTTTAGCGCAAGATAAGCTTACATTATTACAACAAGAGTACGACTTACTGCTGAAAAAACTGCAAAATTATTGTTCACTACAAAAACAAGTGTTAGAAGTTAAAAAAAATAACATGGCAAAGCAGTGTGAACGCTCAGCATTAATGGCACAATATCATGAGCTAGAAACCGCCTGGGAAAATCAAAAACAGGCATGGCTAGCACTTAATGCGAGGTTATTAAAAGCCTCTTTTAATTAATTTAGGAGTGGCAGTGGCCAAACAATCAGAACAAAAAAAAGTACCCGTGACATACCAATATGACGCAATCATTATTGGCACGGGTCCTGGCGGTGAAGGTACCGCCATGAACCTTTCAAAAAACGACAAAAAAGTAGCGGTTATTGAACGCCAAGAGTCAGTTGGTGGTGGTTGTGTGCATTGGGGAACCATTCCTTCAAAAGCGCTTCGCCACTCTGTTAGTCGTTATATTGAATACAAAGCTAACCCATTGTTTAATGTTGGCGAACGCCCTAGTCGTCTAACATTCCCTGACATTTTACGTCACGCAAGTTCGGTTATTTCTAAGCAATCCAATTTACGTAGTAGCTTTTATGATCGCAACCGCATTCATATGTTTCAAGGCGATGCGAGCTTTGTAGATAAGCACACCATTGAAATAAAAAGAAATGACGGCTCAACCGAGCGACTGACCGCTAAAACGATTGTTATAGCAACGGGTTCTCGCCCTTATCGCCCACCTGAAGTCGATTTTACGCATTCTCGTATTTATGAAAGCGATACAATACTTGGCCTTGAGCACGACCCCCATCGCGTACTTATCTACGGCGCAGGTGTTATTGGCTGTGAGTATGCTTCTATATTTAAAGGATTAGGCGCAAAAGTTGATTTAGTTAATACCCGCGATCGACTACTTGCTTTTATGGATGCTGAAATCTCTGACGCACTTAGCTATCACTTTTGGAATAGCGGTATTGTTATTCGTCACAACGAAGAGTTTGACCGAATTGAGACGCGTGACGACTGCGTTATTATGCATTTAAAATCAGGCAAACGCGTAAAAGCTGACTGTATTTTATTTGCAAATGGCCGCACAGGTAATACCGATACATTAAATCTTGAAGCCATTGGCTTAAAAGCCGACAGTCGTGGCCAATTAAAAGTTAACGAAACATATCAAACGGATATTGAAAACGTATACGCTGTAGGTGATGTAATTGGTTACCCAAGCCTTGCAAGTGCTGCGTTTGATCAAGGCCGTATAGCTGCTGATGCAATTGCCTGTGGTAACTGCGAAGACAGGCTGATTGTTGATATTCCAGCCGGTATTTATACCATTCCAGAAATGAGTTCAGTAGGTAAAACAGAGCAAGAACTTACAGCCGCTAAAGTACCGTATGAAGTTGGCCGTGCTCAGTTTAAGCATTTGGCACGTGCGCAAATTGCGGGTACTGAAGTAGGTAGCTTAAAAATATTATTCCACACTGAAACCAAAGAAGTGCTTGGCGTTCACTGCTTTGGCGAACGCGCGTCTGAAATTGTGCACATTGGCCAAGCTATTATGGAACAAAAAAATGGTGGCAATAATATCGACTACTTTGTAAATACCACATTTAATTACCCAACCATGGCTGAAGCCTACCGTGTTGCCGCATTAAATGGTTTAAATCGCTTATTTAAATAACCGCTTAAGCAATTGATTTAAAAGCCTTTATAAATAGATAACAAAAAGCCCGCTAATTAGCGGGCTTTTTACTTTTAAACTGTTTTAAACTTTATTAAGCGATCATTACTTATGGTATTTAGCACTTAGCTCATGTACTGCATTGATGAATACACCGGCATTTTCAGGGTCTACATCTGGTGTAATACCGTGGCCTAAGTTAAACACATGACCGTTGCCTGTACCAAAGTCTTCTAAAATAGTGCCTACTTCTTGGCGAATACGCTCTGGTGTACCGTGTAACATAGACGGATCCATATTACCTTGTAGAGCTACTTTATCGCCAACGCGGCGCTTAGCGTCGCTAATATTAATAGTCCAATCAAGACCAATTGCATCACAACCTGTTGCTGCAATTGCTTCAATCCATTGACCACCATTTTTAGTGAACAAAGTAACCGGTACTTTACGACCATCGTATTCACGAATTAAGCCATCAACGATTTTATGCATGTATTGCAGTGAAAATTCGTTGTAATCACGTGGGCTTAATACCCCGCCCCACGAGTCAAATACCATGAGTGATTGCGCGCCAGCTTTGATCTGCGCATTTAAGTAATCAATGACTGAATCAGCTAATTTATCTAGTAATAAATGAAGTGTTTGCGGCTCTGCAAACGCCATTTTCTTAATTTTACCAAATACTTTACTACTCCCACCTTCAACCATGTAAGTTGCTAGCGTCCAAGGAGAGCCAGAAAAACCAATCAGTGGTACTTCGCCTTTAAGTTCACGGCGAATAGTACTTACTGCGTTCATTACGTAGCCAAGCTCGTCTGTAGGGTCTAACTTTGGAATTTTTTTAACATCCGCAAGTGATGAAATAGGACGCTCAAATTTAGGTCCTTCACCCGTTTCAAAGTACAGACCTAAACCCATAGCGTCTGGAATCGTTAAAATGTCACTAAATAAAATAGCAGCATCTAACGGATAACGACGCAGTGGCTGTAATGTTACTTCACACGCAAGCTCAGCATTTCGACACAGGCTCATAAAATCGCCCGCTTGTGCACGTGTAGCACGGTATTCAGGTAAATAGCGTCCTGCTTGGCGCATCATCCATACCGGAGTTACATCTACTGGCTGTTTAGCTAGTGCACGTAAATAACGGTCGTTTTTTAATTCGCTCATGGCGTAAATAATCCTAAGGCTTGTATAAATTATGCGAGATTGTACCACCATATTCACCGCCCCTCTATTGCTTAGAGACGAAAACAACCTTACCTTAAGGTAGATCAAGATTATTTAAGCTTTCATTTTATTTTGACCATAAAACACACAACCTCAAAATAACATTTAAAACTTTTAATTAATATGTTTGCAACATAGTAAAAACCTTGTTATTGTTTGTCCCGCGTTAACAAAAACAACAATAAAAATCTTAAAATAATAAAAATAAAAGTCATTAAAATAATAACAATAAAAATAAGAAAGCTTGTTACAACAAGTCATTGAAAGAAATTAGACCACCCTAACCGGTGGTTTTTTCTTGCCCGCAATAAATTTTTAGTCTTACATCTCAAATAAACAACACCGCTTTTAGAACATCTATTTTACTTGTTGATATACACGCAAATTAAATATATCTTGATGTATATAAACTTATTATATTCCAATTGAAAGACCAACCCAGCTAGGAGAATAGTTATGCTGACGCGTGTAGAAAAAGCTCAACAAAAATGGGGTGGCAGCCACACTGTAATCGACAAGTGGTTAAACGAACGCCAAGAGCTCATTGTGCTTTTTTGTAAAATGGCTGGTTTTTCACCGTACGATAAAAAAGATCATGCTTTGCCTGAACCTGCGCAGATTGAATCATTTTGCCAAATTTTGATGGATTATTTATCTGCAGGTCATTTTGAGATTTATGATGATATTGCTAAGGCATGTGAGAAAAAAGGCGTACAAAGCCAAGCCTTGGCTAACGATATCTATCCACGCATTTCAAGCACTACTGATGTGGCACTTGATTTTAACGATAAATATGCCGAAGTGAACAAAGACGATTTACTGAAAGATTTTGATAATGACTTATCTGTAATTGGTGAAACACTAGAAGCACGCTTTGCACTAGAAGATGAACTGATTGATAATTTATTTTCCAATCACACAGATTAATTACTTACATTAAGTATATTAAAAAAGGGACCTAAGGTCCCTTTTTATATTTAAACTATAAGCGTTAGTTTATTATTGTGCTGCGCTAGCATCCGCATCGTTTTGAATCTCTAGTAATTCAACTTCAAATACAAGCGTTGAGTTAGCAGGGATTTTACCTAAATCACGGTCGCCGTAAGCAAGTTCAGAAGGAATAGTGAACTTGTACTTAGAGCCAACAGACATAAGTTGTAAACCTTCAGTCCAACCTGGAATTACACGGTTAAGAGGGAAAGTCGTAGGCTCGTTGCGTGAATATGAGCTATCAAACTCAGTGCCATCTAGCAAAGTACCTTTATAATGTACTTTAACTACATCAGTCGCTACTGGCTTTTCGCCATCGCCCTGTGTAATTACTTCGTACTGTAAGCCAGATTCAGTAACTGAAACACCTTCTTTTTTAGCATTATCAGCTAGGTATTTCACACCGGCTTCTTTACTTTTTTCAGACTCAACTTTTGCTTTTTCTTCTTGCTTAGTACGCACTGATTCATCTAATGCAGTTAACACTTCACGAATTTTCTCTTCGTCAATTTTTGCATTACCAGCAAGTGCATCTTCAAAACCACGAATTAACAGTGCTTGGTCTAGTTTAATACCAATTTCAGTTTTGTCTGCTAGGTCTTTATTTAAAAAGTTACCTACAGATGCACCAATACCGTATGCTTGTTGCTGCTCTACAGTGTCTAGTTTAACTTCTGCTTGCTCTTTTTTTGCTTCTTGATTACAAGCTGTAAGCGCTAAAACTGACGCTGCAATCAATGACAATCTAATCGTCTTTTTCATTTTAAATCTCCGACACACTTTGCAGTTGTCATTTATTGTATTATTACTAGTTAAAGATTAACGGCCTACATGGTAGGCTGTTTGTGTAATGACTAAATTTTTGTTAGCTAAACTAAACGCATATTCAGTGCTTAGACAAACAACCTAGGCATTCAACGCATCCTAGTCTAACCTCTCAGTCAACAAGAGTTAAGAGGAAATACCTGTAACATGTCGATATTTCGTACTTTTTTAATCATATTTAGCTGTTTTTTAGTCATTGCCTGTAGTGATAAAAAACAACACGCTATTGCAAGCTACGAACATGCAGCAAAAGGTGCATTTTCGTCAACATTATCAAACGATGGTAAATACAGCTTAATCTCCTCAATCAATCATGGGGTCGCCCTGTGGGATAATCAACAAAACGCTCTCAAATACCAATGGTTTCAGCAGCAAGCTGAAGATAGCTTAGTGTATGCTGTTGCAATTGCCTTTGATAACAGCGTTGCTGTTACCGCAGAAAAAACCACGTTTGCCGTTTGGGATATAACCACAGGCAAAAATAAAGGCTATTACAAAATCCAAAAGGCCAGCATTCGCGATATTGCTATTAGCAATCAAGGCCGAAGCGTATTGTATGGCCGAAGCGACGGCGTAGTGGTATTTATAAATCTTGAAACCGGCAGACGCATCGAGTTTTTAGGCCACCAAGATAAAGTTAACACTGTCGATTTATCGCCGAATGGGCGCTTTGCTTTAAGTGGGTCTAACGATTATGTTGCTTACTTTTGGGATACGCTTACTGGCCAAGTAATTCACCGCTTTAATCACCCAACGCGTGTCACCCAAGTAACGCTCGATCCACAAGGTCGCTATGCGTTTACGGCCGATAGTATGGCACAAGCAAATGTATGGAAGCTGACTACAGGTGATCTTGTGAGTAAACTGAAGTATATTGCGCGTCAGAAAATTTTTACTGCGGTGCGTTTTAACGAACAAGGCACTTTGCTGGCAACCGGCTCTCCTAATAAGCGAGTTGATTTGTGGCAAATACCAAGCGGTGAAAAAATTCAAACTTGGCAGGTCACCCCGCGCGAAGGCAGTAAGCCGAAATCGGCAGTGGTGCTAGATGTGACATTTACAGATAACGGTAAGTCGTTGTTAACCGAAAGCTCCAGCGGTATCGCAGAGCGATTTATTATACGAGAGAATAATGAACACAATTGAACATCGCTTAATGGAACTTGAAGCCAAAGTGGCTTTTCAAGACGAAACGATTGAAGTCTTAAATGATGAAATAAAAGTGCACCAGCAACTTTTAGCAAAAATGAAACGCCAAACAGAGCTGCTAGCAGAAAAAATTAAAGAGTCGCAGTCATCGTCATCTATGATGTCGGAAGTACCTGAGCCACCGCCACCGCATTACTAAAGCTAGTAAAAATAGGCGATAAAAACCGGGTTAATCACCCGGTTTAAACACACCAATGACTTGTTCAAATTGGCGGGTAGATGCCTGAACAGCGTTATCTGGCTGCGCCATTTTATGACCACACTCAACACACTCTACTTTTTCAACATCATGTTCTCTGTAAAGCATCATAGTATCCATAGCTTTACACTCAGAGCACGATGCACCAGCAATAAATCGCTTTTTTTGTCTCACAACATTTTTCCTGTGGTTAGAACTGCCGCTATTTTATCGTATAACTTCACTTGTTGATACGCTTGATAAGCGCATTAAGTTCTATGGTATGATAACGCCAACTTAACAAGGGCACAGTAAAGTAACGCATTCATGATCCAAATATCAGAAATAGAACTACTTCGTGGCGGAAAAGCCTTATTAAAAAACGCATCAGCTACGTTATTCCCGGAGCATAAAGTTGGGTTAGTAGGCGCTAACGGCTGCGGAAAATCAACCTTATTTGGCCTATTAAAATCAGAATTACAACTCGATGCTGGTAATTGCAGCATTCCAAAAGATTGGTCTATTGCCTCAGTAAAGCAAGAAACTCCAGCCCTTGAAATAAGCGCAATTGATTATGTACTGCAAGGCCATCCAGAATACTATGCAATGCGTATAGCACTGCGTGAGGCCGAGCAAAACAACGATGGCGATACACAAGCCAAAGTACATATTCAACTCGAGAACATTAAAGGCTATAGCATTGAATCAACAGCTGGTGAACTATTACATGGCTTAGGCTTTGCGAATAACCAAATAGAAAACTCTGTAAGCTCGTTTTCAGGTGGTTGGCGTATGCGCTTAAATCTTGCCCAAGCATTAATACGCGATGCCGATTTACTATTGCTCGATGAGCCAACAAACCACCTTGATTTAGATGCTGTATACTGGCTTGAACGCTTTTTACGTGCTTACACGGGTACGTTGGTACTTATATCACATGACCGTGAGTTTTTAGATGCCGTCGTTGATCAAATTTGGCATGTAGATAAGCAACTTATCAATGTGTACAAGGGTAATTACTCGCAGTTTGAGCGCCAAAAAGCAGAGCGTTTACTGCAACAACAGGCCATGTTTGATAAGCAACAAGAGCAAATTGCTCACTTAGAGCAATTTATAACTCGCTTTAAAGCAAAAGCCAGTAAAGCTAAACAAGCACAAAGCCGTGTGAAAGCGCTTGAGCGCATGGAAAAATTAGCACCGGCACATGCCGACTCACCGTTTAATTTTGAGTTTGCAGACCCAACCGCATTACCAAACCCACTAATGACGATAGATAAAGCCAAAGCGGGTTATGGTGATGTTACCATTTTAAATAATATAGAACTAAACCTAGTGCCAGGTAGCCGAATTGCATTACTTGGTAGAAATGGCGCGGGTAAATCAACACTGATTAAACTGCTGTCTGGTGATTTAGCGCCGCAAGCTGGCGAAGTCATTCAGCATCACGGATTAAATATTGGTTACTTTGCGCAGCATCAGCTTGAATCTCTTGATTTAAAAGCCAGCGCAATAACACATATACAACGACTAAACCCAAAAGCGACCGAGCAATCACTACGTGACTTTTTAGGTGGTTTTGCCTTTATTGGCGATAAAGCCTTAGAACCTGTAGCGCCTTTTTCGGGCGGCGAAAAAGCACGCTTAGTACTTGCTATGCTGGTATATCAAAAACCAAATTTACTACTACTCGATGAGCCAACTAACCACCTTGATTTAGAAATGCGCCATGCACTTGTTATGGCTCTGCAAGGGTTTGAAGGCGCAATGGTTACCGTATCGCACGATCGCCATATGCTTAAAAACACCGCCGATGAATTTTACCTAGTAGATGACGGTAAGGTAACCCAATTTGGTTATGACTTAGATGCGTATTATCAATGGCTGCTTAATGCCAATAAAGAGGCAACCAAGACTGAGCAATCTGATGAAGTAAAAGCTAATTCTGGCATTAATCGTAAAGAACAAAAGCGCCTAGAAGCCGAGTTTAGAAAAGCAATTCAACCACTTAAAAAGCAAATTGAAAAGCTTGAAAAGCAGTTAGATAAATACTCAGCAGAGCTTAACGAAGTAGAAGCCGCACTAGGTGATAACGAACTCTACAACGACGATAACAAAGCCAAGCTAAAAGAATTATTGGCCAAGCAAGCAACGCTTACACCTAAGCTTAACGACGTTGAAGAAGAGCTACTGATGGCACTTGAAGAAATGGAAGAAAAAGAACAGGCCTTCGCCGATGAACTTGCTCAATAGCGACCATTTTTGGCAATTTGCGTGCACCTTGTACGCAAAGCCGGGGCAACAAACAACCTTGCTGGCACTACAAAACCAGCAAGGAAAAAACGTCAATTTATGCTTATT
This sequence comes from Pseudoalteromonas sp. Ld19, assembly GCF_045064135.1. Classification (NCBI taxonomy): domain Bacteria; kingdom Pseudomonadati; phylum Pseudomonadota; class Gammaproteobacteria; order Alteromonadales; family Pseudoalteromonadaceae; genus Pseudoalteromonas; species Pseudoalteromonas sp. Ld19. The sequence goes on along the minus strand of NZ_JBISHA010000016.1, from coordinate 4,698 downwards.
ACTGCTTTATTTAGATTCATTAAAGTTAAGTATTAATGCCCAACAGTTAAACGAGTTAACACAAGTAGTGAGTGAGTTTGATACTCACGTATTACAACCTCTGCGCACTGCACGTAGCTATTTAAAAATTAATCAGAATACGTTAAGTGATTACGCCACAATACGCGCCGAGTTACTAAGCGCTGAGCTGAAGCTTGAAAAACAACAGCAGCATATGTTGATTGAAGCGGTGAATGGGTTTGAATTCGTAGCAGATCCAGAGCCGAATAATATTGAGCTGTATGTGAAAGCCACTTAGGCTGCTCGTTTTTATACGCTCTTTCACTGCTCATTCTCTTTTCTTTGTGCAAAAACTCTCTTTGCTCTCAGTAATAATAAACTTATTAGCCCTCAAAGCATGATCTAAATCAACTTTACTTCGCTCCCACATCCGCTTAATAAAATAACTTGATCTCGATCACGTTACACCATACAAACAGCGCTTATGATTAACCCATCAACAACGAGGGGAACAACTCATGAACGTATTCTTTAGAGACTTTTTTACAGATCCAGTTTTATTTTTGTCTTTTGGATTTTTAGCTATTGTTGTTTCTCTTTGTATCTTTTTCGCTTTTTTCTTTCTTAAAAAGATAAATGACGCAGAAATTCCTGACCAAAATTAAGCACGACGCACAAAGCGCCTAATCTATTACTGATTAGGCGCTTTTTATTTTTAACCGCTAAAAATTTGATACACTAGTGCTTCGTTTATTGTTAAGTGTGTAGTACCAATATGATCCATAAGTTCAAACCAGCATGGTGGATGACTAATCGTCACGTTCAAACCATAATGCCGCGTTTTTTCCGCCCTTTTCAACATACACGCTACGAACTTGAACAACTTGATACACCCGATGGTGATTTTATTGAACTCGCTTGGTCACTTCCACACAACGAGACAGCGCCACTTGCCATTGTACTTCATGGCCTTGAAGGCAATATAAATAGCTTTTATGCCAAGGGCATGATGAAAGCGTTAAAAAAACAAGGTTATGCAGTAGTGCTGATGCACTTTAGAAATTGCTCAACCGAAGTTAATCGCTTGCCTCGCGCATATCACAGTGGCGACACCGCCGATTTAGCTTTTTTCATTAATCACCTAAAACAGCAATACCCAAATAGACTAATGGTTGCTGTGGGGTTTTCACTTGGTGGTAATGTACTTGCTAAGTATTTGGGTGAACAAGCATTGGCATGCCCACTCAATGCTGCTGCAGTAATATCGGCTCCTTATGATTTATCTTCATCGAGTGATGTAATTCGCAAAAGCTTAGGTAAAATTTATCAAAAATATCTGCTCGATCGTATGAAAAAATCGATGCAGCGTAAACTGCCACAAATTAAGCAGCAGATTTCGTTAACCCCTAAACAGTTAATGAAAATCGATGACTTATTAGAATTTGACAATCAACTAACAGCTCCTTTACACGGTTTTGAAAACGCACACGATTATTACCGTCAAGCCAGTGCAATGCCATATTTAAAGCATATTGCAGTTCCAACATTAATTATTCATGCCAAAGACGATCCTATGCTGTCAATTAAAGCCGTGCCAAGTAGGCAGGATGTGAGTGGGCATGTTACGCTGCGCATCTCTGAAAAAGGCGGACACGTTGGTTTTATTAGTGGTAAAAACCCATTTAAGCCAATATTTTGGTTAGAGAAAGCCGTACCCAACTATTTTGGGCAACATGTTCTAAATAAAGTAAATAATGAGCAATTATGATCATCCCTTTTGAGCAACTCGATAAAGATACTCTTTACAACTTAATAGAAAGCTATGTACTGCGCGAAGGCACTGATTATGGCGAAGTAGAAGCAAGTATTGAATCTAAAGTAAACCAAGTTAAGCTACAGCTTAAAAATGGTGAAGCCATGGTGTTTTTTTCAGAGCTACATGAGTCTGTAACTATTATTTCGAAGGGCGAATTTAAAGCGCTGCAAAGTGAAGAGCACCAAGCACAGTCATTTGATTAGCACTTGTAACTTTTGAACTGAACGTACACAATGGCCTTTTACCCTAAGAGCCAAAACATGATAAAACTCAGCACTCTAGTGGTAGCCGTATCACTAGTTTTAACACCCCAAGCCTTTGCAGAGCAAGCTACTAGCGCATCAGACAAAGCAATCAAACTTACCAAAGAAACTATATTAATTGACACCCATATTGACGTCCCTTATCGAATATACAATAAATGGGATGATGTGACTAAAGCAACTGACGGCGGCGATTTTGATTACCCTCGCGCAGTAAAAGGCGGTTTAAATGCACCGTTTATGTCGATTTATATTCCTGCACATTTAGAATTTGAAGGTAAAGGTAAAAGCTATCAGTTGGCCAATCAACTCATTGATGGCATGGAAGCTATTGCTCAACGTGCACCCGATAAGTTTGCAATTGCTAGTTCGACTACGGATATTGAAGCGCAATTTAAACAAGGTAAGCTATCTATTGCGATGGGAATGGAAAATGGCTCGCCTATTGAAGGTGATTTAAAAAATCTACAACACTTTTTTGACCGTGGTGTCCGCTACATTACTCTTGCTCATTCACAAAGCAATCATATTTCTGACTCATCCTACGATATACGCCGAAAGTGGAAAGGCCTAAGCCCATTTGGTAAAGAGCTGGTCACTGAAATGAATAATATTGGTATGTTAATCGATGTCTCGCATATTTCGGATGATGCGTTTTATCAAGTTATGAAGCTCTCTAAAACTCCAGTTATTGCATCGCATTCATCACTACGCAAGTATACTCCAGGTTTTGAACGTAATATGAATGACGATATGTTATTAGCGCTGAAAGAAAATGGCGGTGTTATTCAAATCAACTTTGGTTCAAGTTTTGTCACTGCTAAAGCAGGTAGTTGGGGCAAACAGTTAAAAAGTAAAAAAGAGCTGGTAAAAAAAGAAGGCACTAAATTAAGTCAAGATTTTGATGCTGCGTATCGTGCTAAAAACCCATACCCTTTTGCTAGCCTTGCGCAAGTACTTGACCATATTGATCACGTAGTTAAGCTAATTGGTATTGATTATGTAGGTATTGGTTCTGATTATGACGGTGTTGGCGACTCATTACCTATTGGCTTAAAAGATGTCTCTAGCTATCCAAACCTAGTTCAAGGGTTAATAGACAGAGGGTACAGCGATAAAGACATTAAAAAGATATTGAGCGGAAATACGTTAAGAGTATGGAAAAAAGCAGAAGAGTATGCAAAAAATAATTAAAACTGCCTAAAGTAAATCTGATATTAGACTCTAAAAAATAGAGTCTTTTTTACTGTTATACCAATTTACTAATTAAGCGGTTTATTTTGAGGTAAGGGTTTCGTTATTTAGTTGCTCTCGGCAATTGCCACTGCATGTTTCTACATCCATGCAGTCGTTTATCAGAGACTTTTACCCAGCTTAGCTCCTCAAATTGATTACGTATTCTTGTGGATTAGTATTCGTTAGCCTGAACTACATTTGAAAAATCACTTTGTTGAGCATGAGTATTGCTTACATCTTTTAACAGACATTAACCTTTAAAAACGATAAATTTAGACCCTCATTGATAAAGAGTACCTTAAATGCCAATTAATAAAGAATCTATCGCTATAACCTTGTCTATTGCAGCTGTTACTATTGCCAGCTATGGTGCATTTTTTACAACAGCGCCTTCAACATCTCATCTTCAATCGCAAAATATGCATGACTCACGCTCTAGTAATGAAATTGATCGTTCTGATGCACCAGTCAGCAATAACCCTTTATTAAAAGACTTACAAACACAGGTTACTGCTTTAAAACTAGAGCTGAAAAATTTGAAGCTAAGTAATATCGGTCCTAATGAGAATGTATCATCTCCTGACATTAAAGAGCTAGTTCTCGCCGTTATTGAAGAAAAAGAACAAAAAGAAATTGAAGAACTACGAAATAAAAATCCATTATATGGCTTTTATGCTGATTTACCTGAAGATTATGACTTACGTATTAAATCAGATCCTGCATTCACAAAAAGCGTAAATGAAGAATTGCGAAGCAAAATATTAAGTACACATTATACTGATTTAGAACGCTTGGGAGCATTGAGCCAGTTACAGATGAATATGTTCATTTTGAATAAATCGCAAATGCCCGAATACGACTATGAGGCCGTAGGCAGCATTTTAGATTTAGCCACTGTAAGCAACGATGAGAAGTTTAAGATACAAGCGATAGAAATCACAACACAGGCCCCTGTAAGTGATTACCGTTTAGTAGAGCGCTTTTCAACAATACTCAAGCAAGATAATAACGATTATGTTCGTACTCTTGCTAGCCAAGGCTTGATAAATCAATACTACCAAGCAAAAGGCACAAAAAATGGGGATATTCAGCAAGTAGCGGAGCAAATTTTATCCCTATATCAAAATACCTCTGACGAAAAAGTAAAATCACTTTTACATGAAATGGTGGGTGACGAAGTAATGCTAGAAGAATTACGTAAACATTCGCAGGGCTGAGCCTAAAAGAGTTAATAAGCAACCTAAGCTCAAGCTAAGTAACCTGAACTCTGGTTAAGATATTTACTAATATATTGAATCATAATGATATTTAAATTTATTTTTCTCTAGCCAGAGATTTTCAGTGAAAACAAGGCGAACTTACGCGTCAATAGCGGGCCTATTG
>NZ_JBISHA010000015.1:0-198451 GCF_045064135.1 Pseudoalteromonas sp. Ld19 | reverse complement strand
TGACGAGTTGGTGTATCGTACTCAACGTGTGAAGTTGAGATTGTGATACCACGCTCGCGCTCTTCTGGAGCGTTATCGATTGATGCGAAATCTTTAGCAACACCGCCGTATACTTTTGCAAGTACGTTAGTGATTGCTGCAGTTAGTGTAGTTTTACCGTGGTCAACGTGGCCGATTGTACCAACGTTTACGTGCGGTTTTACGCGTTCAAACTTTTCTTTTGCCATGACGGAACCTATCAGTTTTGTGTATCTAAATTACATATGAAAATAATCCACCAGAGGTAGATTAAGTTAATCTTTTTCAAATAGTATTTTCTGACAGATAAAGGAAGTAATCAAGGAGATTCTTAGGACTGGTGCTGATAGGCAGAGTCGAACTGCCGACCTCACCCTTACCAAGGGTGCGCTCTACCAACTGAGCTATATCAGCAACACAAGAACTGGAGCGGGCAGCGGGAATCGAACCCGCATCATCAGCTTGGAAGGCTGAGGTAATAGCCATTATACGATGCCCGCATAAAAATCTGTTCTTAAACTACCTCTAACCGTCAAGAATAAAGTGGTGGAGGGAGCTGGATTCGAACCAGCGAAGGCTGAGCCGTCAGATTTACAGTCTGATCCCTTTGGCCGCTCGGGAACCCCTCCACGATAATTCTCTACTAATTCACTTCCGGTAAAAGGAAAGTGGTGCCGACTAACCGAGTCGAACGGTTGACCTACTGATTACAAGTCAGTTGCTCTACCAGCTGAGCTAAGTCGGCACTGCTTTAGTACGGGGCGAGATATTAGAGTAAGGTTTATTGGGATGCAACTATAAAATCAAAAAAAGTGTAATTTTTTAGTTTAAATGCTCAATATTCATGCGAAAACACATTTTTTGTGCTTTTTTATGCTGTTTTTCTTAGTTCATACCAATAATTTAATCCCTTCATTACGAGCAATGAATCAAAAATACTTCCTTCAAATTGCTGTTGTAATAGCGAACCATAGCCCCCAGCAAAAATAATCTGCACTGCTTGGTCTGCTTTTTGGGAATCTAAATGTAGCTTGGCTTGTTCAATTGCCCCTATGGTTGCCACTAAAGCACCATTTTTTAAACCATTAGGCGTATTTTTACCCAGTTCATTGGTAAATGGAGCTTTACCATCATCAAAAACACCTTGGGTGTTTTGCGTAAGCGATGAGGTCATTAAATCAAGCCCAGGTAAAATCCAACCACCTAAATGCAGCCCTTCACAATTGAGTACATCAATTGTGGTTGCAGTGCCCGCATCAACAACTATAAATGCTTTGTTAGGGTATAGTTTAAATCCCGCGATTAATGCCAGCCATCTATCTATACCTAAATTACCCACATGCTCGTAAGCGCATACAAGATCTCCAAGTTTTTTGCTTACCTTGGCTTCAAAACAATTAATACTATTACTTGCCGCTTGCGTGAGAATATCGTTTAGTAAATCACTGCGCCCTACACAGGCATAAATCACTTCGGTGATTTTTAACCAAGGTAGGTTATTTATATCTGCTGACTGTGATTGTTCGCGATGCCAAAGTACAGCTTTTAACGATGTATTACCCACATCTATCAGTAATTTCATATTTGCGCCTTTCTAAGGGAGACTTCGCCCCCGTAATAGCTTTTCACTTCGCCATCTTGTCGAATCCGTATGCCTCCTTGTGGATCGATGCCCTCACATATTCCACGCCAGCTTCTATGACCTGTATTTAGCTCAACGCACTCACCTGCAAATGCATTAAGCGAATTCCATTGCTCATACATAGCATGTAAGCCAGTTTGACGGTATTGAACCAAGCGCTGCTCTAAATAATAGGTAAGTGATGCCACCAGTTGGTTTTTATCGAGCTGCTGAGCATGTTGACTTAAATCGGTCCATGCTTGATCTATATGTTGGCTAAAGCTCTGTGGCATTTGTAGGTTTATACCTATACCTATTACGAGCTGACACGGCCCTTGTGGCTGCCCATCAAGTTCAACCAATACGCCAGCTAACTTTTGCTTATTCAAGTAAATATCATTTGGCCACTTCAGTTCTGCTTCAATACTATAAAGCGCTTTAATAGCATCATATACAGCTAAGCCAACAGCAATAGATACCCCCATTGCAGCTTGAATACCATCATCTAATCGCCAAAAATAGCTATAATACAAATTGGCACCAAATGGCGATTGCCATACACGCCCACGACGCCCTCGTCCTGCTTGCTGCATTTCAGCAACAATTACAGTACCTGACTCAAGCTCTGTTTTACTTTGTATGCGGCGCATTAACTCACTATTAGTTGAGTCAATTATAGGGTGCACTTCTACACTCGCTGTTTGTGCACCTAATGCCATGTAATGTTGTTGTATTTTTGATTGATTTAAAAGCCCTGCGTAGTTATTTAAGCGATACCCTTTACCTGTTACTTTAAAAATATCTAAACCCATATCTTGTAAACTTTGCACATGCTTACTTATTGCTGCACGACTGATACCTAACTGTTCACCCAGCGCTTGGCCAGATACGAAGCCACCTTGATTTAAGGCATTTAAAATGGCGAGTTTATTACCATCAGGTGCTTTCACTATGCAGGCTCTCCATATATTTGGCATTCGCTATCTTTATTAATTAAGCGCACTTCGTGCTCTAGCACTATGTTATATTTAGCAAACACGGTATGTTGGATATGTCTAATCATCGTTATGAGGTCACTTCCTTCACTATTTCCATGATTAACTAGTACCAAGGCCTGCTGCTTATGCACCTCAATACCCGCTACTCTATGCCCTTTTAAACCGACTTGGTCAATTAACCAACCTGCCGCTACCTTATGATGGTTTTGCCCGTATTTATAATGAGGTAAATCTGCAAACGACTTTAATAGATCAGCCAGCTGTTGGTTGGTTATTATAGGATTTTTAAAAAAGCTGCCGGCATTCGGTAAAATGTAAGGGTTTGGCAATTTGCTATTGCGCGTTTGTATTACTTGATCGAACACTGCACGAGGCGTAATAGTAGCTAGTTGCTGTAACGGGCCATAACTTAAAACTGGTTGCCATTTTTTAGGTATGGCAAAATACACCTGTGTAATAACCGCTTTATTTTTTAACGCATGTTTAAAAATAGAATCGCGATAGCCAAATTGACACTGCTCGTTAGTTAACGTCATCATCGCTTTATTAGCTATATCAAAATACTCAACTGATTCTATAAACTTGGCGAGCTCTACACCATATGCACCAATATTCTGTACTGGTGATGCACCAACAGTACCAGGAATAAGTGCTAAGTTTTCAAGCCCTGGGATGTTTTTATCTAATAAATGACTCACTAATTGGTGCCAATTTTCGCCTGCTGCAACACAAATTAAATAATCGTTCTCGCGTTCATTAATTTTAATGCCTTTGGTCGCCATTTTAATAACGCTACCAAGATAATCGTTCAAAAATACAGTATTACTGCCTTCACCTAATAAGCAAAAAGGTAGCGTAAAGCTTTGTGTTTTTAGTTGATCAAGATGAGTTATTTCAACAAAACTTTGGCATTGATTCTTTAATGCAAATGTATGTAAATGTTGTAATGCGTGCGCCACAAAGCTCTCTAAATATACCGGTAACTAATCGTGATAGTTTACCCCATCGTCGCAAATTGCGCATCAGAATGTAAAAATTGCTCAACCCTCTTACTCAATCATGATATAAAACCAGCACTTTTTATTTGTGTTTAGGGTAATTATGAAAATTAAACCTCTTTTTTTAAGCCTCGCTATGGCCGGTATGTGTTCGCAAGCAATGGCTAATGCGATTGATCAAAACTCATACGCCAATCTTGATGATGTTATTACGACTCACTTAAGCCTTGATTTAGATGTCGATTTTGCCGACAAGCAGTTAGAAGGTTTTGTTGAGCACACTCTTCAGTGGAACAACAGCAACAGCAAAACACTCGTACTTGATACCCGTGACTTAGACATTGATAAAGTAATGTACCAAGACCAAAGCGGTAACTGGCACAAAGCTAAATTCGATTTAGCTAAACGTGACGATGTGAAAGGCTCAAAACTTACTATTAAGTTTAAAAGCCAAGCTAAAATAGCCCGTATTTACTATAACAGCCGCCCAGAAGCATCTGGTCTGCAATGGTTAACACCAGAGCAAACGGCAAGTAAAACGCACCCATTTATGTACAGCCAATCGCAAGCGATTCATGCACGTAGTTGGATCCCTGTACAAGATACGCCAGCAATGCGTGTAACGTACTCTGCCCGTATTCATACACCAAAAGACATTCGCGCTGTAATGAGTGCCGACAATAAAGACGCACTTTATAAAGATGGCGATTACCACTTTGCTATGCCGCAAGCTATTTCACCTTATCTAATTGCTATTGGCGCGGGTAACTTAGAATTTAAAGCCATGTCACATCAAACTGGTATTTTTGCAGAGCCGACCATTTTAGAAGCCTCAGTTGCTGAGTTTGACGACACTCAAGCGATGATAGACAAAACCAATGCGATGTACGGAGAATATGCTTGGGGCCGTTACGACTTACTCATGCTACCGCCTAGTTTTCCGTTTGGTGGCATGGAAAACCCACGTTTATCGTTTATTACACCTACCGTAGTGGCAGGCGACAAAAGCTTAGTTAACTTAATTGCGCACGAACTAGCGCATTCTTGGTCTGGAAACTTAGTCACTAACGCAACGTGGGAAGATTTATGGTTAAACGAAGGTTTTACCTCATACGTTGAAAACCGCATTATGGAAGAAGTGTTTGGCCGTGACCGCGCTGTTATGGAACAAGCATTAGATTCTGCAGGCCTTCGCGCTCAGCTTAAAACGATTGATGCGCCAGATACACGCCTTAATTTAAAACTAAACGGCCGCGATCCAGACGATGCGTTTAGCTCAGTGCCTTACACTAAAGGTCAGTTATTTTTAATCTACCTAGAAAACAAATATGGTCGTGACAAGTTTGACCCATTTGTAAAAGCATATTTTAAAGAGTTTTCGTTTAAATCACTGACAACTGCGCAATTTGTAACTTATATAAAAGCGAACTTAATTGAAAAGTATCCGGGCGTTGTAAGCATGGACAAAGTAAATGAGTGGATTTTTGAACCAGGCTTACCAAATGATGCGCCAAATCCTACTTCTGATGCATTTGATAAAGTAGACACTGCAACAGCAGCATGGTTAAAAGGCGACACAACGGCTGCTCAATTACCAACTACTGATTGGTCTGTCCATGAATGGTTACACTTTTTAAATAACTTACCACGTGATTTAAGCCAAGATCATATGAAAGAGCTAGATAATGCGTTTAACTTAACGCAATCAACCAATGCTGAGCGTGCATTTGCATGGTTTATGCTTGCTGTAGGTAATGGCTATCAACCAATTTACCCTGCACTTGATGCGCACTTATCTGGCATAGGCCGTCGCAAGTTAATTGTACCTTTGTATAAATCACTGATCACTAACGGTAAAAAAGATTGGGCGCAAAGCGTGTACTTAAAAGCACGTCCGGGTTATCACCCGCTTGCACAAGGCACCATTGACGCATTATTTGAATAAATAATAGTGTTATACCAATTTTATTAAAAACATGATCATTCTAGCGTATTAAATAACTCACTAACGACGTTAAAAATTATTTATATAGAACAACTATGTATCATAATTTTAGCCTTGTTATTGAGCTATTTTCTTATCACTATAATAGATCACTAATTAATGTAATTGGTATTACCAACAAACTAAAAAGGGCCAATTTGGCCCTTTTTTAATAACTTTATTTTGTTACTTTTTCTAAAAATGCTTTTTGCTGAGCTGGTGTTGCTTGTTGCCACCAAAAATCAAGCATATCGGCCGCACTTGGCATGCCTTTTCCGTTAATCGGCGCTATTGGCTTAATCACTTGAGGTTTTAATCGGCTGGTTTGATGCGCAGCAGCCAACTTAGCTGGCATCGCACTCGCCAACTCACTGTTAGAGATTGTCTCAAGCGGTACCGCTAGTGGGTTATCTTTTGTTTTTAGGCTTACCTCTGGTGCTTGTGCAAATGCTTTTGCTGATATCGCATTGCTAGCACGATTAAATACTAACGTATAATTTTTACCTGCCTCTATCGTCACATCAACCCAAAATGGCTCCGACTCAACAACTTCGTGCGTATCGTAATCATCCTCATATAAATCAGTGTATTTTAGCCTTAACTGATAGGTTCCTGGCGCAAGCTCTAAATCATCAACACGGCTAAATAATGAGCTTTCAATAATGCGCTCACCTACTTGTAATGGCACAAACTCTTCAGGAAAATGAATATTCTCTGCCACACTCGATACACTAAACAACAATGCAACTGCACTGCTTAAAAACATTAATTTACGCATATTAGCTCCTTTATTTAATTTCAGTTTGACACTGCTTTGAAAGTTTGTCATTAGTGAGTTTAAACTTCGCAACACTTAATTAGGAACAAATATGAGCCAAGAGACTATTTTCACTAAAATAATAAATCGTGAAATTCCTGCTGATATCATTTACGAAGACGATGACACACTTGCGTTTAAAGATATTAATCCTCAAGCGCCATTTCATGTATTAATTATTCCCAAGCAAGAAATTGCCACTATAAATGATATAAATAATGAAAACTCACACTTAGTTGGTAATTTGTACACTGTTGCCGCAAAACTAGCCAAGCAAAACAACTTTGCTGACGACGGCTACCGCGTTGTTATGAATTGCAATGAACATGGTGGGCAAACTGTATACCACATACACTTACACATGCTCGCAGGCAAAGAAATGGGCTGGCCTCCATACCAAGATACTAAAAAAGTGATTATATAAAATAAGCATATTTGGTATTTTATTCAGAATGAAATTACAAGTGTTATAAAAATCGCTGTCACAAAGTGAATAAAAATTACTTATTTGCAACATTTTGTGTTTAAATAACCGTAAAATCGTACTTGTTTTTAAGTAAAACACCATATTTCTAATACTAAAGGTGTGGGAATCGTGATAAACTTAATCAGTCAGCTTCATATAAGAGTATAAAAAACATGAGCAGCTCTGCCTTTTTGCTATTAGATAAAGAGCCAATTAACACTATTGGCATTAACGTTTTAGAACCTTTGTTAAAAACACAAGGCCTTGACGTAACCACAGGTACTAATATTTTAGATATACCTGAAGGAACTCGATTACTGTTTATTGAAACATCAAGCAAAGATGCATGGGGGAAGTTAAAAGAACAGCTAGTCAACCTACGTATCAAATGCGATATCATATTATTTAACTTAGATGAAAACCCAGAGCTAGCGAACCGCGCCTTATTAAGTGGTATTCGCGGCGTATTTTATACGACCGATAACGCGGATGTATTAATGAAAGGTATTCGCCTACTAATGGAAGATCAGCTTTGGTATCGTCGCGACATAATGTGTAATGCATTAAACCGTATGTTGCAGTTTAATAAAGACGCGCTTCATAAGCTTACCGAAGGTGATATAGAGCCCGTTAAACTCACTAAGCGAGAAAAAGCAATTATTTCGTTAATGAGTAATGGTTCTAAAAATAAAGAAATTGCTGAAGAACTTAGCATTAGCCCACACACAGTAAAAACACACTTATACAGCGCATTTAGAAAAACAAAATGCCGTAACCGTATTGAGTTGTTATCTTGGGCACAGCAAAACATACCAGACGAAATTCGTTAAAAACATTTCGTTTTATTAAAAACAGACACCTTAAGTGTCTGTTTTTGTATGTGCTGATAACATTTAAAATTATACCAATCTGCTGGAACTTTGATGCTCGACTCTTTTACTCTTTATTTTGCCAGCATAGCTATTATGATTGTAATGACCTTGCTCAACTTTTTAACTTGGCGCACAAATAAGCAAATTCCTGGCACATTACTCTATATTTTTTACCCTGTTTTATTATTAAGCTCTATTATTGGTTTTACTATAATAGGCAACACGCACAATCTAGCGATTATTAGCATTTCCAGTAGCATGATGTTCGCAGCCTCAATTGTACATTGTTTATCACTGAGCCAATTTTTGAACTACCAAGGACTTGGTTTCAAGCTTTTTTGCTCTGTTACCGCTTTTAGTATGTTAATACTGGGCTATTACACCTTTTTTGATCCATCTTTGCATGAGCGAGTCGTTGCATCAGACATTCAGCACATAGCAGAAGCCGGATTCTTACTGTTTATTTTTATTAAGTTTGCCCGTAAACCCTACCCTAACGGCAGTATTTTATACATTATCATTTTAAGCCTTGTTGCATTTGGCTTTATTGGGCGGTCATTATTTATGGACAACATTGAAGAACAAAGCTTACTCACAAGCGGCTGGTTTAGTTCGTTGCTATTTTTAAATGGTGTTATTGCGCCTATGTTTTATGCTGCGGGAATGGCGCTATTATGTAACGAACGTCGAGAGCAACACCTCAATAAATTAGCCGATAAAGCACAAAAAGATCTAGAAATACGCGGACTCTTTTTATCGACCATAAGTCACGAAATACGCACTCCCCTTAACGGTATTTTAGGCAGTGCCCAGCTGGTCATGAACCAAACCAGCGATACCCGCAATAAAGCCTATTGCGAGGCGATTATAAATTCTGCCGAGTCACTTAACCTACTAGTCGACAAAGTGCTTGATTATGCAAGCTTAGATCAAAGTGACGAAGCCCTTTACGAAGAAGACATAGAATTTAAAACTTGGCTTAACAATCTGTGTTTATTACTGAGTCCTCTTGCCGAACAAAAACAGCTTACATTTGAATTAACATGTAATATTCCCGAACAGGCCTGCTACTATTGCGATCAGCAAAAACTTAGGCAAATTATTATTAATTTAGTCGGTAATGCCATTAAATTTACTGACCACGGATGCGTCAAAATTCAAGTTGATTTAGTTTTAGAAAAACAGCTTGAGCACACACTAAAAATTAGCGTGAAAGACTCTGGGCCTGGTATTGAAAGCGAAGAAATAGCCTACTTAACTGAACCTTATGTGCAAAGCAGCGCCGGAAAAGAAAAAGGCGGCACCGGTCTTGGCTTAGCAATAACCAGTCGCTTACTTGAAAAACTAAGCAGCCGATTAGAAATTGATAGCCAGCTCGGTACAGGCAGTGTATTTAGCTTTACCGTAACGTTTACTTTGGGCGAACTGAGTTTAGTTGAGCAGCGTCATCAAACTAAAGATTACTTAACAGGCCTTGATATATTGCTTGTAGAAGATTTAGATTTAAACCAAAAAATTGCTATAGAGTTTATGGCCGACGACGAACATAAAATTAAGCTAGCAAAAGACGGGAAAAGCGCAATAGAGCTTATGCAAGCTCATCACTTTGACGTAGTACTACTTGATATGAACTTACCTGACTTAACCGGTCAAGAAGTACTAAAACGCCTAAAACGCATTGATCACAAAAATCAGCGAACCCCAGTACTTGCTTTTACTGCCAGCCTTAGTCCTGACGAAGTTAAAGAGTATTTAGAATTAGGGATAAAAGATATAGTCGGCAAACCAATTAAGCATCAAAAGCTTCGCCAAGCACTTAGTGACTCTCAATCAAATCAAACAGCTAACATTACCGTTGAATTAATAGATACGCTATACGACAAAACAGCCGCCGAAACACTAACAAGTTCATTTAGTGAAGATGAGGTGTCGTCGATTTATAATGAATTTGTGCTTTCGGCACGTAATAAACTTATTCGCTGCCAAAATTTGATCGCTCAGCAACCAGAGCAATGCATTAAACTTTTACATCGCCAAGCAAGTACCGCTCTGCAACTTGGTTTTAATCGCTATGGCATTGAGCTTAAAAAAATAGAGCGCCGTTTACTCGATAAAAAACCTCTCAACAATTCACTTAACGAAGCGCTAGAACTATGGCAAAAAAGCTTAGAGGAATATTTAAAGTTTGTACGCGGGCAGTTAGAGTGAAATTAAAAAAGCGTTAAGATTTTTTATATTGCACTTTGCGTTAATCAAATCTCGCTATCTCTTCAAAGTTAAGACCTGTGAAACCATGTGCTCGCAAGGCACAAAAGAGGTTTAAAGAAATATCTTTATCATTTATACGAGAATCAAAAACATATGTACCTTCAAAGCGATCCTCTGGCATTTTAAATATACAGCTATGCTTCGGTAACTTTTCTTTTTTGAACACCGCTTTTTGTAACCCAATATTTAAACTGGGTAGCATAAAAGTACTCATTTCAACATTCAACATACCCTCTAATTTTCGAGTGATGTTGTAAAAGTACCAATTGTCATTACCGACATAGAAAGGAAGTAGCTCGCCAGAATCTTCGAAAAGTTCAGCTAACTCATTTGCAACATGATCCCTTATAGCAAGGCCTTGTAAATTAATTGCAGTGAAATCACCTAGGGGTGTCTCTTTTTCATTATTATAATGGGCACTAAAATTTATCAGTGTAGACTCTTTTGTAGAAGTATCAGGTTTCCATAACTCAGATTCACATAAAGTTTCATCATCAGGAAAAATGACTCTGTAATGATTAACATCTGGCGTGATTTTATAAATTACTTTACTCATAGATATCAAAACGCTCTTTTTGACATAACTTTGGTTTTTTAATCTCTGCCATATTTGTCATCAAATCGCTCTATATCGTTTTCATCAAGCACTGTACCCGTTTGCACTTCTATGACAATTAACAGCTCTTTTTGATTATTAGCCAAGCTATGGATTTGCTGTGCAGCGATATAACACGACTGGTCATGCGTTAATGTATAGGCTTGCTTGTTAATACATACATCTGCAATACCCGAAACCACAACCCAATGTTCAGCCCGATACTGATGGCGCTGCGTCGACAGTTTAGCTCCACTATTAACAGTAATTTTTTTAACTTTAAGGCCAGTGCCTTCAACCAAAGTACGGTAATTCCCCCATGGGCGAAAAACCACTTGATGATGGTTAAGTTTATCAGCCTGTGTTGTAGCAATTTGCTTAAGTAACAAAGGCAGAGAGTCCAGCTCATGTTGGTTTGCGATTAACGTGGCGTCATGAGTATGAATAATTGCTAAATCACTTACCCCAAGCGTAGCTATTATGTGCTCAGCCTCATTAATAACTAAGTTATTAGTACTTTTTTGAGCCATGTAATTAGCATTCAAACTATTACCGTTTTCATCCTTTTTTGTAAGCCTGTCAAGGGATGAAAAGCTACCAACATCACTCCACTTTAAATCAACAGGCATGACGACCACATTGTTACTACGCTCTAAAATAGCGTAATCGATAGAGTCATTAGGGCAGCTTTCAAGCGCACTTTTATATGGCCGTGTAAAACCTAAATCTTTAGTAAATTTGGCTGCTTGCTCCACGCTAGTTGCTATTTTTGGCGCAAAACGTGCTAACTCTTTCAAATAGACTGTTGGGGTAAATAAAAACATGCCGCTATTCCAGCTATAACCACCTTGAGCTAAATAGCGAGTTGCTGTATCTAAGTTAGGTTTTTCTTTAAATTGGGCAACATCGAAACAACCTGTATTTGTAATGGCTGCGCCCTGTTTTATATAACCATAACCTGTGTGGGGCTCTGTTGGCGTGATTGCAAATGTCACAATTTTACCTTGAATAGCCAGCTCTGAAGCACTCTTTAATTGCTTTATTAGTTTATTAAAATCTTCAATATGATGATCGGCCGGCATCACTAACATCGGTCCTGTAATACCATTTTGCAGTGCGTAATGCGCTGCAAGAGCAATCGCCGGCGCGGTATTTTTACCCTGTGGCTCTAACAATATTACTTGTGGGTTTGCTTGCTCACTTTGTTCAGCGGCAATAAATCGGTGCTGCTCGTTACACACTAAAATAGCGTTACTAAACTGATTACCAGAAACACGTGCAAGCGTGCTTTGCAGTAATGACGTATTTTCACTAAGCAGCGGTAAAAACTGCTTAGGCATTGCTTGGCGAGAAAGCGGCCATAAGCGAGAGCCTATGCCACCAGCTAAAATTACAGGAGTGATTAAAGTATTCATACGGAAATTTGCCGCCACCAGAAAATATCTGCAACTATTTTAACACTTTATTGGCTCGACGCTAAATTAACGCCCCCTACATTAATGTAAAAGGGTCTGCGTCTAAATAGGCAGGAAACGCTGCTTTAAATTCATCTAGTGGCGTTTTTTCAAGCGTGATAGTAACTAGCTGCTCGGTGTTATCCTGCGCTTTTGCGAGTGTACCGCCTTTAAAATCGTATACAGCTGTACCACCGTTATGTGCAATACCATTACCGTCTTCACCCACGCGATTCACGCCCACTACGTAGCACAAGTTCTCTATTGCACGCGCCATGAGTAACGTATCCCAAATATGGCGACGCACAGCAGGCCAATTTGCTACGTTTATCATTACATCGTAGTCGTTGTTATTACGTTGAAATACCGGAAAGCGTAAGTCGTAACACACCTGAGGCAATAATTTAAAACCGTTGATTTCAAAAACTTTACGCGCTTGCCCAGCGACAACAAAATCGCCTTCATTACCTAGGCGAAATAAATGGCGTTTATCGTAATAACTTACATCTCCACTGGGTTTAACCCAATAAAATCGATTCGCTTTTTTATCACCTTGCACAACCAATACCGACCCTGCCACAACCGCATTATGCTTATGTGCTTGCGCTTTTAGCCACATAAGTACTTTGCCATTTTCGGGTTCTGCACAGTCTAGGTTTATAGCAAAGCCAGTCGAAAATGTTTCGGGTAATAAAATGAGATCTGGCCGTTTAGTAATAGCGTCGAGCTGTTTATCAAAAATGGCTAAGTTAGCATCTTTGTCAAGCCAATGTAGCGAGCTTTGTAGTAGTACTAACGTTAAATGTGACATAGCGATAGAAAACCTTTATTAAATATTTACCGGTAAGGAAATGACCTTTGAGCAAAACTTCCAATGAGTTACCTTAGGGCGTGTCTCCATAAGCAGAATAACTTTAGTATTCGTTAAATGGTTCAAATCAATAACATCAACAAGACTCAGTGATGCTCTGCTTCTAATGGTTTCAATCACCTTTTTATCTAACTCACTTATAGTTTTCGTACATTTTATCTAGCGGTTCTGAAAGGCCGCTTTCTTGCACTATACGTACATGCTCACGCTTTAATTCGCGAGCACTACTAACACCACAAGAGTGTGCAATGAGTCCTGCACCATAATGAACATACTTATTATAGTTAGCTACTCGCTGCGCTTTATCGGCCACATTTAAACCTCGTTGCAACCGCTCATTATGCGTAGTGATCCCCGTAGGACAGGTATCTTTATTACACTGCATAGCCTGAATACAGCCAAGAGCAAACATATGACCCCGTGCTGATACTACAAAATCAGCGCCAAGTGCTAGTGCCCAAGCAACCTTTGAAGGGACTATTAGTTTGCCTGAAGCAATAATTTTAATACGATCTCGAAGCCCGTGTTTTTTAAGCATACTGACAACTAACGGTAAACTTTCACGCAGTGGTAAACCCACCGAATCCATAAGAGGTTGCGGAGCTGCGCCAGTCCCTCCATCAGCACTATCAATGGTAATAAAGTCAGGTGCTGACTCTATACCTCGGTGATTAATTTCAGCAAACAAAGTTTCTAACCACCCGTAAGCACCAATAACCGCTTTAAAACCTGCTGGCTTTCCAGTCGCGTTACGCACCATAGCAATCATATCGAGAATATCGCCTGGGTTTTTAATTTCGGGATGACCGTTAGGGCTGATAGAGTCTTGCCCTTCTGGTATGCCTCTGATATTTGCTATTTCGGCGTTAACTTTTCGCCTAGGTAACATACCGCCTTTTCCTGGTTTAGCCCCTTGACTCATTTTTAACTCAAACATTTTTACTTGTTCATGAGCGGCTACTTCTTTGAGTTTTTCAGTACTTAAGTTTCCGTGTTCATCGCGCACACCGTATTTAGCGGTACCAATTTGAAAGACTAAATCAGCTCCACCTTCTAAATGATAAGGGCTCAAGCCACCTTCGCCTGTGTTCATCCAACAACCTGCTAGCTTTGCCCCTTTTGATAAAGCACGTACAGCAGGTTTTGAAAGTGCACCAAAGCTCATACCCGAAACATTAAAGAGTGAATTTGTGGTGTAAGGCTTCTTGCAATAAGGCCCTAAAGTCACATTACTAGGATCGAGCGCTTCTTCGTCAAGCGTGGGGAATGCACAGTTCATAAACATGACGGTGCCTGTTACTTCTAAGCTTTGTGTAGAGCCAAATGCAGCGGTGCGATCAACATCTTTTGCAGCACGATAAACCCAACTGCGTTCTGCACGGTTAAATGGCATTTCTTCTCGGTCTTGAGCAAAAAAATACTGTCTAAAAAACTCACCTTGGCGCTCAAAAAAGTATCGAAAGCGACCAATTACAGGGTAATTACGCCTGATCGCATGCTTAGTTTGTGTCACATCACGAATATAAAAAATAATGACTGTTAACACTAATAACCCTAAAAAAACAATAAACATACTCGCAAATACATCAATACTAAACATTATAAAATTGCTCATCGAAGGCCCCTTGATGGCTGTTTCTAAAATAAAAAAGTGCTATGCCCACCAAAATGACATAACACTTTTATTTGTTCAAGACTTTAACCGTTTTGTGGTTAACTCTGTTGCTTTGCCAACTCAGCTTTTATATACAAACGCACCTGTGTCTCCAGTACTGATAATGGCACTGAACCATGGCGTAAAACTTGATTATGAAACTCACGTATGTCAAAGTTTTTCCCTAGTGCTTGTTCTGCCTCAGCCCGTAAACCCTTAATTGTTAATTCACCAATTTTATAAGATAGCGCTTGTGCAGGCCACGAAATATAGCGGTCTGTTTCGGTTTCTACATTATGTAGCGAAAGCGCAGTGTTTTCGCTCATAAAACTCATTGCCCGCTCTTTGCTCCAGCCATACATATGCATTCCGGTGTCAACGACTAAACGTGCAGCTCGCCACATTTCATACGTTAAACGCCCAAATTGACTATAGGGATTTTGATAAAAACCAGCTTCGATCCCTAAATATTCAGAGTAAAGCCCCCAGCCCTCACCAAATGCTGATAAATAAGCATCGCGACGATAGCTCGGTAAGTTTTCTAGTTCTGCATTGAGTGAGATTTGTAAATGATGCCCAGGTACCGCCTCATGTAAAGTAAGCGCTTCTAAAACATATAAAGGTCGCTTGTCGAGTGCATAAGTGTTAACCCAATAATAACCAGCCTCATCGTCTCGATTGGAACCAAAATAGCGACCTGTTGTGTATTTAGGCGCAATGTTTGCTGGTACTGGCGCTACCCCATAAGGTTTACGTGGCAAAGTATTGAATAACTTAGGAAGCTGAGCATCCATTTTTTTTGCAATGTAAGCGGCCTCTTTTAAAAGCTGCTCTGCTGTGGTGGCATAAAACTGTGGATCCGTACGTAAAAAGTGAATAAATTCAGCAAACGTGCCTTTAAAACCCACTTCTTTTATGACATCTTCCATGTCACTACGAATACGAGCGACCTCTTGTAGGCCTAGCTCATGAATCTCTTTCGGTGTCATTTGAGTCGTAGTGTAGTGCTTAGCTCTATTTTTATAAAAAGCTTCACCGTTGGGTGTTTCTGATATACCAATACTTGTGCGTGCGCCTGGTCGGTACTGCTGCGTAAAAAATGCTAAATAGTGTTTATAAGACTGTATAACCTTTTCTTTTATAATGGCTTCAGCTTTTTTCTGTAGCGCTTTAAATTCACTGTCGCTTAAACCTGCTGTATTCGTTAAAAAGGGTTTATAAAACTCAGACGTCGTCACATCATCGACTATGTAGGCGCTAATTGACTCTTCATAACCTTTTAATACAGCTTGGGGCTGAGTAAGACCCGTCTCGAGACCTTTTTTCATCCAATAGATATTTTGTTCAAAAAAACGAGGCACTTGCACTAATTGTGCTAAATAAGTTTGATAATTTTGCTGCGTTTTATACTGCGAGCTATTTACGATGTACGATAAGCCCGAATGGAAACCATACTCGGATGTAAGCGGCATATAGTGTGCATTAAATACATATTCATCAACGCTATTTTGTATTTGCGCTCTAATAATACTGAAATTTATTTGATTCTCATCACTTAATTTTTCAACGTTTATGACATCTAGTTCAGCAAGTAACTGTATTTTGTTGTTATATTCTCGTGCTAAAAACTCGGGTGACAAATTTGCTAACAAATAACCATCCACCCCATCTAAATTACTGTATGGGCTGATGCTTTGCCTGTAATCAACAATATTTCCCGCTACTTTTGTAAACTGTTGGTCGGCATTGAACGTTGTTATTTGGCACGCACTTAGCGTGCATAAAAGCACCCCACAAAAAAAAGATTGGCGTAGTGGTCGCAGTACAGAATGGTTCATTATAATTAACTTCAGGATATAATATATTTTACAAAAATATCGAAGGTCAAATAAATAGCAAGTAAATGAGACCAAGTTCAGTATTACAATATAACTCACGCCCATTAGCCAATTGCCTTTAGCTGATTAATTTTTAGCTTAAAAAAGCTAAAATTGATGGTAAAATCAGCTATCAAGTTGCCAAAATGAATATTTAAGTTCCTAAGTATCCGTTTTTACTTTTAAATAGTAACCATAACGATTACTGTAGTAAAAAAGAATAAAAGCTTGGATGCAAAACCACCTCAAGGATTGAGTTATTTTAATTGGCACTTGCATGTACTTAGTTGGTATTTACAAATGATGTTCCATGACTCCATGGCTGTAGCACAAGAAAAAATGACTAAAGTGTGTATGTTTTTAGAGCGTTATGCTCTACCCCCTACACCACTTAATTTTCAGGTTGTTTATACCTATATTAGCCAAATAAATAGTGCGCTGAATAATGAAGTAGATCGTAAGATTGCTGAAGATGAATGCATAGATAGTATTTTAATCGAGCATTTATACTTTGAATTTTTAAATTTAGGGCATACAAAACAAGCATCAATAATTCAAAATGTTGATGTTGTAATAAATTCCCTCTCGTTAAGTGCACACAATACAGAAAAGCAAATTGTTCGTTTTGCTGACCACGTAAATGAATGCGTACATAGTTTTGATGAAAATAATGTAGAGCAAAGCCGCCTTGCACTAAAAACTCTCAGCGAGCAGACAAACGCTTTGCTTAAGCAGCAAAAAAAGTTTCAACAAGAATTGAGTAAGGCTAAACAGTTACATAATAAAACCCAAAAACAGCTTACCCAACTTCGCAAAGAGCATATTGTTGATAGTCAAACAGGGCTTTATAAACGCCACTACTTAACACAGCAAACGCAACTATGGACTAATCAAGAAAAATCTATTTGCGCCATTGCAATACAAATAGATAACCTTGACTACTTTACCGATAATTATGGTGACATGATCAGTGAGGTTATTTTAAATAAAGTAGCTAAACAAGTACAAAAATATGTATTTCAAAGTGGCTTAGCGGGTCGAACAGCAAAAGATCAATTTACCGTATTACTTACTGATATCGATCCTGAAACAGCGACATTAATCGCCGAAAAGGTACGTAATGGGGTAGAGAAGTTACGTTTTGTAAGCTCAAAAAGCGGCATTAAATTCCCAGCTATTAATTTATCGTTAGGCATTGCACAACATGATTTGGTAGACAACTTTAATCAACTTGCAAAAAAAGCATCTCAAGCAGCCTTTAAAGCCCGTTCACTTGGACAAAGCTGTTTTACAGCTGGGCATTAAATCACCTGGTAGATCATATTCAAATTGCACCCATACAGCACAATAAAGTACACTAAGCTCTATTGCCACGATAGGATTAATCATGAACGAGACACCAGAAAAGACCACGCATTTTGGCTATAAAACAGTAGCTGAAGACGATAAAGCATCATTGGTTGCAGATGTATTCCACTCAGTAGCAGCAAAATATGACGTGATGAACGATCTGATGTCTTTTGGTGTGCATCGCTTATGGAAACGCCAAACCATTGCGAGCTCTGGTGTACGTAAAGGCCATCATGTTCTTGATTTAGCTGGTGGTACAGGCGATTTAACGGCTAAATTTAGCCAACTAGTGGGTGAAACCGGCCAAGTTGTTTTAGGCGATATTAACTCTTCTATGCTAAAAGTTGGTCGTGAGAAACTGCATAACCTTGGTTTAGTAGGCAATATCGACTACGTGCAAATGAATGCTGAAATGCTGCCATTCCCAGATAACAGCTTTGATGTGATCACTATCGCTTTTGGTTTACGTAATGTAACCGATAAAGACAAAGCTCTTCGTTCTATGTACCGAATTTTAAAGCCGGGTGGCCGTTTGTTGGTCCTCGAGTTTTCAAAACCTGAGCATGAAATACTCAGTAAAGCCTACGATTTTTACTCATTCAATTTATTGCCAACAATGGGCAAACTAGTGGCTAATGACAGCGAGTCGTACAAATATTTAGCTGAATCTATTCGTATGCACCCAGACCAAGATACGTTAAAGACAATGATGGATGAAGCTGGCTTTGAACAAACAACTTATCAAAACCTAACAGGTGGTATTGTTGCACTTCACCGTGGTTTTAAATACTAAGGCAGAGAGTGATATGGTGCTTGAACAAGCAACTGAAAAAAATAATGATGCACTTGATACATCTACTTTTTTTATGCTACCAAACTTTGTACTTTCGCTTATTGAGCGCGTACTGAATCAAGCACTCAAACTCGACCCACAGCTTTTGCCAAAACTAAACGCTGTTAAGCAACAGCGCTTAGTTATTGAAGTGAGAGATTGGCAACAAACAATTCAACTTGTTTTCGCTGATGATAAACTGCATTTATATTCGGCGCAAAACAGCGACAATGCTGATTGTATGATTAGCGCTGATATTGATACGCTCATTGCACTCAAAAATCCAGCGATGCTTACGCAGCTTATACGCCAAGACAAACTCGATTTGCAAGGCGATTTACATATTGCTCAAACCTACAGTAATGCATTCTCTAGTTTAGATATTGATTGGCCAGAACAGCTATCAAAGCATATTGGCGATGCGCCAGCCCAGCAACTGTATTTACAATTAACCTCGCTTAAGCAGCAAGGCAGTAAAGTAAAAAAACAGTTAAGCACTACACTTACCAGTTTATGTCAAGATGAGCTTGCTATTACGATTCATCCATTAGAACTTGAGCAATTTAAACAACAAAACCGAGTACTTAAAAGTCAAGTTGCTGTTGTTGAACAGCGTATAAACGCCCTCCTAAACATTAAAACTCGCTAAGGATTTTTTGTGTCGACTGCACGATTGTATTACATCACTAAAACACTGCTTAGCTACGGGTTGGATGAGTTAGTTCCTAAACATAAAACGCCTTGGTTTGCCAAAATTGCACGAGGCAGCTTATTTTGGTTGCGCAATCAACATAAAGAAAAACCAGCAGGTTTGCGTTTACGCTTAGCATTACAAGAACTTGGGCCTGTGTGGATTAAATTTGGTCAAATGCTTTCTACTCGGCGCGATTTACTACCGCACGATATCGCTCTAGAGCTCGCATTTTTACAAGATCAAGTACAACCTTTTGAAGGTGAACTTGCACAAAAAATTATAGAAAAATCCCTTGGTATAAATGATATTAGCGAGTTATTTAGTGAGTTTTCGCAAACACCACTGGCCTCAGCATCAATAGCACAAGTACATACAGCTAAATTAATTGACGATCAAAGCATTGCACAAGATGTCGTCATTAAAGTTATCCGACCTAATATTCATGAGCAAATTAATGCCGATTTAGCGTTAATGGAAAAGCTCGCCAAGGTACTTGCCACAGTACACAATGAGTCAAAACGTCTACGCCCAGTAGAGGTTGTTAAAGAATATAAGAAAACGCTGCTCGATGAGCTCGACTTAATGCGCGAAGGAGCTAATGGTATTCAGCTTAAGCGTAACTTTGAAGACTCTGACTCGCTTTATATCCCTGCTGTGTATAGTGATTACAGTCGTCATAATATATTGGTGATGGAGCGCATTTACGGTATTCCCGTATCAGATACCGATGCATTATTAGCACAAAACACTAATATGAAATTACTTGCGGAACGTGGCGTAGAGGTGTTTTTTACACAAGTATTTAGAGACAGTTTTTTTCATGCTGACATGCATCCTGGCAATATTTTTGTATCTCGTGAGCATCCTGAAAACCCAAAATATATTGGCATCGACTGCGGCATTGTTGGCACACTGAATAAAGAAGACAAACGCTATTTAGCTGAAAACTTTATCGCCTTTTTTAATCGAGATTATCGCCAAGTTGCACAGCTGCATGTCGATTCAGGCTGGGTGCCAGCCGACACCAGCATTGAAGAATTTGAATTTGCAATTCGTACTGTCTGCGAGCCTATATTTAATAAGCCTTTAGCCGAAATTTCGTTTGGTCATGTACTTGTTAATTTATTCAATACTGCTCGCCGTTTTAATATGCAGGTACAACCGCAATTAGTCTTACTGCAAAAAACACTACTGTATGTTGAAGGTTTAGGCCGCCAACTTTATCCACAGCTAGATTTATGGAAAACAGCTAAGCCCTTTTTAGAAGATTGGGTAAAGCAGCAAGTTGGTCCGTTATCAGTACTAAAAAAGATGTATGCTAATTTACCTTTTTGGGCAGAAAAAATGCCTGAATTACCTGATTTAATTTATCAAAATTTAAAACGAACACCTCAAGCTCAAATGCATATTCAAAAGGCATCCCATAAACCGTTAGTGTTAAGTTTGTTTGCGAGTGCGACGATGATCATGTCGGCGCTTTGTTATTTACAGCATGATTTAGTTGCTGCAAGTATTGCAATTTCTTGCTCAATAGTAGGTTTTATAGCAGCATGGCGCAGCGAATAAACTAAGTGCTATTTACGCTAGTCGGCGTATAATTAGTATTTAAAATATACATTTAACCGTTTTATATATTGGAGAAAACCATGGGCAATATGGGTATTTGGCAATTACTGATTGTTTTAGCGATAATCGTTGTACTTTTTGGCACAAAGAAATTACGCGGCATGGGTAGTGATTTAGGCGGTGCAGTTAAAGGGTTTAAAAAAGCTATATCTGATGATAAAGACGTAGATAAAGATATGGCTGAGCAAATTCAAAAATCAGAAAACGCAACACCTACTGAGCCTACCAACACTGACAAAACCAAAGATAATAATAAGGCTTAATTAGCATGGGTATGTGGGAGCTTGTTATTGTTTTAATTGTTGGCTTAGTCGTATTAGGCCCCGAGCGTTTACCTGTCGCTATTAGAACGGTGAGTCGCTGGATAAAAACAGCTAAATCTTTAGCAAACTCAGTGAAAGCCGAAGTAAGTGAAGAATTGCGTGTGCACGAATTACACGAAAATCTTAAAAAAGCTGAGCAACAAAATTTAAAAGATCTAAGCCCTGAACTACAAAGTTCGTTAAGTGAGCTACAGCAGGCCGCACAATCAGTAACCCACAGCTATAAAAAAGATCACATAGAAAAACCCAATAACCACCAAGTTGATGAAAAAAAGTGAAACTAACCACTCTCAATTTGGTCAACTTATTTATATGGTATAAGAAGTAATGGCTGAGGAAGTAAAATCAGGGTTTGTTGCTCATTTAATTGAGTTGCGCGACCGGCTCATTAAATCGCTATTAAGTATTTTAGCTATTTTTATTGCCATTGCGTATTTTTCAAACGATATCTATACATTTGTCGCAGCACCATTGGTTTCGCACTTACCAAGTACCGCGACGATGATTGCAACCGATGTAACAGCACCGTTTTTTGCTCCCTTTAAACTGACATTATTTGTGGCTTTATTTGGATCTATTCCGTGGATACTGCATCAAATTTGGGGATTTATAGCACCTGGTTTATACCAGCACGAAAAACGTATGCTCATGCCCATACTCGCCTCTAGTATTATTTTATTTTATAGTGGCATTGCATTTTGCTACTTCGCAGTGTTACCTATTATTTTAGGCTTTTTTACAAGTACAGGCCCTGAGATGATGACTCTTGCGCCCGATATAAGTAGCTACTTGAGTTTTGTATTGAAATTATTTTTTGCGTTTGGCATTGCCTTTGAAATACCGGTAGCCATTATGCTTTTATGCTGGAGCGGCGCAACAACAACGCAAAGCTTAAAAGAAAAGCGCCCTTATATTATTGTAGGCGTTTTTGTATTGGCTATGTTTTTAACGCCGCCCGATGTGTTATCACAAACCTTATTAGCGATACCCATGCTGATTTTGTTTGAACTAGGTTTAATTCTAGCGAAATTTTATACCGTTAAACCACAACAAGAATCTGAGGAATAAAATGAAAAAACAACTACTACCATTATTAGCTTTACTAAGTATCCCTGTAGCACATGCTGATGAAATTAACCTGCAGGCACTTCAAGCGTGTACATTTATTGAAAATGATTTTAACCGTTTACTTTGCTACGACAATGTTATGGCTGGTAAGCCATTGAGCAAACCAGCAGCAGCTACACAATCTCTACAAAATACCTCACCAGCTTCAGTAGTTGCCATTGCAAATACTACAAAAACAAAAAATGGCGATTTTGGTTTAGAGCATAAAGAGATTGCGAAAGAAAATGACGATGAAATCACAGCAGCGGTGAGTAGTATTGAAGAAGCGGCTTATGGCGAGCTGATTATTACGCTAGATAACGGCCAACAATGGCGTCAAATTGGTTCAGATAGTATGCGTTTAAAAACAGCAGATACTATTGTAATCAGTCGTGGCGTATTTAACTCATTTTTATTAAAAAAAGATGGTCAAAACCGCTCTATTCGCGTTAAACGAACTAAATAATGCTATATACCTTAATTGATTCTGGGGTTAATTTAACCAACCATCAATTTGATAATCAGCATTACGATATTGTGCATCGCGCAAAAGATGCTGGTGTTCGTCATATGCTAATTATTGGCTGTGATATAGCTAGTAGCGAGCAATCGCTTGAACTTGCTATAAAGTTTCAACAATATTCTACAGCGGGTATACACCCTCACGATGCAAAATCAGCGACCGAAGAACTAGAAAATCAGCTAACCAGCCTCGCAAGCCACAATCATGTTATTGCGATTGGTGAATGTGGATTAGATTATAACCGTGACTTTTCACCTAGAGATACTCAACGCAGCGTCTTTAGGCGCCAACTTGCGCTTGCTGAAAGTTTAAACTTGCCTGTTTATTTACATGAACGTGATGCTTTTGAAGATATGCTTGCTATTCTCAAAGAGTTTAACGTGCGAGGAATATTACACTGTTTTACCGGCGATGCTAATGCATTGCAAAGCTATTTAGATTTAGGGCTTTATATAGGTATTACGGGCTGGGTGTGCGACGAAAGGCGCGGTATAGAACTGCAAAAGCTAATACCAAGCATTCCAATAGAGCGGTTGTTAATTGAAACTGATGCACCATTTTTAATTCCACGCACAGTTAAACCTAAGCCCAAATCACGTAAAAATGAACCTTCATTACTACCTTATATTTGCCAAACACTGGCTCAACTTTACCAAATAGATGAAAAGATAATAGCAAAGCAAACTACAGAAAACTTCTATCAACTTTTTAGTCTAGAGACACGTTAATGGCATACGCAAAAGCATTATTTAGCCTATTAATGTTACTTTGCGCATTTTTTTCTTTTGCAAACCCTATAATAATAAACCAAGATTTCAAGCAACAAAACATCAATAGTTTACACTACTCTTTTGCCCCCACATCGCTATTAAACGCAACACAAAGCGATTTTAAAAAATGGCAAAAAATAACAAATAAACCACTTAACTTAGGTTTTGAAAAACGACCTGTATGGCTTTATTTTACATTGAAAAATACATTAAACTACGATGTAGCTCCTTTGCTCTCACTTGATAATCCGTTATTAAATGAAGCTCAGGTATTTCACTTATATAATTCAGAACTACTTTCCCATAGCCAAGTTGGTGATACGTTTAAACTCGCCGAGCGCCCTATAAAAAGTGAATCATTATTAGTTAAGTTAACGTTGCCCGCAAATAGCATAACGACTGTTATACTCAAAGTGACTAACGATGGAGGATTGCGTATACCGCTTACTTTATGGCAACAAGATGCCTATTTAGCCCATAAAAGTAAAATTAATCTAATATACGGTTTGATTATTGGTTTTGTTTTTTCGTTGGCCTTAAGTTGTCTTGTTTTGTATGGTTTTTCAAAGAAGCCCTACTTTGCTTACGTGAGTATAATAACGCTTACCTTGGGCTTACTGCTTTCATATTTTTGTGGGTTTGGTGTGCGCTACTTTCATCCTAACTTTCCCGCAATCCAGCAAATAATAATTCCTATTTTAATTATGATAATTACATTATTGTTTTTACCTTTGCAGCAACAAATTTGCCAACTTAAATCCTCTTTTTTATTGCATACACAAAATATAACAAGCAGTTTATTTGCGATTTTACTGTTATTTATTTGGTTGCTACCAAGCTCAATGGCTACGCTTCTTTGTTTAGCTATTACGCCTATTGTATTAAGCCTTTACCTTTTGACTACACTAATATGTATACGAACTAACCCTTCTAAACCAAGTAAAGCACTGCTATTTTCACTCAGCTCATTTTTAGTGGTTATGCTGTACTTTAGCGTTGTTGTTTTTGACTTATATGCGTTTAATCGAAGTAGCCTTACGTTTGTTTTTATTTGCTTTTTAGGTTGTGCTTTTAGCCTGTGTTACGCGGCAATGAAACAATCTATTTTAGAACACGACAAACAGGTAGTAACGCAACAAACCTTAATTGCTGAGAGTGCAGCTCAAGATGCGTTACTAAAAGAGCGCCTTGCCTTACAAGAAGAAGCAAGCCAAGAACTTGAAGCACAAGTTGATGAACGCACCTTTGAACTACAAGTAACCTTAAGAGAACTTGAAGAAAAAAATAGAGAGCTTGAACAACTCAATACTGAAGATGCTTTAACCGGTGTAAAAAATCGTCGATTCTTTGATAAAAAATTAATAATGGAATTGCGTCGCTCTCGCCGTGAACAAACCCCGTTGAGTATAATTATGCTTGATATCGATCACTTTAAATTAGTCAATGATACATACGGGCATTTAACTGGCGATCAAGTAATTAAAGCAGTGTCTGGTATTATTAAGAACAATTTAAAACGCCCACTTGATGAGGTCGCACGTTATGGCGGTGAAGAGTTTGTAGTGCTTTTACCAAACACACCACAAAATGGAGCATTTGATATTGCAGAGCAAATGCGCAAAGCAATCGCAAAAAGTGCCGTAACGGTTGCGAGTACTGAAATTAAATTTACAATTAGCGCAGGTATTTATACCTGTGTTGCCGATGATATTAACAAACCTGAAATTTTTACTGAATGCGCCGATAAAGCGCTTTATTACGCTAAACAAAACGGCCGCGATCAAGTAGTTACCTTTCCAATCCCACAGTAGGAGCATATTAATATGGCCCAATCAGGACTCGACCTTTTTCCGTACACTCGCATGCGCAGAATGCGCCGTAGTGATTTTTCGCGCCGCCTAATGGCCGAAAACCAACTTAGTGTTAATGATCTTATTTACCCGGTATTTGTGCTAGAGGGCAAAAATCGTCGTGAAGCAATTGAATCAATGCCAGGCATAGAACGCTTATCTATTGATTTATTACTAATAGAAGCTAAAGAGCTGGTTGAGCTTGGCGTACCTGCGGTTGCAATTTTTCCGGTTACGCCAGCAGATAAAAAATCGCTTATGGCCGAAGAAGCATACAACGATGATGGTTTGGCACAACGCACCGTTCGCGCATTAAAAGAAGCGTTCCCAGAGTTAGGTGTGATCACCGATGTAGCGCTTGATCCATTTACAACACATGGTCAGGACGGCATTATTGATGACACAGGTTACGTAATGAATGACGTAACCACTGAGATTTTAGTTAAACAAGCACTATCCCATGCCGAAGCTGGGGCCGATGTTATTGCTCCTTCAGATATGATGGACGGTCGTATTGCAGCTATTCGCGAAGCACTTGAGGCAGATGGGTTTATTCATACTCGTATTATGGCTTATTCAGCAAAATACGCGTCAAGCTACTATGGGCCGTTTAGAGATGCTGTTGGCTCGGCAGGTAACCTTAAAGGAGCCGATAAAAAAACCTACCAAATGGATCCTGCTAACTCCGACGAAGCCATTCGTGAAGTAGCTCTAGACTTACAAGAAGGTGCAGACATGGTTATGGTTAAGCCAGGTATGCCTTATTTAGATATTGTACGCCGCGTTAAAGATGAGTTTGGTGTGCCTACTTTTGCATACCAAGTGAGCGGAGAATATGCCATGCATAAAGCCGCGATTGATAACGGCTGGCTCGCTGAAGAAGCAACCATAATGGAGTCTTTACTTGCATTCAAACGTGCTGGAGCTGACGGTATTTTGACTTACTTTGCAAAGCAAGCTGCACAGTATCTAGCTAAAAAATAAATAATAAAAAGGCGGGAAACCGCCTTATTTACATTTATTAACATTAAAGTATTATTTCTGTCACTTTTTTTCCCTAAACTGGTGTCCCATTTGGGATATTAATACACGGGAAAACTAAATATGTTTAAAACAAAAATAACGCCGTTGGCACTCGTCATCGCAAGCCTAAGCGCACCTGCCTCTGCTAATCTAGTAATATCTGAGTACATTGAAGGTAGCAGTAACAACAAAGCAATAGAGCTTTATAATACATCATCAAGCGAAATTTCACTTGATGGTTATACGCTCAGCTTATATTCAAATGGTAAAACAACGGTAAGTAATAAAATCAGCTTAACCGGCAACCTTGCAGCTAACAGCACTTATGTTATCGCCAATGCATCCTCTGCAACTGCACTTAAAAACAAGGCCAACATTAGTAGTGCCGTTGCTAATTTTAATGGTGATGATGCATTAGTACTTATTCAAGGCGCGACTGTTATTGATAGCTTTGGTCAACGCGGTGTTGATCCAGGTTCATTTTGGTCTGGAGGCGGAGTAAAAACACAAAATAAAACACTTCGTCGCAAAGAGAGTATATTAATTGGTCGTACTTTACCCGATTCGACCTTTGATCCAAGTGAAGAATGGATTCAGTTCAGCCAAGATGACTTTGATGGCCTAGGTGTTTTTGGTAGCACAACCCCTGTAGAACCAGAGCCAGAACCGCTTGAACCATTAGTGTGTGGGGCAGATAAAACACAAATTAATGTCATTCAAGGCAATGGTACTACAAGCCCACTTATGGGTACTCTTGTTGAACTAGAAGGTGTTGTAACCGCAGACTTCCAAGGTGACGGTCAATTAAAAGGCTTTTTTGTAAGCTCACTTGCTGATGATATAGATGCTAACCCGCTAACTTCCGAAGGTGTATTTGTATACTTTGCAAATACTGACGTAAGTGTTGGAGACCATGTTCGCGTGCAAGGTACTGTCGAAGAGTATTTCAATGCAACACAAATTGGCAGCGTAAGCCAAGTGTCTGTTTGTGATACTGGTTTAACAGTAGCTGCGACAAAAATCACTTTACCTTTAGCCAATGCCGATGATTTAGAACCATTTGAAGGCATGCTAGTAACATTAGAACAACCATTGGTGGTTACCAATAACTATGCTCTTGGGCGATATGGTGAAGTAGAAGTTGCAACAGAGCGCTTATACCAAGGTACGCAAATCGCATTACCGGGTGAAGCAGCCAATGCAATTGAAGCCGCAAATTTAACTAAAAAAATCTTAATTGATGACGGTTCAACGGCTCAAAACCTAGATCCTACCGCCTACCCTGCGCCGGGTTTATCGGCAGAAAATACATTACGTACTGGTGACACGGTAAATACCGTTACCGGTGCGCTGGCTTATAGCTTTAATCTTTATCGTATTCATCCAACTGTAACACCTCAGTTTATTGCAACAAATGCGCGTAAAGATGCACCAGAGCTAAGTGCTGAAGCAGATCTACGTGTAGCAAGCTTTAATGTGCTTAATTACTTTAATGGCGACGGTGAAGGCCAAGGCTTTCCTACTAGTCGCGGGGCAGATTCAGAAGCAGAGTTTATTCGCCAAGAAGCTAAAATTGTCAGCGCGATTAGTGCAATGCAGGCCGATGTTGTTGGCTTGATGGAAATAGAAAATGATGGCTTTGGTGAATTTAGCGCTATTGCGAGCTTAGTAAATGCGTTGAACGACGCTGATACGGCCAATCAGTACGCATTTGTTAACTTTAATCTTGATAAAATTGGCACAGATGCAATTACTACCGCATTGATTTACCGAACCAATAAAGTAGAAGAGGTCGGTACCGCCGCTATAACAACTGATACGCCGTTTGATTTTAGTAATCGCGCTCCGATTGCACAAAGCTTTAAATCTTTAGCAACCGACGAAGTATTTACAGTAGCTGTAGCACACTTAAAATCTAAAGGTGGTTGCGGCAGTGCCAGCGGTGCTAACGAAGATCAAAATGATGGCCAAGCTTGTTGGAATGAAATACGTACGCAAGGCGCTAATGCATACGCTGATTGGCTAAACAGCAAACCGACCGGTATCGACGACGAAGATATTATTTTAGTCGGCGACATGAATGCTTATGCGATGGAAGACCCTATACGTGCGTTTGCAGATAAAGGTTATAAAAATGTCATTACTGAACTAGATGGCAATACGCTTGGCTATTCTTATAGCTTTTCTGGTCGTGCTGGTAGCCTTGACCATGCTGTAGCAAGTGCATCATTACTTAGTAAAGTTGTATCGGCTAAAGACTGGCATATTAATGCTGATGAGCCAATTTCGCTTGATTATAATGTTGAATTTAAAAGTGATGCTCAACAATCTAGTCTTTACTCAGAAAGTGCTTATCGCGCGTCAGATCATGACCCTGTAATTATTGATATTCGCTCTACCTCTGTTACTACTCCTGAGCCTGAGGTAATAACAGGTGAAATTAATAATATTAGCGGCTGGTTCTGGTGGAAGAGCTATACCGTTGAAATCCCAGAAGGATACGACGAGCTTACAATCAACCTTAATGGTGGTTGGGGCGACGCCAACTTATTTGCGCGACACAACAAAAAGCCAACTTACTTTAGAAATGATTGTGCTTCAATAAATAGAGGAAACACTGAAAGCTGCACATTTACCAATCCAAAAGGCGGTAAGTGGAAAGTTCGTATAAATGGACTGGCACCGTTCTGGAACGTTAAATTAAGCTACAAAGCTACAAAATACGCAGACTAGCTGACACTCGGTTCAAAGTATTTACTAAGGCTTATTAGTAAATACTTTGAACTACTCATAGTCGACTTCTATAGATTGATATTATATATCGCCCCCCATAAATTATTTTTCTATCCATATACAAATGTAATTCAGACAAGCTTCAGTAAACAGCCCGTAATATCCTCATACGATTTCACAATCATCTACTTAACCAATAAATCATTACACGAAACCAAATTAAATTTTATCCAAGTGGTATACCTAACTCATTCTAGATTAGGTTATACCAATCTGCTTATATCTGGGGTCTATTTAACGTTAAGAAAATTACGCTAGAACTAGGCAAAAAAATTTTTATCTAGTTGTTCTAAATAAAAAATTTTAACGACGTTAGAGTGCAATTTAATTCGTTAAATTGCTCAAAGATCTATGCAGTTTGGTATTAACTATTGATATAGAAGGTTTTTGCATTCAGTTGTAGATCTAGTCAGTTTAAAGCAGGTAAATCAATATCAATATCAACCTAACCATAAAAATAAGTTGTTTTTATAAAGGAACGAAAATGAAACAATTAACCCATTTAATACCAACCTGGCCACTATGCTCAAAGCCACTTTTGGGTCTACTTATTATGTTTTCGACTTTGGGAAACACTCATCAAGCATTTGCTGCAACTGTTGATGCTGCAATTCCACAAAGCAGTTTATTTGATGTAATAAGCGCACGTGCAAAAAAGCTAGCCGCTGAAGAATACATTGCGCCTAAAAATATTGAGCTTGATGCACTCAATAATATTGATTACCAAGACTATCGATCTATTCGCTTTAAAAAAGATAAATCGGTATGGAAAGACGAAAGTCTATATGAAGTACAGCTATTTCACCCAGGTTTTTTATATAAAACACCTGTAACTATAAATACCGTTGATGGTGATTCTAAGCGCAACCGCTTACCTTTTAGCACTAATTTTTATCAGTACGACTCAACAGCAGCGCCTTTAAAAGACGAAATAGATAAAAGCGTCGCTAACATGCAATTAGGCCATGCCGGTTTTAGACTCCATTACCCTCTAAATACCAATGAGTACAAAGATGAGGTCATGGTATTTCAGGGCGCTTCATACTTTCGTGTTGTCGGCCCCAATCAAGTTTACGGGTTATCCGCTCGCGGTTTAGCTATTGATACCGCAGAAGCCTCAGGCGAAGAATTTCCTGTGTTTAAAGAGTTTTGGTTAGTTAAGCCAAAACCACAGCAAACAAATATTGTTATGTTTGCATTACTTGATAGCCCATCAGTATCTGGCGCATATCGATTTGATATAGACCCTAGCACTAACACAGCTGTAAAAGTTGATATGCAAATATTTGCACGTAAAGACGTTAAAAAACTGGGTGTAGCACCTCTAACAAGCATGTTTTATCACGGTGAAAACAGCACTAAGTTTTTTGATGACTACCGCCCTGAAGTTCACGACTCTGACGGCTTATTAACACAGTCTCAAGATAACAAATGGATATGGCGCCCTCTTAATAACCCAGCCCAACTCAGTGTGACTTCTTTTTCATACAACAACCCTAAAGGCTTTGGTTTAGCCCAACGCGATCGAGACTTTAATAACTATTTTGATACCGAAGCCCATTACCACGACCGCCCTAGCCTTTGGATTGAACCTGAAGGTGAATGGGGCAATGGCCGAGTAGAGCTGGTAGAAATACCTACAGATACCGAAACTAACGACAATATAGTAAGTTATTGGGTGCCTGAAAAATCATTTAAGGCGGGTGATTCATTAAAGCTCAGCTATAAAATGACAACGTTTAACGCTCAATTAAATCAACATGAAAAAGCACGCGTCGTTCGTACTCGAATTGGTAGTGCAGCACTACCAGGCGAAGACAATCCACCGCCAAAAAGTCATCGTCAATTCACTGTCGATTTTTCAGGACCCGAGCTTAATCAATTATCTGAAAAGCTAAACGTAATAGCCGACATTCAACTAACAACTGGCGAAGTAAGCGATGTAACGGTACAAAAACTACCAGATACTTTTGGCTGGCGTGTGGCTTTTAAAATTGCACCACAGGACGGTAAGCCAGTAGATATGCGTTTATCGCTAAAACTACGTGATAAAGAAATTAGTGAGGTATGGAGTTATGTTTGGTATCCAAATGACATCAAGTAAGCAAAACCAAGGAACATCAATGCCTTTTAAAACACTTCGCGTATGGTTATTTGCCATCGCTGCTATTGGTATATCGGGTTACGGTATGTCAATCATGTTCGAAATTTTAAATTCCAACGGGATGACTTTACTCGAATATGCACTACTGGCTTTATTTTCAATTACGTTTGCGTGGATTGTAACCGCATTTTGCAGTGGTACAATTGGCTTTATATTACAGCTTTTACGCATTGATCCACTCACTCTTAGGCGTGTGAAGCCAATTGAGCCTAATAGCCAAGCGCTAGCGCAGCAAAGAACAGCCGTTGTGATGCCAATTTATAACGAGGATACTCATCGTGTTATTGCTGGCTTTGAAGTAAGCTTACAATCGCTAAAGGAGACGGGGCAACTTAATCATTTTGACTTTTATTTGCTAAGCGATACGCAAGATCCACAAATAGCTAAAAACGAACTAAGTGCATGGCATGCATTGTGTGAACGCTTAGGTGATACAGCAAAACACGTATTCTATCGCCGTCGCGAAAATAACAAACACCGCAAAGTTGGTAACCTAACCGACTTTTGTGAGCGCTGGGGAAGCCAGTACGACCATATGATTGTACTTGATGCTGATAGCGTAATGACCGGAAAATGCATGCTAGAGCTCACTACTAGTATGTTAAACAACCCTAACGTCGGTCTTATTCAAACAATTCCGATCCCCGTTCGCCAAGACACCTTTTTTGGGCGATTTTTACAATTTGCCTCCGTGCTTTACAGCCCAATGCTGGCGACAGGCTCTGCGTTTTGGCAAACCGATAAAGCAAATTACTGGGGCCATAACGCAATAATTAGAGTTGATGCATTTATTGCCTGCTGTGGCTTACCTACTTTAAAAGGTAACGCCCCATTTGGTGGTGAAATACTCAGTCATGACTTTGTTGAAGCGTCTTTGTTACACAGTGCTAATTGGGACGTATTGCTCCTATCAGACATTGAAGGAAGTTATGAAGAAGTTCCAAGTAACATTTTAGATTATGCTGTACGCGACAGACGTTGGGTACAAGGCAATATTCAGCATCTTGGCTTATTGTCTTCGCCAAAGTTAAAGCTAATGAGTAAATTTCACTTTCTGTTGGGCGCAACCGCTTATATTTCATCATTAATTTGGTTATCGATGTTAGCGCTAAGCACCATAGATGCAGTCACTCGTGCGCTAAATAGTGATGTGTACTTTAATCGTGCATACCAATTATTTCCTACGTGGCAAATCGCAAAAACCGACTTAATAGATTCGTTATTATATTTAACCATTATCATATTGTTACTCCCTAAACTAATGGGTGTGATCGTAACTCTTATACACAGGAAAAAGCGTTTTGGTGGTTCTATTAAGCTTATATTAGGCTCTTTAATAGAAACTATATTCGCAATTATCGTTGCGCCGCTTATGATGGTATTTCATGCCTACTTTGTTGTTTGCGTATTTTTAGGAAAAAAAGTGAAGTGGGATGCCCAGCCACGCGAAGGTCGAATGGTTCCATGGAAAGAAGCGTTTAGTTATACGTTATTTTCAACCATTGTGGCTATAGTATGGGGCAGCACTGCTTATTACTTCACTCCCGTATTCTTTTGGTGGCTCTCACCTATTTTACTAGGCTTGGTATTGGCGGCTCCGATTGTGCGCTATTCAAGCAGTATCAAACTAGGCGTATTCCTTAGAAAAATAGGTATATTTATTTGCCCTAGTGAAGTAGATAACGATTCAACACTAGCAGCGCTGAAGGTACACCTGAAAGAAATCTCAGTTCCGAAAGAAGGCCAATACCCAGCAATTGTGCCTGTGCTGCCAAAAGAGCACTTGGTAACAATGCCTATTCAGTGCTTTAGCAAGCCGCGTAAACTAAAGATGAAAGCGCTAAAAGCAAAGGTAATAAAAAAGTTTAACTAGCACTGTTTAACTAACACTACCCAATAAACAAAAAAGGAGCAACGTATTGCTCCTTTTTTAATGCACGATAAAATAACACCAATTCGATTAATTAAGAGAGCTATTTTGAGGTAAAAAAATGGCCTCGATAACAAGGCAAACATTTCGTTATTTAGTGACTCAATAGCAGAAACTTTTAGCGCAGTTAGCGCCAAATTTAATCCTTCAAATTGATTAAGTAACCTGAACTCTGGATAATAAATCTATCTCGAGCAGCTATTGACGCGTAAATTCGCCTTGTTTTCACTGAAAACCTCTGGCTAGAGAAAATAAATTTAAATATCACCATAATTCAATGTGTCAGTAAATCTCTTAACCAGAGTTCAGGTTAAGTATTATTGTGAATTAGTATTAATAAAATCACTATTAATTACAGACAATAAAAAACCCGCAACATGTGCGGGTTTTTTTAAAGAGTTAAAGTGCTAATTACTTAGCAGCTTTCTTCTCTTTTTCTGCAGCGATTACAGTTTCAGCTACGTTAGCTGGACATGCAGCGTAGTGTGAGAACTCCATAGAGAACTGACCACGACCCGATGTCATTGTACGTAGTGTACCGATGTAACCGAACATTTCTGATAACGGAACATCTGCTTTAATACGGATGCCTGTTAAACCAGCTTCTTGGTCTTTCATCATGCCACGACGACGGTTAAGGTCACCAATAACATCACCAACGTGATCTTCTGGAGTGAACACGTCAACTTTCATGATTGGCTCAAGAAGTTGTGCGCCCGCTTTAGGGATCGATTGACGGAAAGCGCCTTTAGCAGCGATTTCGAACGCGATTGCAGATGAATCCACGGCATGGAAACCACCGTCGAAAAGTTCAACTTCAACGTCAAGTACAGGGAAGCCAGCTAAAACACCTTCGCCCATCATTGACTTAAAGCCTTTCTCAACTGCAGGCCAGAATTCTTTAGGTACGTTACCACCAACAACTGATGATTTAAACGTAAAGCCTGAAGCAACTTCACCTGGCTTGATGCGGTAGTCGATTTTACCAAACTGACCAGAACCACCAGATTGTTTCTTATGCGTGTAGCTATCTTCGATTTCACGAGTGATAGTTTCACGGTAAGCAACTTGTGGTTGACCAACAATAAGGTCTACGCCGTAAGTACGCTTAAGGATATCTACTTTGATATCTAAGTGAAGCTCACCCATACCTTTAAGGATAGTTTCGCCTGAATCTTCATCAGTCTCAACTTGGAAAGATGGATCTTCTGCAACCATTTTACCGATAGCAACACCCATTTTCTCATTACCGCCTTTATCTTTAGGCTGTACAGCAATCGAGATTACTGGAGTTGGGAATACCATTGGCTCAAGTGTTACTGGGTGCTTAGGATCACATAAAGTATGACCAGTTTGCACGTTTTTCATGCCTACGATAGCAATGATGTCACCAGCTTGTGCGCTAGTTAATTCGTTACGGTCATCTGCTTGCATCTCAACCATACGGCCAACACGTTCAGTTTTACCAGTAAACGCGTTAAGGATAGTGTCACCCTTGTTTAGTTTACCTGAGTAAATACGTACGAATGTTAATGCACCAAAACGGTCATCCATTATTTTGAATGCTAACGCTTTGAAAGGTTCATCTGCAGATACGATTGCAAATTCGCCATTTTCGTTACCTTCTTCATCCATAAGAGGTTGAGGATCAACTTCTGTAGGAGACGGTAAGTAGTCAATAACAGCATCAAGAATAAGCTGCATACCTTTGTTCTTAAACGCAGAACCACAGTATGTAGGGAAGAAAGCAAGGTCACGAGTACCTTTACGGATACAACGTTTGATATCTTCTACAGAAGGTGCTTCACCTTCCATGTAAGCTTCAAGTAGTTCATCGTCTTGCTCAAGGGCAGTTTCAACAAGCATTTCATAATACTCGTCAGTTTTTTCTACCATGTCTGCAGGAACATCTGTGATTTCGTAGTTTTCAGGAAGACCAGTGTCATCCCAAACATATGCTTTTTTAGTTAAAACGTCTACAACACCAATAAACTCATCTTCAATACCAATTGGTAGAGTCATGATTAGTGGTACAGCACCAAGTACTTTACGTACTTGCTCAGTTACACGGTAAAAATCAGCACCCATACGGTCTAATTTGTTAACGAAGATAATACGTGCAACTTCTGAGTCATTAGCATAACGCCAGTTAGTTTCTGATTGTGGTTCAACACCACCAGAACCACAGAAAACACCAACACCGCCATCAAGTACTTTAAGTGAACGGTAAACTTCAACTGTGAAGTCAACGTGTCCTGGTGTATCGATAACGTTAAAGCGGTGATCTTTCCAGAAACAGCTTACTGCCGCAGACTGGATAGTAATACCGCGCTCAGCTTCTTGTTCCATGAAGTCAGTAGTAGATTCACCATCATGAACCTCACCTGTTTTATGGATTTGACCAGTAAGCTTTAGGATACGCTCAGTAGTCGTGGTTTTACCCGCATCTACGTGCGCGAAAATACCAATGTTTCTGTACTTCGATAAATCTGCCATTAATTTTACTCTTAATAAAGTCGATAAATTATTCGGCAGGAGTATAACATCACTTAAAGCGAACATCACCATGCAAGCCGCTTAAAATGCAATCAATTCAAGATATTTTTTTTATGCGCAAGATCTATTTTGCATTTTAAGTTAAAAATCACATGTAACATAATGAAAACACTATTTTTTGTCGCCCTAACTTTAGGTACATAAAGTTATTTCGTTATTTTGTAACAACACACTACCATAGCTTAAACAGCTAAAATTTTAATCGATATTCAGAAATTACTAATCTTTGAAAACTAATACTTGTTTAAACTAAGAGCAATTTAATCACAGCCTATGTCACCCAACACTAAGAAAAACCAAATAGTCGCAATTTTTTTATGTTTAACATCAGCTTATAAAACAAACAAATAGATAATAAGAATTATTTGCATTTAGATGTTGACAGTTAATTGAATCTAACT
This sequence comes from Pseudoalteromonas sp. Ld19, assembly GCF_045064135.1. Classification (NCBI taxonomy): domain Bacteria; kingdom Pseudomonadati; phylum Pseudomonadota; class Gammaproteobacteria; order Alteromonadales; family Pseudoalteromonadaceae; genus Pseudoalteromonas; species Pseudoalteromonas sp. Ld19. The sequence goes on along the minus strand of NZ_JBISHA010000015.1, from coordinate 162,016 downwards.
GATAATCACTATCAACAAGACGGCAAACATACTGGCTTGTAACGGAATGAATTGATTTGTTTCTCGACCCTGAAACAACGTGTGGCGCACGTTAACAGCTATGGTTACTTGTTATGAACCGCAACGCCCCTTGATGTTGATAATAAGTAACCGCCCTACTATTTTACTTGCTACATTGCTCATATCGGTGACGGTAGATATGAAACTAAAAAAGCCCTTACGGGCTTTTTTTATGTCTGTAATTTAAAACTAAATCAATTAACGACGATTTTTACGCGCTCGTGCTCGGCGTTGGAGTTTCTCTTCTTCTTTAGCTTGTTTTTTAGCCTCTGCTGCCGCACGTAAACCAGCAACCATTACTTCTTCTTCCTCACGCATTTGCGGAGTTTCCATAGTAATACGGCCAATAATACCGTCGCGCAGTTCGTTAATTAGGATTTCAGACATTTTATACGTGTCGATTTGGTTTCCACCACGAATACAACCACGCTTTTTACCTGCCATTTCAACAAATTCCCAATCATTCTCAGGAAGCTCAGCGATTTTATAGCGCGCTTTTAAAAGCTCAGGATATGCACGTAATAAATATTCAGCGGTATAACTTGCTACTTCTTCATACTCAAGTGCGGTATCACGAATGGCACCTGTAGCGCCTAAGCGATAACCTGAGTTTTCGTTTTCTACTTTTGGCCAAAGCATACCAGGCGTATCGTAAAGCATAATACCGTCTTCAAGCTTAATACGTTGCTGCGCTTTAGTTACCGCAGGTTCATTACCTGTTTTTGCAACTATACGTCCAGCCAGTACATTAATTAGCGTAGATTTACCCACGTTAGGAATACCCATTATCATGGCTTTAATCTGTTTATCGGCACCCACTTTATGCGGCACTAACTTTTTACACAGCTCATTGATACGATGTACTTCAGCTGCTTTATCATGACCAAAAGAAATCGCTTTAACACCGTTTTCTTGCTCAAAATAGTCTTTCCAGATCTGCGTCATTTTAGGATCAGCTAAATCAGCTTTGTTCAAAATTTTGATGACCGGCTTACCTTCACGCAAGGTTGCCACCATCGGGTTTTCGCTACTGTAGGGAATCCGCGCATCAAGCACTTCAATAATCACATCCATTTGCGGCATTATTTCTTTAATTTCATTGCGGGCTTTATTCATGTGCCCAGGGAACCACTGTATACCTGCTCTACTCATTTGATTTATATGACCTTTAATTAAAGGCCGCAGCCTATGGGTACTAATGTGGGTACTAAAAGTAAAACTATGCTTTTGTACTTTTCGTTTATGGGAGTTAGTCTACTACAAAATTGCACTTGGATTCTTATGAAAATATATGAATAACTAAATATCAATTTAGTCCACACTCTTTATATACCTTTCTATAGGCATGTTATTCCCTTTCTCACGTGCTTGTTGTGGGCTGATTAAGCCAGTCAGTTATTTCTATTTCAATAAAAATTTACGATGGTATAAGTATTTTGCAAACACCCGTTTTTTCCAGGAAATCAGTCCCCATCAAATAAGGTCTATAATACCCCTCAATTGGATCTTCTTTTTCATTAGGAGCAAATAAGTGTATACACTCATGCAGTGGAAAGTTACCTCGATTAAATACTAAATCAGCATGCGCTTCTCCAGTACAATCAAGTATTGTTCCATCTGTTAACGTTAGCCAGACATGTGCTTTTATTGGCTCATTTATCTGTGGGTTATTTAGTTCTTTTTCTATACTTTCATACGACATTTCACAATAAATATAATCATGCCAATACCGGTCTCCGATTGTGATATAGGTAGTTATATTCAAGTTTGTCTTCAAAAAATACTGAAGCATTAGATGGACATCGGTACATTTACTTGCCAAGTCCTGGGACGAGTTGAACCCGTGAAATTGTAGAATTTCAAAACAGTGATTTAAAATTTCTTGTTTTTTATCTTCACTAATTTTTTTACTAAACGGTACTGGACTTGAAGGCAATTTTAGCTGTAACTCTTGAGTTCTAAGCACCGCGTCTTCAATTCTTTTTTTATAATTCAAATCTCTTACCTACAATTTATATAAAGTATCTACGTAATATAAAGCTAAGCGCAGCTTTCGCTGCGCTTAGCTTAAATAAAATTATTTAACTATTTTTTACCGTTATAGTTAGGGTTGTTCGGATTTAACTGATTACTTCGATTATCTTGTGCTCTTTGGTATGGAACATTGACTCCAGAAGTGCCTTTATTGCTGTTTCCTTGGTTTGATTTATGATCATTATTGTTAGACATATATGTCTCCTTAAAAAGTTAATTGTGATTCGACTTATGGAGCTTCAGCGTTCGCTAAAACTCCTTCAATCGTCGAATATCCATTTTAAAGTTTCTATATGCTCTAAAGTCACTTGGCGTGCTTGGAACTGTTATTTTGATACCTGATGGCGCAATCAGCCTTGGATGACGCCCACGCTTTAAAGACCAACCTTTTTTCTTCAATAACTTACAAACCAACGTGTTGATGTTTTTATCATTACTATATTTTTTCATTATTGCTCTCCCAGTGTTATCAAATTCTCTTTAATAACTTGCGGAAAGCTCGAAGGGTATCGGATTGCGAATGCTTTAACGTTAAAATTCACATGATTCAAAGCCTTAGAAACCCCTATATCCAATATTGAAGGACTAAGCGTTAACCCCTGACACGATGACGAGTTTTGGTAAAAGTTACCTTCTGGATTTATCATCAAATATGATTGCCACATATCGCACTTATCTTCAATTGCAATAACATTACTGTGCTCTTTATGCTTTTGAACATAAGAATCATATTTTTCTTGCGAGATAGTTAACTGGTCACTATAGACAGGTAGTGCACGTAAGAGCTTCCACTTGTCGGGTTGCAATAATGCAATTGTTTCATTCAAATTCTCGCGGAAGTTGAATGCATTAACTACAGTATTTACTTTCAACTTATCTTGAGGATTTAACTGGCGATATAGCGCTGTAACAGTTAATGCTTTTTGCGGGGAAAACCACTCACCTTTACGATCTATTCGACCAATGCTTTGAGCAATTAAATAATCTGCAGTATCAAAACTTAAACCAAGCATATCTAAATGAGGGGCAATACGCCTTAACATTGCTGGTGACAAAAAATGTCCGTTAGTAATAAGTGACGCATTAAAGCCTATACTCTTTGCAAATAATAAAGCGCTAACAAAGCGAGCCCCTAACATCACCGGTTCTCCACCAGCAAAATTTATCCTTACCGATTGATAACCTAATTCTTGTCGTATTTTATTATTCGAAAAAAAGTACTCAGCTAGCATTAGCAGTAAATCTTGAATACTCTCTGAAGAATGATGTAACTCTGTTGCTGACGTATTATCTTGCCACTTAGCGTAACAATAACCACAACGGTAATTACACGCTTCGGTCATGTGAAAGTTAATAACAAGCTCTTTAATATTTGTCATGTAAATCTCCATCTATTGCTGATGGCTATAGATTCACTTAGTGCAATGCACTAACAAACATTATTTTTAATAATTACATTTTTTGGAAATACTCTAATAAATCATCAAACTCCTCTGCTTCCTTGTGTCGAGATGTTATATGTTCTATTAATTGCTTAACACTATGATTATTTGTATCTAATTGGCTTGATAATGCTAACGCTTTGTCTATATCGTTATTCAAATAAGCTAAAAGCAAGTTATCCGTTGAGCTGGTAAGGGCAGATTGCGCAAGTAATGCATGTAATAAACTGAGATTTTTCCCTAAAGCTAGCTGAGGCATTACGGCAAACGGGTTAGGTAATCTCTTTTTGCGCAAGTCATAATCACTAGCAAGCGCATTCGCAAATTCAGCAGCAGTTGTTTTACTCAGAGCAATACCCAATAATGAATTATTTCCGCCAAACAACTGCTTAACTATTACAGCACAACGGTGTCTAAAGCTCTTATCTTCAAATATTTTTTTTACGTCTTTAGGATCATGAAAAATTGCATTAAGAAGTAAAGCATTAAATAGCACATCTAGCTGCCCATCTGCCAAACGCTTTGTTGATCTTTGAATCTTTAGCTCAGTTTCAACTTTAATAAGCTTATTACGGACAAGAGAATTTGCTTTGTCTTTTAAATATGTACTTTCTTTGGCAACATCGATCCCAAATAAGAAGCGAATAGCATCAGGAACTGTCATACCACTAGCCATTACAGTAAGCCGCTTCAAGTAGGTGACTCGCTTTAAGTCCTTCTAATTGCTCTGCACTAAATGACATATTCGCAATTGTTTGTGCTAAGTCGAACCAATTACTCTTTTTATAATATCCATATCTTTTTTTACACGACGGTGAGCTCTTAATATATTGTTGTAATACGCCTATACAGTAGCCAGCACGCATAGCCTCTGATACAGAAGTATGAAGAGCAGCATACTTCCCAGGCTCTTGTTTTCGGTCAAATATCTCAATCACCTCTGTGCAAGATGATTGCAAAAATACAGAGTCATCCGGTTGGAATACTTGCTCTTTTGCCTCAAGGCGGGCCGTACTAAAAAAAAGCGCTAAGGTAACTAAACTTAAAATTAATTTTTCCATTGTTCTACTTCCAAACATTTGTAAACTTAGCTCATCGCTTCTGGTTGATCATTATTTGATTCATTGTCAGGCAAGTTGCTGGCTGCATCATCTTTATTTTTAAAAAAATTGGGCAAAGGCGTACTCGCATAAATTGCAATAATTGTAATAAAAATAGAAAGAAAGGTTTGAATATCAGCATATTTATCTAATATAGCCACCCCAAGTACACCTTGGTCGATTAATTCAATTATTAAATAGAATGTAAAAAATAACGAAAGAAATAGCTCAGCAAAAGCAATAACAAATACAAAGCGTTTAAGTGCTTTCCATTTAGTCCAGTTCAAAGCAAAACAACGCGCGAAAAACCGCCATACTGAGGCTGCAAATATAATGAAAAGTCCGACTTCACTCAGATCTAAATCAGATAAGCCGGCATCATACTCAAAAAAATAAAGAGGAATAGATATCAAGTTAAAAGCAGCGATTAAGCTTAAGGCCAAATAAAGAAAAACAATTATAAAACCACGAGCAAAATGCCCAAATAAAATATCAACAGTATTAAAAACAGACTTCATTTTCATCCTTGAATTTATATTAAAGATAGTTATTTTAAAAAACTATGACTACTTATTGACTCAGATTAGGCTAAGCCACAAGTAACAATTTAATCAGAAAACAGCCCTTTCTAGTAAGACCAAACATGGTAACTAACATTATTAAGTGCAAATTCGTCTAAACACTCAGGGCCTATTTCAATTTTCAGTAAGTATTTCGAAGGGTAACCTAAGTAAGTTAATCTGATATTCAAAGCCTAGCCAAAGCACGGCACAAAAGGGAAGCATCGCGCTTCCCTTTAAAATAGTTTTAAGCTGTTTGTGCTTTTAAGTTCAACCAGTCTTCTTGTTTTAGCTTATTCCAAGCAGCAAGGATATGGGTGGGCTTCATTTCCGACTTTCTAGCATTCCAGCTATGTACTGTATTAATAAGCTCTTCATCAGTAATGTTATTGCCTTCTAACTCATTCGTTGCAACCCAATGCACAGTTGAAAGTAACTCCATACCGTTTTGCGACTCAAAGCCTTCTATTAGCCTAGCTACTTTATCAAATCGTTGTTTTGTATCTGGGCATTCTTGCAAATAATTCAGTGCTTCGATAGCAGCATCATCTTTAAGCTCTATAGGCGTATCTGGCTTGTTTATGCCATCTGCATAACCGGTAATAAAATGACCTTCCATCTTGTCTAGTACATGGCGAAGCACATCAGCATAAGGGCCATAATGATGTTTTTGAAATACCACTTTATTTAAAGGCTCACCGGCAGCAGTTAAAAAATAAACCAGCTTTTGCACTTCTAGTAGCGATAAGCGATAGCCAAACCCTGTAGAGGTATAACGTTCTATCAAGCCCAGCACTGCGGCTCTGCCTAGCGTCATTTCAGGCCTTTTAGTTTTATTAGGCATAGCCTTGGCACTTGGTGCATTTTGTGGCGGGTATACACGCCATTCAACGTCTGGCAATTCATTTAAAGAACGCTGTATTAGTGAATTAACATCATTCCAATCTAAGCCACCTAAGCCGCTTCCCAGTGCTGGTAAAGCAACTGATTTAAGGCCTAATCGTTTTACCTCAGCTTTTAAGCTGTTAAGCCCTTGCTCTATATATTCAAGCTTAGACTTACCTTTCCAATGCGCTTTAGTGGGGAAGTTAATAATGTAAAATGGTGCATTAATAGAGTTAAGCTCAACAATTAACACTTCACCTGTTACCAGCTCTTTATCGTCACAGGCTTTTTTGTATACCTTAAAATTATCTGGAAAGGCCTTTTTAAACTGCAAAGCAAGCCCTTTACCCATTATCCCTACAGTGTTAACTGTATTGATAATAGCATCAGCTTGATCATGTAATATATTGCCCGTTTGATAAGTAATCATCTTAACCTCAGTAGTACCACTGCGGCCTAACTACGACCTCAGGTTTATGTTGCGCATTTTGAAGTAAAGCACTCACTTCATCAGCCACATCTTGTGTTTTTACGCCTATTTGGAGAATAGCTGCCCATTGTACAGATTCAAACGCTAAAAACTCAGCTTGTTTTTCTTCTTTAAAATCCTGCCAATAGTTTTCATTAATGATTCGTTTTATATCTAACTCATTAATACGCGTAAAATCATCAATTTGCTCTGCATATTCTAAGTCAGCATGAATATCAGTAAAAAAGCAATGCTGATTACCCAAGCGCACAGTTTCTGTATCACTAATTAAGTGTAAGACCTTACCTTGTCCACCGCAAAAATCATTATGCCCTCGATGGATTACATACAGCATTACAGAACGCGGACAAAAATTAAATGGGACATACTGACCAATCGTACCACCAGCAGCCACTTTCACAGGATGCACTAAGCGACGCTGTTTAATATGGCTATAACCAATATTTTGGTTAACTAAACCAAGCTCAATACGTTTATCGTCAGACCATAGACAACCTTGCCTTAAAATACTAGCCAAGTTATCAATATGTGTTATATGTGAAACTTTAACAGTCATTTTAGTACCTTAATTCTGCCCTAAGGCGAAATCTAGCTTGCTTTGTTCAGGTTCACCTAACAGCTCATTAAGAAGCTCATTTTTCTCTATATTTTCATACCTGTTTTCAATGTTTTCTTTTAGCAAAAATAATCTTGCCTCAGCAGTACGAACCATTTCATTAAATGTAATAGCATGCACCTCTCCAAACTGCTGCGATTCAGAAGCTCCTATTTTTTGAAATTTACTAGCTTTGGGGCAAATAGAATCACCTACAACATAGGCTTTTATATATGGCTGTGAAGAATCAACTCCAGCATGCCAAATATCTTCAACATAACGCTTAGCTTGGTCAGTTTCATCTCTACCAATCTGAAAGCCACCTTTTTTTAATTCAATAAGCAGCACTTTTTGAGTTTTCTTCAACTCACCTACAAATTGCTCAAGGCCTACTAAGCTAACTGATGAGCTCTCACCGACAACAATATCTGGTCTCTTAGCTGAATTTAAAAACTGTTCTTTTTTGAAGCTTTTCTTAAAAACAATTTCCATTGTTTTTCTTAGACCTTTATTGCTCGCATACTCAGGAGTATCAAATTCAGGACCAAAAACCCACCGAGCTCTTTCGATCAGAGGGTGCAACGTATGCAATTCATCTACTGTGTGGTCATCACTCAAACGTTGAATGGCTTCAATCACTTTAATTCGAGCATCAATTTCAGCAAGAATCACCATGGCATCGCTCACATTCCAATCTTCAAGAAATTGATCTAGCGCTTCTACATCTGAAGTATTTATGTTTGTGAGCTTATGAAGCAATGATATACCTGCTCTAGACTTTTCTAGGTTGATTGCCGCTTTAAAAGCTAATTCTAATAATTCTATTTTGATATCAGGGTTTTCAGATAAAATTGAATCTACAAAGTCATACAGCTCTTTTTGAGCAAGTTTAGGAAGCTCTCTTAAATCAGACTTATGATTACTAAATACCTGCCTTTTTGCGGTATCGACTTCCGTTTTAGATAAATCAAAATAACAAGCTTTGACGAATGAAGATATTTGCTCAGTGATCAACTCTATAGTCGAGAAATCGTTTTTAAATCCAGACCAGTCAGCTTCAACGTAATCCAAAAGATCATCTGATTGAGCGATTAAGGTGTAACGCTTAGCGAAAGTTTTACGGCCATCGAAGACTTGTTGTCCTTGAATAGACCAACTTGGAGAACCTAAAAGCCGCCCTCCTAGCCAAAAAGCTACACCATGTTGGTTAGCGCTTTTAGATACAGAAGATGAATCTACAAGCGAAAGCTTTAATTTAATGTTTCCAACAGGGCTTATTTCTGTTTCTCTAATAAGTCCTGGGTGCTCAGATAATGTTATCAAACTATCATTGATATATACTTTAAACTCGGGATTAAATAAAAAGCGAGCAGATATTATTTCTTTTAGTTCATCAAAGTTAATCAAATGACGCTCTGCTACCACACTTACCTTAGTGCCGTGCCCAGTTGCTTCTTCCTCATAATGAGAACTAACTTCAATTGGTTGTGCTCCTGAGGATAAAGACAAAACATACTTATTTTTTCTAGCTGCTTTCCATGTCTCAACGGTATAAGAGTCACTAAAGCAAAGGCCAGCATGACGACCTATACCGTTTCGCCCAAAAGCTAACCTTTTACTTAAAAGTTTGTTGCCACTTGGAATTTCAACAAATGAGCCTTGATGTTTACGTCTATCGTATCTTAGCTTCAACCAACGCAGTTCAAACTCCTCGTTAGTCATTCCTATACCGTTGTCCTCTACAGTGACTAAGCTACCAAGTTTATCTGGAAATACAATATTAACCTTTGATGCTCCAGCATCATGCGCATTTGCGATTAATTCAGTAATAGCGACATCGGCTTTAGTGGCTATAGAACCTATTTCTCGAAGTAAAAAATCATCTTCATAGGTTACTGGATAATTCATATAATAAAGTCCTTTTAGTAATATTCATTTAATATACCCATACTCCCTATCAAACAGACTTGGTCTGTATGGGGCTTATATTTAAGTAAAACATTACGCGAAGAGCTCTTTCCCCCACGTGTGCAACTTATTATTTTTGTATCTTGCCAGCCAAGGAAGCTAACAACAAGCATAAAAGTGTTACATCGCTTGGTGCCGCAGAGGGTTAACATCTTTAAATTATCAAAAAAAGTCTGTTAAGATTGGTTTAGGCAATTTGGGGGCAACTCTCTAAATTTTTTACTCTTTTAGACTAGATGGTACTATATAGAGTCAACGTAATATGACTAAATGCAAGAAGTAAAATATTAGCTAAACTACCTTATTACATAACACCAACCCATGCTATGTCTTCTAGTGTCTTATATTTATCACTAAGCTTTCAAGTGCTCTATACGTATTGCTTGGCTATTTATGTAGTGCTACTCTCCTCGGACTAAAACCGGATAAGTTAAACTGTACTATGCAAACAGCTTTAATAAATAAAGATATAGCAAAAAAAATTAGAAGCATACGAGAAGGCTTAGGGTTAGGACGTACTGAATTTGCGAACTTACTTGGTATGGCTTCTACGGGTGAGCGTACAGTTAGAGGGTGGGAAACTGGTGAACATAAACCAACAGCAAAAAAGCTAGTAGATATACTCAACCTAGAATCGCAGTTAAAGTCTCATTTAGATAATGCACCATTTAAGCAGAAAGCCTTATCTGAGTCTGAATTTACATTTATAGATTTATTTGCAGGGATTGGAGGGATCAGATTGCCTTTCCAAAAGCTCGGTGGACACTGTGTATTTACCTCTGAGTGGGATAAGTTTGCCCAAAAAACATATCTAACTAATTATGGTGAAATGCCAAATGGCGATATCACCAAAGTAGCTGCCTCAGACATCCCTGATCATGACATACTTTTAGGTGGCTTCCCGTGCCAAGCTTTTTCTCAAGCAGGGCTAAAACAAGGTTTTAGCGATACGCGTGGAACCATGTTTTTTGAAATTCAAAGAATCCTCACAGAAAAAAAACCTAAAGTTTTTGTACTTGAGAATGTAAAACAGCTACAAGGTCATGACAAAGGCCGTACCTTAAATACCATTTTAGATATTTTAAGGGGTAACTTTGATTTAGAAATTCCGGATGATGTGCCTTTAAGTGAAGAGACAAGACATGCGCTATCAGAGAAGTTAAATTATTGGGTTGATTATAAAGTACTTAGGGCAGGTGATTTTGGCGTTCCTCAAAACAGAGAGCGTGTATTCATAGTCGGGTTTAATAAAAACCACTTTAAAGACTGTAATTTTGATGAACTGTTTAATTGGCCAATCGCACCTAAAACACCAACAAAAGTGGGTGACATTTTAGAAGATTTCAGAAAAATAACCTCTAGTGATGATAAATTCACGATATCTGAAAAAATATGGGTGGGCCATCAACGCAGAAGAAAAAATCACGAAGCAAGAGGTAACGGCTTTGGCTATTCGATATTTAACGCGCAAAGCCAATATACAAACACAATAAGTGCCCGTTACTACAAAGATGGCTCTGAAATTTTAATTGATCAATCAGAACTTGGTAAACGCCCTCGAAAGCTAACACCTCGAGAATGTGCCAGATTACAAGGATTCCCAGAAGAATACATTATTGACGCCGTATCTCAGGGCCAAATTTATAAACAGTTTGGTAATTCTGTATGTATGAAAGTTGTTGATGCGCTAGCAAAACAAGTAGTTAAAGCGCTACTTAAAGGTAGAGACCAAGTTTAGCTATATGAGCACGCTTCATGTCAATGTTCGCCCGTTAAGTTGACTTACGATAGGCTCACTATTAATGCGTAAATTTACTTTTTTAACCCAATAAAACGCTGGATTGTTATCTTGAGGTGGTTTGGGTATTAATGCGCTATACTGGCGCAAATTTTTTTAGATTAGTTGTTATGGCTCTTAAATCCACCATTATGAAAGTGCAATTATCGCTTAGCGATATGGACCGCCACGTTTACCAAGACTTTAGTTTAACCTTGGCTCAACACCCTTCAGAAACCGATCAACGATTGATGATTCGCTTACTCGCTTTTGCACTCAATAGCTGTGATGGTTTAGAATTTACCAAAGGGTTAAGTGCAGATGATGAGCCTGAACTTTGGCATGTAAATTACAGCGAAGAAATAGAGTTGTGGATTGAGTTGGGTTTACCTGATGAAAAACGCCTTAAAAAAGCCTGTAATAAATCTAAAAAAGTGGTGCTTTATACTTATGGTGAAAACAATCAGGCAATTTGGTGGCAAAAACATCAACCTAAGTTGTACGAATTTAAAAACCTAAGTATTTTTAGCCTTGATTACGCAACGACACAAGCGCTTGCTGCTTTGGTTGATCGCAGTATTAAGCTTGCAATTACCATTCAAGATGGTGAAGTATGGGTAAACACAGATAATACTAATATTGAAATAAAACCACAGCAGTTAATGTAACTAATGATTTTTTGAGGGCGTATGAAGATTAAACACGTTATTGTTTTACATGGCTTATATATGTCTGGCTTTGTTATGCGCCCACTGTGCTCTCGTTTAGAAGAATCTGGTGTTAAGGTATTAAACCTTACTTACAATACGCTTGATCCAAACCGCGATGCTATTTTTGCTCAAATTGATGAATTTATTGCAGGTGAACCTTCTGCACTCGTATGTCACTCAATGGGCGGATTAGTCGCTCGTGCATACCTAGAAGCTAATTCAGATGCAAGCCAACACATTACAAAAGTAGTTACTTTAGGCACGCCCCATCAAGGTAGCCATATTGCACAAAAAATGAAGCAAAAAGGGTTTGAGTCTTTTTTAAAAAATAGCGTTGAATTTTTGCTTACACAAAATGGTAACTGGCCGTTTAAAGCGAAGCTTTTTAGTATTGCAGGTGACTTACCCATTGGTTTAATGCCTCTTATAGTTAAAGGCAGTAAATCAGATGGTACTGTATTGCTTGATGAAACTAAGCTCAAAGGTATGGCTGAACATAAAGTGTTCCATTTAAGCCATACCAGTATGATTTACTCACGCGAAGTGGTCGACTACATTTTAAAATGCTTAAGTGAGAATTAATCTTCTGCGGCTTCTGCAATTTTATAACTTATTAAAAATATAATACCCAATATCAGGGGTATTGGCGCTGCGATGTAACCAAAAAAAGCTGAATTGGCAATACTAGCTCCTGCTAAATGAGCAACTAGCCCCAATACAAATGCCACCAACGCTATACCAACTACAATCAACTCTGCTTTATTTTGCTTAACTGTTTTTGCGTGCATGTTATCTCTCCTAATAATTGCTACAAAATTAGTATGCGCTATTAAAACGAGTGCTTTTTGACCTAAATCAAACAATAAAATACCTTTATGCTATGCCCATACAAAACTTGTTTTAGATCATAATTTACACAGCGCAAATGTTTATTTTCTTGTAAGGGGTGGTATTTTAATTAATCCGACCCATTTCTATTAGGTAAGGGTGAATATAAGCATTACTGGTTACTGATAGTTTAAAACTATAAAGTTGATAAACATAAACGATTTTACTAATTTAAGCTGGTACGCAATACTTATCACAAGTTCACAAACAAACGGTTATTAAAGGAGTCAGTTATGTCACAGGTAAACGCAATTGGTCTAAACAGCGCAAAAAGTGATGATATTGTAAAGTCACTCAATACGTTATTAAGCAGCTACCAAATTCAGTACATGAATGCGCGCGGTTTTCATTGGAACATTAAAGGCCGTAACTTTTTTGAACTACACATTAAGTTTGAAGAAATTTATAACCTTTTACTTTTAAAAGTAGACGAAGTAGCTGAGCGCATATTAACGCTAGATGGCGAGCCTCTTCATGCATTTTCTGATTACTTAGAAGTAAGCAAAATTAAAGAAGCAAAAGGTATTAGCGATGGAGTTACTGCTGTAGAAAACTTACTAGCTGGTTACAGCACGCTAATTAAAATGCAGCGCGAAATATTGAACCAAGCAAGTGACGCTGAAGACGAAGGGACTGCTTCGTTAATGAGCGATTATATCTCAGAGCAAGAAAAACTCGTTTGGATGCTTAAAGCATATTTAGATTAAGTCAAAAAAATAAAAGCCCTCATTGAGGGCTTAATTAGGGATAAATCGTGAACAATCAAGCGATTCGGTTACTATATTAACCTCACCCCAAAGCGAAACAACGCCCCTGTTACCAGTGGCGTTGTTTTTGGTTTAAGTGGACAATAAAGCAGTGTATTGCAAAAAGCCTCAGTGATTACTGAGGCTTTACATATATCAATAACAATATTAAAAGCTAATATCGTTATTACTGATTAGAACTTACTTCTAAAACCAATGTATACAGTTTGACCAATTGGGTCATATGTACCAGCGTCGGTTTCAGTGCCTGTATCTGAACCACTTATACCAGAAACAATACGTGGTGGCTCTTTATCAAATAAGTTATTAGCTCCTGCATATAACTCCATTGAATCACTAATATGATAGCTTGCTTGCACATCATGATACGTGACAGAACCAACACCAACTGAGCCAGCTGGAATCCCCAAACCACTTAAAAATTGATCATCAAAATCAGCACTTCCTGTAAATGTCATGCTCCAGTTAAAGTCAAAATCATTAATTTTATAACCTAAGTTCCAGTTTGCTTTATGCTCAGACGCGCCAACTTCACCAGCAAATACATCTTTATCTGCACCAGGTAACGGAATACTGTAACCATCAATTAGATAAGTGTATGCAAGGCGAGTTTTGAATGCACCTGGGCCTATATTTGTGGCGTACGTTAGTGTTAAATCGACACCTTCAGTACCCAAACCACCGCTGTTTGATACACCGCTATCAATAAACTCTAGCGAACCTGCGCTATTATTACCCGATGGAGCGCCACGGCGTGTAATAAAGTTACAGAAACTATCATCACCTCCACCATAGCATTGCTCAAGAATAAACTGGCGAGGTGTTGAAACTATTGCATCATCAATTTCTATATCAAAGTAGTCAAGCGTGATATCTAAACCCGATATTAAGTTTTCAGGTGTAAAAACCACACCCACTGTCACTGAGTTACCTACTTCTTCTTTAAGATCTGTATTACCACGGTTAAAGCCACTGATACCTTGTAAATCAGATTGGTTAAGCGTAAATGCACCATTGGTAGCAATATTACTGGCAACACCTACATCTGCACGACATGAATCGCCTGATGTACCACCCCCACTACTTGTAATTCCTAAGCAAGGATCGTTTAAGCCACTTGGAAATGTTTGTGACGGTGGAGAAAACAATTCATCAATATTAGGCGCACGAGTTGAGCGCGCACGAGTCGCACGTAAACGTAAACTATCTGTCACTTCCCAATCTAAACCTACATTCCAACTTTCTGTATTACCTACTGTAGAATAATCTGACAAACGAACTGCTGCATTCATAGTCACTGAGTCGAGTACTGGAATATTTGTTTCAATATAATACTCAGTTACATCAAATGAGCCTTCTGTTGCCGGAATTGCATTACCCGCATTAAGGCCTGCTTGTTGTAATGCATCAAACTCACTACGAGAAAATTCTTCACGATATTCAAAGCCAGCTGCGATACCCACGGTTCCTGCAGGTAACTCAAATAAATCACCTGAGATATTACCACCAATAATTTCTTGTTCTACAGAAGTAGAAAGAGAGCTTGGTGCACTTACAAAATCAATTGCACTTTGCGATAGTGAATTAAAACCAAAAATATTAACTGGTGCACAGTTAAAGCCTCGAGCTGTTGCGTCAATACAGATTGCTTCGTTAGTTATACCATCGCCATCGAGGTCAAAACGATCGTTAACAGCTTCTAAACCTCGTCGAAAGCTTTGTACGTTAACTAAACCACCAGATACTTGTGACTCTTTTGTTTTGCCATACACGTAGTAAGTATCGTAAAACCAGTTGTCGTTTATTTCACCTTGAAAACCTAATGCAATACGGAATGTATCACGCTCTGCACGTGCCCCACGGTTACCAATATCGCTTAAACGCTTTGCAAAGAAAATATCTCGGCTACCGTCGCCATCTGTATCTGTTGCTGCATTATAAATATCGTCAGGTACAAACGCACTGCGTAGTAGCTCTCCATTTACTTCAAATTCAATAGGAACACGCCCATTAGCGTAAATATCATCAGATGCAAATGGGAATGGCTCTAGCTCTGAACGAGTTGTACTCGACGCATACGTACCTTCATAAAAAAAGCTGTGCTTATCATTAAGTTCATAACTGCCGTTGGATGCAAATAAATAACGCTCGGTTGGAATTGCAATTGTACGAACCCCACTTCGGTTAAAGCCATTTGCAGCAACGCCATCGCCACCATTGGTGCTAAACGAATTTTGTAGATTGTTATCTTGATCGAATGTAAAGCGAGTGTCTCCTGCATCAAATCGACCTTGAGGTGGAAATGACGAGAAAAAAGGACGTACGGTATCAAAAATAGCATTTGGATTTGCAGCAGGATCATCTTCAAAAAATATTTGCGAGAATTGATCCACAGCAGAACGGTCACGATCACGAGAGTAAACAGCACCCTGATCAGAATAACCTAAGTGAAACATTGCATGACCCTTGCCATCACTACTGGTTAAACCCGACGTGAAAGAGAATTGTCGAGATTGGTCATCGCCTTCTTTGGACTCACCAAATTGACCTTCAAATTCAATACCTTCAAAGTCATCTTTTAAAACAAAGTTAACCACACCTGCCACTGCATCAGAGCCATAAACTGATGATGCGCCGCCAGTCATAATTTCAACTCGTTCGATAAATTGGCTAGGAATGGTATTTAAATCTACTGCTGAGCTACCTGGTAAACCCGATACATAACGGCGACCATTAACAAGCACTAATGTTCTTTCTGAGCCTAAATTGCGTAAATCAACGGTAGCCACACCAGCACTTGCTGTGTTGAAGTTAGAATTAGTCCGGCTAATAGCTGGTGAACCGAACGCAGGG
The DNA here is from genome assembly GCF_045064135.1 of Pseudoalteromonas sp. Ld19. NCBI lineage: Bacteria > Pseudomonadati > Pseudomonadota > Gammaproteobacteria > Alteromonadales > Pseudoalteromonadaceae > Pseudoalteromonas > Pseudoalteromonas sp. Ld19. The sequence continues at coordinate 145,887 of NZ_JBISHA010000015.1, read as the reverse complement.
TTATCTAATAATAGGTTTTGAATATTAAGAGAGCCTGATGCATCGATTGCTGCACTATCTACAACCTGAATTGGCGCAGAAGACATAGCCTCGGCTGAACGAATACGAGAACCGGTAACTTGTACACGTTCTATTTTGGTAATTTCATCATCTTCTGCAGCTACACCTTGAAATGAAAATCCTGCAAGTATTGCACTGCTTAGCGCAATAGTTAACGACGATTTCTTAAATAATCGCGTGCGAACCTTGTTAGTTAATGTCATGTAATTCCCCTGAATTGTTATTTTTGTAACTAAATAGTTACTTCACGGGCCACATTAAAAGGATTAATATCAAGTCTCTATAAGTGTGTTTTAACAGGCGTTTATATTGGTGTGAACTGCAAGATTGATGGGTTAAATGCATATATCACAATAATTTTATAAAAATATTGTGTTTTTTTTAACACTTTTCTCTCTAAACACGGTCTTAATTATTATCTACACTACGGGATATAAAATAATGGATGCTTCTTTTCATGCACAAACACTGGTTAGTAATGCCACGTTTGCAACATTTCTAACAAAACAAATGCAAGATCACCGTCATTTTAAGTCTCAATCTCTTGCTGCAGATAAGCGATTAGATCAAATAGATACGACGAAATATAATGTGCTTTTTTACGAGTTAACAAGCCTCTCTGATCCAACCCAAATTGTACACTTAGCCGAATTAGCAAAAAAAATGAAGCTAATCATTATTGGGCAATCAGGCCAGTTTGCTAGTTTTGCATTTGAAGTAGGCGCTGTAGACTTTTTAACTGTAGATTCAACAGCTCCCAGAATAGAAAAATGCTTTGATAAAATTGTTCACCTTTGCCCAATTGCAAGTGCCGTTGAGCGCCAATACCAACAAAGTATCCAATACGAAAAGCAATCTTCGTCGCATATTGTGGTTAAAGATGTCGGTAAGGTAAGGTTGATTGATATAAAAGATATTATTTGGATCAATGGTGCAGGTAATTATGTGGAATTGCACTTTACTCAAGGTAGTACGCCTATTTTACATCGCGAAACGATGAAAAATATCGAACAACAACTAGAACCCGAAGGATTTATACGTATTCATCGCTCTACTTTAGTTAGAAAACAAGCCATTTGCGAACTTATGCCAACAGACAGCGGTGACTATAAAGTGAGGCTAAAAAACGATATGTGTTTAAATTTATCAAGGCGTTATAAAGGATGTTTAGACAGTATAATAAGCCCCCTTCAATAGAAGGCTCATTAATATCAGCTGTTATGTACTTACGGTTTATTGACAAGCGTAATAAAAAAGGCCATTTCGAGGGCTTTTTCTTCTAAGCTTTTAAAACGACCTGATGCGCCACCATGACCAGCATCCATGTCGGTTTTAAACACCAAAATATTGTTGTCTATTTTAAGTTCACGCATTTTGGCAACCCATTTCATAGGCTCCCAATATTGTACTTGTGAATCGTGCAGTCCGGTAGTTACCAGCATATTCGGGTAGTTTTGCGCACTAATATTGTCGTATGGTGAGTAGGCTTCTATCACGTCATAAAAACAAGGATCGTTTGGGTTTCCCCACTCGTCATATTCATTAGTGGTAAGTGGAATGCTTTCATCAAGCATGGTAGTGAGTACATCTAAAAATGGAACATGACAACCTACACCACAATATAACTCTGGTGCTTGATTGACTACGGCTCCCATAAGTAAACCACCTGCACTTCCGCCTGAAGCAAACACTTTGCTGCTATCACAATAACCTTGAGCAACGAGTGCTTTCGTTACATCGATAAAGTCATTAAAGCTATTTTGTTTATGCTCTTTTTTACCGTGTTCATACCACTCTCGCCCGAGCATTTCAGATCCACGAACATGTGCAATAACATAAACAAAGCCACGGTCGAGTAAACTTAATGATGTACTAGAAAAGCTCGGATCAATAGTATAGCCATACGCTCCATATCCATATTGAAACAACGGGTTAGTACCATCTTTGTTAAAGCACTCCTTACGATACACAATCGACGCGGGCACTTTTGTCCCATCACGGGCAGTAATTGTTAATCGTTCAGATTGGTAATCATCAGCATTAAAATCACCGACTACCTTTTGCTGTTTTAGTAATGTTTTAAAACCCGTTTTTAAATCAACATCATATAACGAACCAGGCATGGTAAGACTTGAATAATAAATACGTGCGGTTTGCACATTAGGCTCTGGGTTCATTGCAACAGCGGCGTAGTAACAAGGATCAGCAAAATCTAACGCCATGCGGTTGTTGTGTTGATCAACCACTACGAACCGTGCTTGTCCTTGTTCGCGTTCACTCAACACTAAATAGTCATTAAATAGCTCAACACCTTCGAGCAGTACATCATCTCTATGAGCAGTATGCTCTAACCATTGTGTTTTATCGGCAATGGTTTGGCTTGTTGCCGTCATTAATCTAAAGTTTTTAGCCTGCCAGTTAGTCACAATATAGAATGTGTCATCTAGTTTATCTACATCAAACTCGTGCCCTTCCTCGCGTGGCATTAATGCTTTAAATTCGCCATTTGGTTTATTGGCATCAAGCACCCAAGTATCATTTGTTTCGGTGGTAGCCAAGTCAATAATAATAAGACTTTCGTCACGACTTTTACCAAGTCCCATAAAAAAGCTGCTATCTTGCTCTTCATACACCAAAACATCTTGGCTTTGATCGCTGCCCAGTTGATGCCTAAATACTTGATAGCCTAGTAATGTTTGGAGATCTTTTTTTACATAAAAAACAGTTTTATTATCGTTAGCCCAAACAATTTGCCCTTCGGTATTTTCAAGTACATCAGTTAGCATTTCACCTGTTTCAAGGTTTTTAAAGCGCACCACATAAATACGACGGCCTTCAGTATCTTCTGAATATGCCATAAGTTGCTCACATGAACTCAGTGCAACTTCGCCTAATTCAAAAAATTCATACCCTGCGGCTATTTTGTTTACGTCTAATAAAAGCTGTTTATCGTCTGCGCTCATACTGGTGCTACGATAATGGCGAGAATATTCATCATCTCCGCGCACTTCTGAGTGGTACCAATATTTGCCATCTTTAACTGGAACCGTATTATCATCTTTAACAATACGTGCTTTTAACTCTTCAAATAGCGTATTTTGTAATGGCTTCATGGGTGCTAACTGCTCATCACAATAAGTATTTTCAGCCTTTAAATGTTCAAGTACTGCTTTGCTTTGACGCTCATCATCGCGCATCCAATAATAATTGTCAGTGCGTGATTTATTATGAGTATTGAGTTTGTGAGCTTGTTTTTTAGCAATAGGGGCGTTGGGTAATAAATTTAAAGGTAAGTTAGGGCGAGACACAAATAAGGCCAATTAAAAAATAACAATATTCGCAGTTTATCATAAAAATAAAAAAGCCTACCCACTGGGCCAACTTAAAAATAACTATGTTAAGTATAAATATTAAGCTTAGCTAGGGCCTGCTTATCTTTCGAGGTTAAATTTGCAGCAGACTGTTTGGTATTTAGGCAAGGCAGAGCCTATGATGTGTGGTTGTTCCCCCTAAATAGGCAATAACGCAGCATAGATGCCAAACATGCGCTGCCCTTTGGGTTCTTTCTAGGGACGATTATTAGTCCGAGATTTGTAACCAAGCCATCGCCCAGCTTTTACCGACCCCTGGTTCAAACATTAATTTTTCATCACCACTGGCACGGCAAAACTCATTAAATGGCCATGGCTTGCACTGGTAAATTTTTCCCGTTTTGGGCTGCAATACGTTTGTACCCGCATTGTAAATATCGCTATTTTCTGGGTAAATGTAATCGTAAGCATCGGAAGTTTTAACTTTACGCTCATCACATTTTGCAATGCAGTGAAAGTCGACACTAGCTTTACAAATGCCACTGCTTTGCAACGCAAAAATCTCATTATGGCGATAACCAACAACGAGCCCTTGCTCTGTCATTTGCCCTGCGCTTACAAGTGGAATATGCACGTTAATGTACTCAGCAACTAAACGTGGCCATGCATGAGATTCACCTTGCTCAAGTGTGGTAATTTTATAATCGAACGACAAACTAACTAGCTCTCCTTGCATGTCATAAAAGGTTACACTCACCACATCACCAATAAATAATTGGGTATGATGACTTAAGCAACCTATTGTCGACCACTTTCCACAAGCCAACGACGTATGCATAAACACAGCAACACCTTAAAAAACCAAAATTGAATCTATGGCTATATGGATACACAAAAAATACACTAAAAACAAGTTATACGATGGTTCATACCATATTAATAGTAAACTTAAGCTTTTATCTCATCACTAATACTTACTTTTTATAAGTAATATCATTGTTAGAGCATACAAAAAAGCCAACTCATTGAGCTGGCTTTTTGATGTGTATCTTTTGCATTCAAGACATAGAGTTTTTAATCGTCGTCTTTTTGAAAATCATTCTAAAGAAGCGCTTAAACATTTCACCTATATCGCTCAATATTATATATAAGCATGGCACTAATATAAGAGTGATTAAGGTGGCAAACATCACTGCAAAGCCAAGAGCTACAGCCATAGGTATAACAAACTTAGCTTGTAAGCTTGTTTCAAACATAATGGGCAATACACCTGCAAATGTAGTAATTGAAGTAAGTAATATCGGTCTGAATCGAGCACAACCGGCATCTATTACAGCATTTTTGATACTGACACCTGTTTTGCGGGCTTGATTCACATAATCAGTCATAACGAGAGAGTCGTTTATAACCACCCCAGCTGCGGCAATAATACCAAAGCCAGACATTAAAGTTATATCCAAACCAAACCAGTAATGCCCCCATATTGCTCCCGTTAAGCTAAATGGAATAACCGACATAACAATAAGTGGTTGCGCATAACTCTTAAGAGGTACTGCTAATAAGATGTACACCAAAATCATACCGCCGAAGAAAAACATCTTTTGCTGATTAGCTTGATCTTGTTGTTCTTCAATGGCGCCACCAAGTTCCGACTTAACACTTGGGTACTCTTCTTTGAGTTGTGGTAGTAATTTTTCTTTAATTTGCTCAACAACTTCGTTTGGTTCAATCACTTCTTCATCTATGTTGCCATAAACATACACAGTGCGGTAACCCCCTTCGCGGCGAATATAACTAATTCCCGGTGTTTCAGTGAGTTCAACTACATCACCAAGTAGTACTTCACGGCCCTGCGGGGTAGTAACAACCGCATGTTTAAGCGACGAAAATGCCTCTCGAGTCAGTTTAGGGTAACGTACCATTACACGCACCTCTTCGCCGTTTCGAATAACACGTTGAGCCTCACCACCGTAAAAGCTTGCCCCAACTTGATTAGCAATTGAAGCTAAGTCTAAACCCAGATCGTAAGCGACCGGTTTTAAACTCATTTGCACTTCTTTACTGGCAGGGTCTATTGTTGAGCTAATATCAAACAGGCCCTCCTGCTGTTGCAGCAATTCTATAAAGCGGCGACCAGCATCATTCAATGTATCAATATCTGAGCCATATAATAAATAACCAAATTCGCCATCACTGCCTCCTCCGTTTACATCATCATAAATGGTTAATGATTTAACACCGGCAATATCAGGCATGGCTTCGCGCCAGCGGCGTGATAATTCAAACGCGTTATAAGGTCGTACTCTCTCATCAACGAGTGGCACAAGCACTTGGGCTTCGGTGCGCCCTTGGTTATAGACTAAAATATCTCTTATGAGTTTTTGACCATATTTGCGTTCAGTATCTTCATCAATCGCAATCACCATCGCCTCTATTTCACGAATAGCGTTTATTGTTTGTATGTCTGATACATTGTCATTCATTTCTAGATTTATTTGTGGGTAGTCATGCGGGATTTTTGGCATAAACCCAGTACGAACTTGATTTGATGAGATTAAAGCAAAGGTTACGATCAATAGGGCGATAAATGAAAATAATACTGACCAACGCCATTCAACACAACGAACAACAAAGCGCTTATATGGGCCATTTACAAAACCAAAAAATCGCGCATTAAACCGTTCGCGCCAGCCCCCCTCTTTTATTGGTGAAAAATGAGTGTGGGCAATATGGGCAGGCAATATCAACTTTGATTCAATCAAACTAAATACTAAACACAGCATTACCACCACAGCTATACCATAAAAGAAGGCACTTTCTGGACCTGTAGATAACGTAAATGGAGCAAATACTGCAATGGTAGTTAGTACACCAAAAGTTGCGGGGGTTGCTACGCGTTTTGCGCCATTAACCACATTCACAACACCGCCGCCTTTTTTCTCTATTTCGGTGTAGGCACTCTCACCTATGACAATGGCATCGTCCACCACAATCCCTAGCACCATAATAAAAGCAAAAAGTGATAAAATATTAATGGTTACACCAAACAGTGGCATCATCATCATTGCGCCCAAAAAGCACACTGGTAAACCAATCATTACCCATAATGCCAACTTAAAGCGTAAAAAGATTGATAGCATAATTGCAACCAAAACAGCACCCTGAATAAGGTTTGTAACCATCATGTCTAAGCGAGCATTTAAGTAGTACGTCATATCCATTAATGGCTCTAAACGAACCCCCAGTGGTAGCTCTTTATTTTTTAATTCTATAAATGCTTTTACTGAATCAGCAACTGGGATAATACTTTGCTCTTCGGTCGCTTTTACCGATATATAAACTGCATTTTCACCATTAAATTTAAAGTAACGCTCACCTTCAGTGAACTGATCTTTAATCACGGCAATATCTTGCAGTAACACTTTAGCGCCATTAGCCCCTATTTTTACCGGTATTTGCCTAAATTCTTCACCTGAGTAAAACTGATTTTCGACTCGTACAGAAATAACACCCGCATCGGTTTTTAACTGCCCTGCCGAAAAGTTAGCTGAGTAACGACGCACTGCATTCATTACATCACTAAGAGTTAGGTTATATTGACGCAGCGTATCGGGTTCTATCTCGATAGCTATTTCATCAAGAGGAACATCATTTACCACCAAAGATACATTTGAAAGCTGTAATAGCTCATCTTCAATCTGATTAGCGATCGGCTTAAGCTCAGTAAGTGGTAGGTCAGCAACAAGCGTCATACCTATTACATCTTGCTTAAACTCCACCTGACTTATGGTGACCGGCTCCATACCAGCAGGAAATGTCGCTATACCATCAACCCGTAATTTAACTTTATCGAGTATATCGGTAAGCTCTACATCGGTATTAATTTCAAGACTTGCTCTACCGCCATTTCTAAATGCCCTGTACACACCTTTTTTAATTTCGGTCACATCTTTTAGCGACTCTTCAATTTTTATAAGTATGCTTTCTTCAATTTCTTGTGGTGAAGCGCCTGGGTAATTGGCTTCAATATTAATGTAATTAATTTCTATATTTGGGAACATTTGACGCTGAAGATTAAGAAAGCTAATAATCCCCATCACCACAATAAAAATCATCATTAGGTTGGCAGCAACGGAGTTATTGGCAAAATAAGCAATAATACCGGTTTGTTTTTCAGCCTTTGGCGCTGTATTTGGTAGTTCAGTGTTACTCATAACTCAGTCTACCTTTATAATTGTTCAGTGGAGGCACTTTCAAGTACCTCTGTTTTTTTAGTATCTTGAAGGCCTGCAATTTTTACAGCCATGCCTTTTTGCGGGTATTCTGGCAAAGTGATCACTAACTGATCATCTTTTTGCAAACCATCGCTAATATAAAAATATTCACCCTCTTCACGAATAACTGTGACTTTGCGCGGCTCAAGCTGTTGTTCTTTATTAACAATCCACACTGTTTGATTATTTACTAACTCTTGCGGTAAGCGGTAAATATTATTTAGCATCGCACCAGCAAAGTTCACCTGTACGTAGCTGCCAAACTTAATGGCTGGTTGTTTAGTTTTAAGCCCATATGGGTCTTCAATACGCACCACTAAGCTACTCATACGTGTTGCGTTATCAATAATGCCTAAATCACGGTCAATCACGCCTTCTCGAGTAAAGCTATTTAACCCTTTTTGAATAACCGTTGCGGTAATGCCTTTTATGCGCTCTGGTAAAAATATGCTATCAAAACCTGCTATAGGAATAATGACTTCAGCGGTTTCAATATTGTTTAGCTCAGCAACTTGCGAACCCATTGTTACATATTGACCAACACCAACATTGCGGCTGATAACCAACGCATCGTAAGGGGCTGTCACGTCACAATTATCTAAATCACGTTGCGCGCGTTTTAATGCAGCTTGTGCCGACTTAACGGATGCCTGCGCACTGAGTACTTGAGGTTTACGTAAGAATAAATCAGTTCGTGCTTTACTAGGAAAACGCTTTGCTTCGTCTTCGGCTACTTGCGCTTGAGCTTGCTCTTCAATTAAACCTGCTTGTGCGCGAGCAAGATCAGCCTCAGCAACAAGTACTGCCGCTTCGTAGTTATCTTTCTCGATGGTAAATAGCGTTTCACCGCGCGCAACAACGCCACCAGCTATAAAATTAGGATGCCAACTTAACACTTCACCCGACACTTGCGCCGAAAGCTGTGTATTTTCAAGCGGCTTTACTTCACCATAACTGTTAATAATAACTTGATGATCATTTGCAGCAACAGCCTCAACCTGCACTGTTGGGCGAGTATCAACGATTTCTTTTTTTTCTGATTCTTGTGCAAGGGCATTTATGCCCATGAAACCAACGACCCCTATCGCAAGTGCTACGAACGGGAAGACCCATTTAAGTGAATTTGTTTGCATATTCTATTTATCCCTAAAGTTCTATTAGCACCATAATATCAGAGGTAAACAAAACATTAAGGTGACATTTGTAAGTAACTGTTGCAAATACATACAAAGCATTACTATTTATGCCTTTGATAAATGATAAACCTGTCATTCAACTCATTTGTTATATTTTGTTACAAAGTTTTATACCTATAAATCAAAGCACTAACCGTAATCATATAAATTTCATCGCGAAGATGTGCTAAATGAAATTAATTTACGTACAGTCCAATTAAATTAACAAACATTAAAAAGATCAAATAATGAAATTAACCACTATTACTCTTGCGCTTAGTTTAGCGCTTAGCGGCCATGCATTTGCTGCCGAAAAGAAAGAAGACAAAGAACCAAAAACACTTAGCGAAATGATCAAAGGACAAACCGAATTCGCGGGTGTATTTAACCTTTATCAAGACGAACAAACCGGTAAACACCTAATGGTAATTAACGAGTCGCAACTCAACACACCATTTGTGTATTTTGCGCATACCGTTGATGGAGTTACTGACGCAGGCCACTACCGTGGTGCATACCGTGAAACTAAGCTAATTGAATTTAGAAAGTACTTTGACCGCATTGATATCATTAGCAAAACACCTCGATATAAGTTTGATGAAAACAGTGCTATTTCTAAAGCAAGCGATGCCAACATTAGTGAAGCGGTACTTGCGAGTATTAAAATAGAAAAAGAAGAAGATGGAAAAATAGCATTTAATGTAAATAAGCTATTTTTAAGCGAAGCACTTCACAAAGTATCGCCTACGCCAAACCCAGCTGATAAAAACGCTAAAAAGCGCTTTAAAGTAGGCAAGCTAGACGATAAAAAGTCACGCATTATTAAACAGCGTCCATACCCTAATAACTTAGACGTGGTTGTTGATTACGTATTTACTAACCCTACTCCAACGGTACGTGGCTCAAATGCAGTAAGCGATCCACGTAGTGTATCGGTAAAAGTGCAGCACTCATTTGTTTCTCTACCTAACAACAACTACGTGCCACGTATGGATGATGCGCGCATTGGTTATTTTACCAACCAATTCGATCAAATGACGTCTACCGATTGGGCACCTTATGAAGATATTATAAAGCGCTGGGATTTACAAAAGAAAGACGCAGGTGCAGCACTTTCAGAGCCAGTAAAACCAATTACTTGGTGGATAGAAAACACCACACCTATTGAATGGCGCGATACCATTCGTGACGCTGTTTTAACGTGGAATACTTCTTTTGAAAAAGCCGGTTTTAAAAATGCCTTAGAAGTAAAAGTACAACCAGACGATGCAGATTGGGATGCGGGCGATATTAACTACAACGTACTACGTTGGACTTCGTCACCTAAGCCGCCATTTGGCGGATACGGACCAGCACTTGCTAACCCATTAACAGGCGAAATACTTGGCTCAGATATTATGCTTGAGTTTGTATTTATGAAAAACCGCTGGATTTATGACACACTTTTCACCCAAGGGACAATGAGCCACGGTGAAACAACACATACCGGCGAGCTAAATTGCTCTCTTGGGCATGAGATTCAACAAAATCTAATGCTTGCCAAAGGCCTTGCAAGCGGCGACAAAATTGCAGACAAAGAAATGCTTCGCCAAGGTTTAACACAATTGGTACTTCACGAGGTTGGTCATACTTTAGGCCTTAACCACAACATGAAATCATCTATCTTGTGGGATGAAAAAGAAGTACACGATAAAAACAAAACCCAAGGCATAGTAACCGGTTCTGTTATGGATTATGCACCCGCTAACATTGCCCCAATTGGTATGCAGCAAGGTGATATTTTTCAAACAAAACCAGGTCCTTACGATGATTGGGCAATTAACTACGGCTACAGCGTAGCACTTACAGATGAAGCTGCTGAGCAAGCTCGGCTTGATAAAATACTTGCGCGTTCAAGTGAGCACGCTCTTGCCTTTGGTAACGATGCCGACGATATGCGCGCACCAGGTCGCCATATTGATCCACGTGTAATGATTGGTGATTTGTCGTCAAATCCTGCAGCTTATGGCGCAGATCGTATGGCGCTAATTAATAAACTATTTACTGAGCTAAAAGATAAAGCAACAGTTAAAGGTGAGTCTTACCAACAGCTTGTTACCTCTGCTAATAGCTTATTTGGTCAATACCGAGCTCAAGCAGGTGTTGTTTCTCGCCAGATTGGCGGTGTGTATGTTGAGCGCGCTGTAGTGGGTGATGCAAATGCAGATAAACCATTTACGCCAGTATCGCTTGAGCGCCAAACACAAGCGATGGATATACTAGCCAAGTTTGTATTTGCCCCTGACGTGCTACAAAACATGCAACCTCTATACAGCTACCTACAACTACAACGTCGTGGCTTTAATCACTACGGTAAAAATGAGGACCCTAAAGCACACCAAATGATTTTAGGTATGCAGAAATCTGTACTTGCACAGCTATTACACCCAGCGGTATTACTGCGTATTTCTGACACCGCTCTATACGGTAATGAATATAGCCTAACTCAGTTTATGCAAGATTTAACAACCAGCATCTTTGTGAAAAGCAAAGACGCAAACTCTATTAGCCACAACTTACAAATTGAGTATGTTAATCAGCTAATCGCGATTGCAGGCCTTGGTAAAGCAAGTAAATTTGATAACCTAGCTAAAACCGCTGCGTTATATCAGCTTACTCAAATAGCCGATACCAGTGTTGCGTGGGGATCAGATACAGCGACTAAAGCACATAAAAAATATATTGACCGCTTAATTGCAAAAGCATTAGAAGCGTAAAATATCTCGAATAATTGAGTAAACCAAGGCCATGTTTAACGTGGCCTTTTTTATGACAAAAAATAAAAACTAAATATAAATAGTGCCTTTTAAATACCTTACGGCATGTCCCGTTAAAGTGACGGTCGTATCACCCACTTCACATAGTAAATGCCCGCCTCTGCTTGAAGCCTGATAAGCGCTTAACGTAGTTTTACCCAATTGCTGCGCCCAATAAGGTGCAAGACCAGTATGGATTGAACCCGTTACATAATCTTCATCGCCACCGCTTGCAGGCCAAAAATAACGTGATATAAAATCATATTCTGTACTTTTAGCTGTCGCCACCACGTCTAACGGGTATAAGGTTTTGAGTAAATTAGAGTCTGTTTTAAGGTTAATGACATCTTGCTCATTTTTATACACCACAAAATAAGCCTGTTGATTTTTTAACACCTTAAAAGGTTGTATAGACAAGCCAGCAAATAACTCTTTAGGTATATTATCAGCCTCACTCGGTACTTGCTTCGGAAAGGTCATTGCAAAGCTGCCGTCAACATTTTTATTAACGATTAGCTCGCCTACTGCATCGGCAATAAAGCGGATTTTCGATACATTATGCTCTTCACATAAAACATACGCCGCAGCGAGTGTGGCATGGCCACAAAAGTCTATTTCCATTAATGGAGAAAACCAGCGAATAACAAAACTTCCATCATCTTGCTGACAAGTAAAAGCCGTTTCAGATACGTTATTCTCAGCACCAATTTTTAGCATTAGATCGTCACTTAACCACGATTCCAATGGGATCACTGCCGCGTAGTTCCCTTTAAATAACTCATTCGTAAACGCATCAATTTGATGAATAGTTAATTGCATTGTTGAAACTTTATAATGATTAAGAGCTTAAAACTACCACAGCTTAACTAAATTAATCTAAACTCTGGGTAATAAATCTATCTCCAGCAGCTATTATCAGCGCTAACTACGTTGAATTTACTTGCAATAGGCTAGCTATTGACGCGTAAATTCGCCTTGTTTTCACTGAAAATCTCTGGCTAGAGAAAAATAAATTTAAATATCATTATAGTTAAATCTGTTAGTAAACCTCTTAACCAGAGTTCAGATTAAATTAGCACTTTTATTTTGGCTTTAAGCCATTGCAGGTCGCATTCTATAATATTGCATACAACCAAATTGCACAGCATTGGTAAGTAACAGCATAATAAACATGAGTAAGTGCGCAGTGCTTGGAGCAGCATTTGAAAGCTCAACAACTAAGCCGCAAATACCAGCAATAAACTGCAAACTAAAGTAGCGAGCGCTTAAATTGCTTACATTACCCGTACGCAGTGTTTTATAAGTTTGCGGCATAACACGTACCGAACTCATCACAAGCCCCACATATGTTAAAGCGTTTAATACCATTGCAGTATCAAGGGTTGAATTTAGTAGTAGAGAAAAAGGCAGCAATGAAAAAGCAATCATAATCACAAGCTGCGTACGTTCTCGCTTAGCTGCGTTAAAACGCGCAAAAAAGTACAAAATAAGCCCGCTTAGCGCACCTGTTACAATAAATGGTAGAGCAATATAAAAACGCTCAAAGTAAATATTATAAGTTATAAAGTAAAGGCTTTGCGCCAAGCCAAATGCCATCATTAATAGTGACAAACCTGAGACACTGCGATTTTTTCGAATTTTTGTCAATAAGGGTAAAAAACTAAAAACCAAAATAAATGAAGATAAAATAGGCAAATAATGCGCCAAAACAACCTCGCTCGTTACATAACTGTTAATTAAAAATAGAAATAAAAACATTTATTAAACATCTGTTTTAAAAGGCTTTTACTATAAGCGCGGCATTGTAGAGCGAAGTCAGCTTAACTCAACTAAATCGCAAATATTTATTTTAAATAGTGGCAAGCTGGGTATACAAAAATCGTAGAATTACCTCTACAGTTTGTTTGTTTTTAGGAAAGTCACCCCACAAGCTTTTAAATAAAAATGATAGTTGTTATCATGCGTAAACAATAAATAACTGCATACAAAATCATCTATGAGAAAAACTCTTTTTAAAATACACAGTTGGATTGCTCTTATTGCAATCATTCCACTGATTGTTATTAGCATTACAGGCAGTGTATTAGTTTTTAAAAGTGAAATAGATGGCTTGCTGATGCCAAACAGTCATTTTGTTGTAAAAGCATTACCTGAACGCATGCCAATCGATAAATTAATCTCGAATACAGAAAATGCGTACCCTGAGTATGTAATAGGCAGCTGGGAAATATTTAACGGCGATACAGCAGATCGAGTTTATTTAGTGAAACGCGGTACTGAGCAATGGTATAAGTTTCATTTGAATCAATATACTGGTGATATATTGTCAGAGCCTGTCGGCACTAGACACTATTTTACCGATTGGTTTCTAGAGCTACACTACACGTTTTTACTTAACGACTTCAAAAGTTTACCTGGGCAAACTGGGACTGTACTGGGATTCTTTTTTGCTCTATTTTTATTAGTATTAGGCATTACTGGCCTCATTATTTATCGCAAATTTTGGCAGCGTCTATTTAGCGTACGCTGGCGTGCAACACTACAAATAGTGCTTAGTGATATTCATAAAATGACTGGCGTTATAGGCTCGCCTATTATCATCATTTTAGCCATTACGGGTGGTTACTTTAACGGAGCAGTGTGGTATCACGAAGTCATTGAGCACGCCGAAGAAGAGCACTTCGCACTGACCAAAAACCTATACAGTAGCGACATTTCGTTCCAACATATACTTGACGACAGTAAAAAACAAATACCTACATTTAATGGTACATTTTTAGTCATGCCACTACAGCCAGATGAAAACATCACTGTATTTGGCGAAGTAAGCACCGCCAATCCACTCGCAAGCGAATACGCAAATACCGTTACCTATAACAAATTAACGGGTGAGCACATAGCCAATTGGGACATTCGTAAAGTTGGTGCTGGCTGGCAAGTAATAGATAGCTTTAGAAAGCTGCACTTTGGATACTTTGCTGGGCTGATCAGTAAAATTTTGTGGTGCGTTATAGGCTTAAGTCCGGTGTGGCTAGCAGGTACGGGGTTTTATTTATGGTTCACACGTCGAAAACGTAAAAAACAGTCACAGGCAAATCGCTCAAATAAGCGCGGTACAGTGAACGCTTGATTAAAATTTTCAAGCTAAGTTACTATCCTTACAAACCGATAAGTAATACCAATTGCATTAAATTAGTGATCTATTATAGCGATAAGAAAATAGCTCAATAACAAGGCTAAAATTATGATACATAGTTGTTCTATACAAATAATTTTTAACGTAGTTAGTGAGTTATTTAATACGATAGAATGATCATGTTTTTAATAAAATTGGTATAACTTAGCTTATTAAGTGTTATAACGAATAATAGAAACTCAGCCAAGCGCGCATTTCATCTTCAAAACTGTCGCCTTCTACTCGCGACAGTCCCATATTAAAGGTTAAGTCGTTTACACCTGCAGGCCCCATTCCAAAACTAAAATCGCCTTGGTATTTTAATCCATAGCTTTGCGCGTATACACCACCATCAAGCTGATGTTGCTTGTAATAAAGCCACGGCATGCCTTCTTTAAAGCTAAACCCACCACCATAACCTTGATAACGCTCAGCGGTTGCGCTGTAAAAAGGCAGATCAGATGAAAGTATATATTCACTACTTTGTTGCTGATTAATGAGGTTTGAACCAAAGCCACCTAACGCAAGACTGTTATCACCTCGTTGCTTTTGTTCAAAATTTGCATAAAGGGGAATACTAAACGCCTTTCCAAATACTTTTGCAAATAAATCGTACCCTTGCCAATTACTACTTTTACTACCGCCATCGTACCAACTCGCATTAATACTCTGGCCAATTGCAAAGTCTTGACGATCATATTGCCAGTGTTGAGTAACCCCAAAACGAGTCCATTTTTTATAGCTTTGTTTATAATCAGTATAATTGTAGGCAAGCTCAGGCGTTACGTTTAATTGCCCAAATTTAAATGGGTAACTTATTGCTGCAAAACCGCCTCGCGCATCAATATCAACGTTTGAACTTTCCTGATACTGACGCGATGTATTTAAATTGTAGTCAAACAATGCCAGCTTAAATTTCACATCGAGCGCGTTATATTTTGCCTGCACATAACCACCATGCAGCGCACCATCGTTTAAATCACTGCCATACCCCGCTTGTAAGTCGAGCTGCTTAAGTAAGTCACTACTTTTAATACTTAAATCCAACACACTTGTTGAAGCAGAATAATACTGAGAGCCAAGCGCAAGGGTCGCGTGTTGGTCGAGAATATTGTAATTAGTTTGCCCTGTTGTTTCGTGCGTATATATTTCGGCTTTTGGAAGTGTGTGCTTATTTACTAGCAAAAGCGGTGCTTGTTTGTTAGCTGCAAACTCAGTAACGACATTGCTACTCATAGTTTTTGGCAATGTTTTTATGTTTGGCCCATCGGCGGTAATTGAGAAATAAAGCAACGAGCCATCAATCATTTCTATTGGGTGAGCAACTGCCTCCTGCCCTTGGGTTAACTTGGTGAGTGTTTTACTCGCTATGTGATAGTTATAAATATCAGTAGCGCTATTTAAGCCCGCAATAAAATAAAGTGATTCTCCATTTTGGCTAAAGTTTGGTTGGCTTAAATATTGATACCCGTTTGGCATAGGCACTGACAGCTGTTGTTTACTGTTTAAATCTTGTATATACAACTGCCAATTTTCATTTAATGACGTTGATAAATAAGCTAATTTAGTCTCATCAAGATTGAGGATTGGATAATCGTAAGTTGTCTCAAGGCTTTTTGTAAATAATGGTGTGATAGCTTGTGTATTTAGATCAACCTTCACTAATTCAGAGTAGCCATCTCTTATTTGCTCGCCATACAAGGTTTCACCATCGCGGGTTACGCTAAATCGACGTATACCAGCAAGTTCGGTAAGCTGTTCAATATTGCCGGTTTCAGTGTTATAGCTAAATATGTCAGACACTTTGTTATAAATACCCGACTCTTCGTTGCTATACGCATTAAAATATAACGTTGTGTTATTTGCCCATTGGGGATTGGCAATACCAGCTCGATTTATTTGATTAAGCACTTGTTTTTGTTCGCGTTTAAAAACATTTGGCGCTGTATCGGGAATATCTTGGGCGTCATTGTCGAGTAGCTTTTTTTGCGCTTTGGTAAATTCTTCTTGCGCTTTAATATTGTCTTGCGTGCTATAAATTATAAGCTTGGTATTCCTCTTTTTGTCACGCTCAACTATGGCAAGTTTACTGCCATCATTTGAAAGTGCGGGATTACTTGCATATAAATCAAGCTCAAGCCAAAGTTCACTATTAAGTGGTTGCTCCACCTGCTCGATTTGCATTACTTTATAAGTATATTCAGCTATAAACCGACGGTATAACTTGGCTGCGTTTTGCCCAAACACGCCGCTAAATGCTTCATCAAAATCACGTATTTTTACGCCCTGCATTCGCGTCCAAACACTATCAAGCGTTTGCTCTGAATAGTTTTTTTCTAACCAATTTAAAAAGCGACTACCCATTAAATAAGCCATTGAGCCGCCCATAAACCCTTCATCGCCATTTAATTGCTCATAGGTTGGCAATGCGCCTTGTTGAGCAAACTCCCGTAATATCGACTCTGAATAGTTATCAAATAAACGTCCACGACCCGTCATTTTAGATTCAATCAGTGTGGCGTAACCTTCGGCTACCCAGCGTGGCGTATCGCTGTAGGTTAAGTCGTATAAATCCCATATGCCACGTACTTTTTGCTGCCAGTCATTACGGGTAGGCTGTGCTAAATGCACTAAGTGAATATACTCATGCAGTACAAGTAACTGCTGCCAGCCTGAGCTATTTGATATAACCGTATCGGATTGCGGTGGCGTAGTAAAAAGTGCCATTACAGGGTTATTTGACGTTGGCAAAGCAAAGCCGTTTGCTGCATTTAGGGGATCAAATACCACCACATCAACTATTTTATCAAGTGCTCGGTTTTGTTGTTCAAGCACTTTGGTGCGTACTATTTCAAGCTCTGATGCGGTCGATTTAGCAAAATCTACATGCTCAATACTGTAATGAATATTAAAATTTTCGGTATGAATAGTTTGCCAATCAGCTGCAAAGCTCGGTGCAGCTAGCAATAAGGCAGATGCGATAAGTGTTTTTTTCATGAGCGTCCCTAAAATAATTCCTTAATACCATCTAGGGTATTATTAAATGTCTTTCATGGGCAGTAAGAAAGTGTAATAAAGCATGTGCAAATGTGTATTTACACATGTTTAATTAGGGTAATTTACATCCAGCTACGAGTATTTGATTCAACCTGTTTAATTGTAAAATCAACTATAAAATTAGCATCGTGCTGTTTAATATAAGGAACGAATACACTCCCCGAAGCTAGTTGTATATACAGGCTTTTTAAACTAGATTTACGCATTAAGTATGTACTTACTGTATGTGCACTCTGCGCTTTATAAAGCTCAAACACACGGTAATGAACGCCAATGAGGCCTTTGCGTACCACCATATAAAAGCGTCCGTTATCTTCATGCAAATAGTAACCATAACGCTGGTACGATAAAACAACTAAGGTGGAAAAAGCAGCAAAAACACCCACACTAATCCACACGTTAACGCTCATGCTAAAACAAAAAATAGCCGCTAGTACGCTTGGTAATAACGCATACACTATTAAATTTTTATAAAGCAATGCTCGTTCAGGACGCTTGAATATAAGCTTTTTACTATTGAACCATGGGTAAATCCATTGGCATACACTATCTACTTGCTCAGCGCTCAATACTGGTAGAACAAGTGTTTGTTTATTTTTTTTAGCGGCAGCTCCTGCAATTACACCACCGCCACTTGCTTGTAAAAAATCAACTGTAAAACGCTTTAACAACCTCGCCACTAAATTTTGTTTTATAACTATAGATTGTACTTTATCTAAGCTCATAGATAATTGATGGCGCTCTAGCAAACCTGCAATACGTTTAAATTTTTGCCCTTTAAAGTAAAGTTCAAAGTTATAAAAACGAATGAGCGACATACCCACAGACAAGAAAATGGCTAAAAACACTAACAATACAATCAGTGTTATTATCGCAAGCAATGTCGCATTTGCTATAATGCCAAGCTCTTGCTGATAAAAGCCTTCCATTTTAACAATAAGTTTCTTTTCTAAAAAGTCGATAGCTATATTTATAAAGGGTGCAATCGCTGCGAGGGCTAAAATCGCCATATTCGACATTAAACCAAACTTAGCTATTTCTTTGTTAGTAATAAAAAGACTGTTTTCAGTGACCACTTCATCGCTTTGCTGTGGTGTATTAATTTCTGGTTGCTGCTGCGCTTTAAAAGCAAATATTTGTTTACGCATTTGCAAGGCATATTCTTTCGTTATGCCTGGTAATATGACCTCCTGTGACACACTACCTGCCGCATCAAAAATACAGTTAACGAGCTTTACCGGTGTGAAGTAAAACGGCTCTGCAATATTTACATTTTGTACTCGTGCAAATTTAAGTGTTAAGCGCTCTTTTTTAAAAACACCTTTATTAAGTAATATTTCGTTATCGTCTGTAAGACTGTACCGAAAACTTCTATAATATAAAAAGGAATAAACCAACAAGGCAACAATGGCAAGAGCACCGGCTATTTGCCCCCAAAATAATTTATTTTCAACCTGAGTGACAAATACAATCATGATTGGTAATAAATTAAATATGCCATCTCGAATAAACCGCATACCAAAGTGCACAACAAAGTAAACAAGCGCCCAAGGTGATACCTTTTGCCACATTACTGTTTTCGTAGCATCTACAGGGGAAGGGTTTAAATCACTCATCGGTAGTCGCTGCCTGTATGGAGCTTTCATCTTGACGATAATCTTGCACAAACTGACGGATATTTTTGCAATCAGTATGTGTTAATCCACTAATTTGTAAATCGGCGCTCATCCCACCAGCACTGTATAGTTTTAAACTTGCTAGATCGAGCTTGCGCTCAATGGGGCCGCGATGAATTTCAATATGTTGCACTCTAGCAAGCGGCAAGATAGTTATTTGCTGCCAAATAACTCCCTTTCTAAACGTTATATCATGAGTACGTATCGCAACGCCTTGTTGCTTTATACTCACAACGTTATACACCATAGATATAACGATTAAAATTGGCATTCCAATCAACAAGTACGTTTGTGCATTATTAGCAAATGTTTCATTAAAATAGCAAAGCGCAACAAGCACCGCTATTAGTGGAATGTAAAATACGAGCCAGTTGAGCTGGTTATGCAGCACAGCTTTATCGGCCAAAGGTTTAAAATTAATGACACTATGCTCTGGTAAATCCATTATTTGTTGATTGTTAAACACAATTTTTCCTATCGCTATAATTAATTAGCCCAGCTAATAGTGGTTACTAGTGTATGGCTTTGTTTTGATTCAAGTACGACTGCATCTTCGAGTACATTGGCTGCTTCTAGACACAACATCGTTTGGTATTCGTCATCAGCAAAATGAGATAAACGCTTTGACTTTTCTATCCACGGATTCCAAAGCACACATGAATGTGAATTTTCGCGACTCACATGTATCACACCCTCGGGCGTGTTAATTACCTGCAAAGAAGGCGCTTGGGTATAAATCATATCGGTTTCTCGTGCAATATTAACCACATCGTTTTGCGTAAATGGTCCTTTGCCAAACTCAATATATTGCGAACCTTGTAAACCATCAATATGAGTATTACTAACATCAGATGTTGGAAAATAAGCATGTAATGCTTGGCTAAAGCTAAATGATGTATTGCCAAGATTGGTAGTGGTTAAACGCACCTGTAATTTATCACTCAATACAAATTCAACTTTTAATGCTGAGTGATGGGGCCAATACGTTGTATTTACTAACTTCATTGGCAATTTTAGGCCTATGATAATTTCGTGATCGCTTTCGTTCACTTCATCAGCTTGCCATAAACTTGTACGCGTAAAACCATGTGCTGGCCAATCCTCATTGTTATGTGTACCAAACCACGGCCAGCAAATGGGTATGCCACCACGCATACTAACCCCCTCTTTATAGGCTTCGTGGCTTGACACCCAAAGCAAAGGTTGCTTTCCTCTAGGTGTAAATTCAGTAATTTGACCACCCTGCAAAAATATTTTTGCACTGCATAAACTACTAACCACATTAATAAATTCAAGGCCGCTTTCGGTGTGCTCTATGCTAACTGATGGTGATAATTTCATGCCTTTATCCTATAATACTGAAACTAAAGATTTTTAATGCTGGTATACACAATAAAGTATACTTAAAGTATAAGCTACGTAAGTCAATTATTGATTACGCTAAATGCCATAACGATTACTTTATTCATTACTGTTGAATATTTCAGCTTCGTGCAGGCTATTATATGATACTAAAGTCTAACCATTAAAACTTGCGAATAAATACTAACGTACGTAGTGTGCGCAAATATTAGCTAACACACTGCTAAAATCTTAATTATATATAGATAAACTACGTTAATATTAATTACAGCTCAAACAAATAAAAACCAATAAAATAGAGCTTTAATACAATATATAATTTGAATTCAATTTATTTGATGTGTAACATTTCGCGATTACGGTAAACCACTGCTCTTTCGACGAGACAAGCAAATGAAAAAATATAACGAGTTATTAGTTTCTTTACGTAAAGTGATCCGTGCAATTGATCTGCATTCTAAGCAACTTAACAAAACAGCAGGCTTAACTGGGCCACAGCTTCTTATAATGCAAGAAGTTTCTCAAACAGATGGCATAACAGCTAGCCGAATTGCTCAAAATGTAAATTTAAGCCCAGCAACCGTCACCAATATTCTCGATAGAATCGAAAGTAGAGATTTAGTAACACGCGTACGCAGTCAAATGGATAAACGACGAGTGAGCTTATACCTCACCGAAAAGGGAAAAGAGTTACTTGAAAAAGCACCTCAGCCATTACAAGAACACTTTATTGAAAAGTTTTCTGCACTTGCTGAATGGGAACAGAGTCTTTTACTCTCATCAATGCAGCGTGTAGCGGCAATGATGGATGCAGATAAACTAGATGCATCTCCCCTACTAGAAGTAGGTGCACTTACTCAAGCCCCAAAAGAATAAACAATAATAAATAAAAACTGAATAAAGTGAGTACCTATTTTAACCGTGAGGCGTTTTTGTACGCCTTGAACTTTTTATTTTTTATACCAACCGGCTTAATTACAGGGATGATTTAATTTTTTAATTTATTCAAACACTTATGCAGATTAGTATTAACCAACATCTGGGCAGCTATTATGACTAAACTCTCAAAATTAACACTAGCACTTGTGTTAAGTGGCTTAACAAGCACTTCTTATGCAACAGATCTCGACACACTTCAAAATCAACTAAAGCAATTAAAACAACAAATGCAGTTGCTTGAAAATCAGTTAATTGAAGAAAAATCAAAGCAGCAGATAATTAATAAAAAACATGAGCAACAGGTTGCTGAGATCAGTAAAAAAGCCGACACCACAACGCTTGCAGTAGCAAAAACCGAGAAAAAAGACGAAGGCATTAAAATTGGTGGGGCTATTCGTGCCAACTACAGTGTAACTTCATACGATGAAGACAATGAAGATCGTAATGGCGATTTTGATTTTGATATTTTCCGCTTAAATGTATCTGGGAAAATTAACGATATTTCAGTTAATGGTGAAATCCGCTTTTTTGATTATATGACTGTCGTTAAATATGCTTACTTAGGCTATGAGTTTGCGGATGACTGGGAAGCACAAGCAGGTATTACGCAAGTTCCATTTGGTAACGGCCCTTATAATTCTCATAACTATTTTTTCAGCAGTAACTATTACATCGGCCTAGAAGACGACTTTGATTTAGGTGTTGTAGTAAAACGTAAGCTTAAAAATAATTGGAAGCTAGATTTAGGCTTTTTCAAAAACGACGAGCTAGGCGGTGTTGACGGCTCAGCATCAGATAAAAGCCATCGTTATTCTTATGACATTGTAGGTAGTCGCAGCGCAAGCGAAGGAACTTACGCAGAACCCGCTAATGAGCTTGGTGAGTACAATACCTTTGCTGGCCGTGCAACATATCAAATTGAGCACAGTAAAAACATAACAACAGATCTTGGTATTTCATTACTCAGTGGTGGCTTACATGACGGTGTAGACCGTGCTGGTAGTTATGGTGCATGGGCAATGCATCTTGATAGCCAAATTAATAATTGGAATATTCAACTACAGCATGGTGAATATGACTATGATTTGGATGACCAAAGCGATCGTATTTCAGTTGCGGCCTATGCTTACTTCGATACAGTTGCAAGTAAAGCGACTATGTCTAGTGTTAACGTTGCCTACAACTACTCGGTAGAATGGGGGCCTATAAGTGCTCTACAATTTTATAACGACTACAGCACCATCTACAACAAGTCAGACGATAGCGCAGATACATGGATGAATATAACTGGTGTAAGTGTATCGGCTGGTGCCTTTTTTACATACTTTGATTATGTTCAAGCACGTAATCAGCCATTTATTGGCGGTACAATGATCGGGGATGGCGACACAGAACGTCGCTTCAATATTAACTTAGGTTATTATTTCTAACTTTACTCTCAACTCAGAATTTAAAAAGGCTGCGATTGCAGCCTTTTTATTTGAAGTACTGTTTTGCTTTTTCACATGTGGGCTTTGATGGAATAAATTCAGACGTTTTATCTGAACACATTTGCTTTAATACGGTAACCGCATGGCGTTCACACCTTGGCAAAGAGTAAAGCTCATCTTCTTTAGTAACACCCAGCGCAGATTGATATTCTAGCTGCAAAAGAAATTCATCAGCGCCTTCAGCAACTATTTTCTTTTTAGGTTCATCAGAAGCATGATAGATTTTACTTAATACCTCATTAGTAAAATCAACTACGGTACCACTCTCATACAGATCATTTTTAAGCGAGCAAATACTAAGGTAGGGGGTCGCTTTGCCTACATTGAAATATAAATCAGCGCTAAAAGAATCTTTGCTAAAAATTAATGCTGAAACGGTAATAAGTATTTTTAATTTCATTCTGTATCTCGCCAAGCTTTGAGTAAGCTATGCGAGCTACTCCAAAACACACCGAGTAGCACTATAAATAAGCCTATACTAATTGAGTCGCCAGCAGCCCACACAATGCTTGTGGTGAAAGAAGCTAATAGAGCTGAAAATATAAATGCTCTTCTAGCCAAACTCATATTGGATGCTTTTTCAACTTTCTTTGGATGCATCTGGGCACGAGTATATATATGCAAACTAAATAATGTGAGTAACATCAACGCAGCTTTAGCAATCATATTAGAGATCTTCCAGCTTAATCAATCCTCTTAAAACAAGCTCTTTTCTTGCAGCATCTTCATTTTTACTTGAACAGAAGTATAAAAATGATGATATTAAGACTACATAAGCTGCAGCATAAGAACTACCTGCAAGTGTTTTAGGATTGTTTGTAAATTGCTTAGCTATATCTCTACCTAAAGTAGCTTTTGAAGCCTTAACAACTGTTTCTTTAACTGCTGCTTTAACGCCAACGTCTTTAATTTGTAATAACCCTTCCGCAATTGCCACGCCAGTTTTACCCAGCACCATCAGCCCTAGCTTGCTCGTTGCGTCAGCTACGGCTTTGTTTGTATCGAAGAAAGCTCTTAACTCTTCGTCATTTAAACTCCAACTAAACCACTTTGGATTGAACGCAAGCTGTCCTACTAATCCATATAAATGAGCCTTTACAGGGCCATTTTTTATTAATAATATAGCTGCGTTTACCTGTGACTGCCTATGGCGACTTAGTTGCCTATAAGTAATTAAAGCCGTTAATATAGGTAATATGCCCTCTACGTTTCTAATCTCTTTTCTTAGCATCTAAAACATTAATTAAAAAGCCAACCGGATCAGTTTTATATTGCTTTGTTACATATGGTGATTTCATCTTCTTCCTTGTTAATATTTGTTCCTGTTGCCAGAATAATACTAACTAAGAATATCAAAATCAACTTAGAAAAAGTGTATTTCTCACTTACAGCTCTTAGGGTTATTCTTTTAACTAGGTAGTATTTGGCCTACAATCCAAAGTATCAGCAATAACTAAAAGAGCCTAGGTGAATATAAAATCAGTATTTATTTGTTATAAAAATCTATGGCTAAAAGCGCTTGGATTAATGCTTGTCGCACTTGGGATTATAGGTATTTTTTTGCCTGTGATGCCCACAACTATATTCTTCATTTTAGCGCTTACTTGCTTTACTCGCTCATCCCCCGCGCTTGAACACTGGCTATTAAACCATCCTCGCTACGGTGAAACCCTACAACAGTGGCAAGCTCACAAAGTGGTTCCCGTTAAAGCTAAATGTTATGCCGCGATCGGCATGTTAATTGGCTTTATATTTTTACTGTACTCAGCCGCCCCTATTTGGATTATTTACCTCGTTGCAGTAATAGAAATATCGGTAATGATTTACCTTATTTTAAGACCTTCTACCCCACCTAAGCACTAAACGCATACCTACCAATACCCTCCACTTGTAAAATCTAATGTAAAGTTTGGTAAGTAAATTTGTAATAGGTAATGCAAATCATTATCATGTTGAAAATTTTATAATATTAAAGATTTATGGCGTTTATTAATAAGCGGGCTTTATATAGCACAAGCCGCGCACTACATATTTATATTTCTACAGCTTTATTTTTTTTGCTTATTTTATTTTGCGTTAGCGGCATTGTGCTCAACCATGTTGATTGGCTTAAAGGCGATAAAAATAACGGCCAAGTAACGGCAATGATCCCAGCAGCTCTTGTTAATAAAGCGAATGCGCAACGAGACACGCTGCCAACGATTTACCCAGAAATAGAAGCCTACTTAGCCGAGCAATATGCACTTACAAAAGTAAAAAGTATTGAATGGGAAAAAGAAGATGCACTTGTCATGCTCGACTACCCATTACCTGCTGGGTTTGCCTACGCAGAATTAGATTTTACAACTGGTGAGCTAAACCTTGATTACCAAACAGGTGGCTTTTTAAGCCTTATTGGCGACTTACATAAAGGCCGACACAGTGGTGAAGTGTGGAGCTGGGTTATTGATATATCAGCCGTACTAATGATTCTATTTGCTATCACCGGCATGATTATTTTATTTCAAAACAGAAAAAAACGCTTAGCTGGAATATGGATAACCGTTTTAGGCATCGCAACGCCTTTGGTTATTTATTTATGCTGGGTACCACAAATTAAAGGAGTGTCTTAATGGTTAAATTTAAATTATTTATAAGTGCTGCATTACTGCTAGTAGCTGCGCTTTTTCAAACAACTGTGCATGCGCAAACACCACAACTCGAGATTGAATTAACACTTCCCGACTTAGGAGTACAACCATATCACCGCCCATACGTTGCTGTTTGGCTCGAAACACCAGAGCGCAAGCACGTTACTACGCTCGCTCTTTGGGTGCAAAAAGCAGAATGGTTTAAAGACTTACGCCAGTGGTGGCGCAAAGCTGGTAAAAGTAACATCAACTTTGACGGCATTAGCGGCGCAACCAAACGAGCTGGTACTTACGCCATTAATTGGCAAGGTAATGATTTGGACGGTAACACCGTAAAACCAGGTAAATACTTACTAAATATTGAAGTTGTACGCGAAGAAGGCGGCAGAGATTACACCCGTGTTGAGCTCGATTTAACTCAATCAGGAACGCTCACTATTGACGGTAAAAACGAGTTTTCAAAAAGCTTCGTCACTGTAAGCACTAAGTAACCTGAACTCAGGATAATAAATCTATCTCGAGCAGCTATTTATTACTCGAATTTAAGCAAAGGAAAAATAATGAAAACTAATTTATTAAAAACTGCATTAATCGGCGCATTGAGCCTATCTGCTTTAGTGTCAACGTCAGCAAATGCACACGCGCGCTGGTTGCTACCTTCACACACTTCACTTTCTGGCGATAAAGCGCATTATGTGATGATTGATGCAAGTGTTTCAAACGAAATTTTTGCACCCGATAAAGCATTTAAGCCAAAAGAAAAAGGCGCTCAATGGGACGATACATTACTAATGGCACTTATGCCAAACGGTGAGCCTGTCACCGGCACAATCCGTGCTTATTACTTAAAACGTAAAAGCTCAGCCGCAATTAGCTTAACTGAACAGGGTACTTACCACATTGCGATGACGCAAAAGCCAACGCTAATGACCTTTTATAAAGATGCCGCAGGTAAGCGCCACCGTGTATTTGCTAAAAAAGCAGATGCCAACTTACCAAAAGATGCGACCGACATAACAACGGTTAAATCAATCTCGACGGTAGATACATTTGTAAGCCACAACGGTACTTCTAAGCCAGCTCAACTAGGTTTAGGTTTAGAGCTAAGCGGCCCAACCCATCCAAACGATTTATTTGTCGGTGAACAAGCTCGTTTTCAGTTACTACAAGATGGTAAATCTGCCGGTGAAGGCATTGAAGTAAGTATTTTAAAAGGCGACACACGCTACCGTAACGACCGTGGCGAAGTAAAAGTAACGACCGATAAAGACGGTATGTTTACAATTACGTGGAAAGAGCCAGGCCTATACCTAATCGAAACATCTAACAAGGTTACCGTAAATGAAGAAGGTGTAGACTCAGGTCGTTATGCCTTATTTACAACGCTTGAAGTAGCTCCAGAGTAATTTTTTAACCCTTGTTTTAAAATTTTTTAAGCCAAGTTTTTTAACTTGGCTTTTTATTGCCCTGCGTTTTTTATTCTCAATTTCTATTAGTTTTATTGATTTCGCCTCCATTCGCCACAAGATTACAACAGTAACGATCTAATCGTCTGTAACGTACGTAAACAGTGGCCTTACTTATTAAAAACGTGAATAACATAGATGGTTTTTATCTTTGCACGTAGTTGAGCGCTTCTATATGATTCGCTCCTTTTCAAACTCACCAAAACAACGACGTTCTTAAGGAACATTAATGACTTTTAAGCGTTTATCTGCCAATAAATTAGCACTTAGCTTGGCTATTACTACTGCACTTAGCACGCCTTATTCTATAGCTGCTGCCGCAGAGCAAAATAACCAAGCAGAAGAAAATATCGAAGTAATTTCAGTAACAGGAACGCGCCGTAGCTTACGCAGTATTGCCGAAAGTTCAGTACCTGTTGATATTATTACCAGCGGCGATATGGCAAGCACAGGTCAACTTGAAATCAGTCAAGTACTTGCAAACCAAGTACCTAGCTTTAACTACCCAAGTGCAACGATTGCTGATGGTACAGATCATGCTCGCCCAGCCGTGTTACGTGGTTTAGCGCCTGATCACACCTTAGTGCTTATTAATGGCAAACGTCGCCACTCTGGTGCGCTTTTAAACTTAGGGGGCGTAGTAGGTCGTGGCTCAACAGCTGTAGACTTAAATATGATCCCAACATCAGCAATTAAACGTGTAGAAGTTTTACGCGACGGCGCTGCTGCACAGTATGGTTCAGATGCCATTGCGGGTGTTATTAATATAATCCTTAAAGATGCCACTGAAGGCGGAAGTGTAAGTGTTACTTACGGACAATACGATACCCAAATGGCAGGGGCTGCAAACCTTCAAAGTGCGTATGCAGATGCAAACGGCGACTTGGCTTTTAATACTGGTGATGACCGTAAAGTAAACGATGGCAGTACTCGTACTATTAGTGCCAATTCTGGCTTTTCGTTATTAGATAACGGCTTTGTAAACGTATCAATTGAGTATCGTGATAACAGCCCAACTCAGCGCTCTGGTTTTGACCCGCGCGAGCAATATAGTCGCCTTGATGATGGCAGTTTAGACCCACGTGAATTGACTATTGATCGTTACAACCACCGTTTTGGTAAAGCCGACCTTGAAGACTACGCCTTATTTTACAATATGGGTTATGACTTAGATAATGGCTTAAACCTTTATTCATTTGGTAGTTACTCAAAACGTGAAGGTAATTCGGGTGGCTTTTACCGTCGCGCAAAAGACAGCCGTAACGTGTTAGCTCTTTACCCTGATGGCTTTTTACCACAAATTGAAACAGACGTAGAAGATTATTCACTTGCGCTTGGTTTGCAAGGCGAGTCAGGCGACTGGACATGGGATGTCAGTACTAACTATGGCCGGAACGACTTTTCTTTGGGTGTAGTAAATAGCTTAAACACCTCTTTAGGCGCAAACAGCCCTACCGAGTTTGATAACGGCGCGCTCGTTTATGACCAATTTATTGTTAATGGTGATGCCAGCACTACGCTTGATTTAGGCCTGCCTGACGACGTGTTTTTTACCCTAGGTGCTGAATATCGCCACGAAAGCTACAAAATAGAACAAGGTGAAGAAGCCTCTTACATTACTGCTCTTGATGGTAATGGCAATCCAATTGCTGCCGGTGGCGCACAAGTACTTTCTGGCTTTGGCCCAGAAAGCGTCACTGACGAAAGCCGCCACAATGTCGCGCTCTTTGTTGAGCTTGATACTTACTTAACTGAAAAGTGGAATGTCGTTTTAGCAAGCCGTTATGAAGATTACAGCGACTTTGGCAATACGTTTACATCAAAACTAGCAACGCGTTACAGCATTACCGACCGTTTATCTTTACGTGGTGCTATAAGCACTGGCTTTCGTGCGCCCTCATTAGCACAAAGCTCATACCGTCAAATTTCGACTGTACTTGAAAACAACCAAGCATTTGAAGTCGGTTTGTTTCCAAGTGACGCGCCAGCTGCACAAGCACTAGGTGCTAAAAAGCTAGACGCAGAAGATTCAGTAAACGTCACCGCTGGCTTTGTATACACCCAAGGTAATTTTAGCTTAACCGTTGATGCATATCGCATTGATATTGATGACCGTATTGTTTTGTCTGAAAACTTAACAGGCTCTGCTGTGCAAGAAATTTTAGCTAACGCGGGTGAGCTAAACACCGAAAGCGTGCGCTATTTCACTAACGCCATTGACTCTCGTACGCAAGGTGTAGATATCGTTGCAACTTACTTGCTAGAGCTAGATAACTTAGGCGACGTACGCTTAAACGCAGCCGCTAACTTTAACGACACCGAAGTAACCCACGTTGATGACAATCCAGAGCAACTTAATTCGCTAGGTGATGACTACGTTGTATTTGCACGCCGTGAAGTGGGCCGCTTTGAAGAAGGAACACCCGATAACAAGTTAAACTTATCGGCGGTTTGGAGCTTTAACGAATGGCAAACCACATTACGGGCTACACGCTATGGTGAAGTTGCTGATATTTCCACAACCAGCGATCGCGATGAATACCTAGACGCTAAATGGATAACCGATCTTGAAGTTGCTTATCGCCCTAATGATGAGTGGAAGTTTGCAGTTGGTGCCAATAACTTGTTCGATCAGTACCCACAAGCGACTATCGACAACATTGGTTACTCAACCTTTAGTCAAATATTCCCGTACACACCGTATGCACCATACAGCTTAGATGGCCGCTTTTTATACGGTAATATCACTTACAGCTTTTAAAAAAACAAAGCAAAGTTGAATAATAAAAAGGATGCTTTATGCATCCTTTTTATTAATAGTTAGTAATTTTAACCACTAATTAGTATTTTTATTTTCAACAAAAAATTAAATTCACTATAAAACAAACACTTAAATTTAGGCCCCATTTTTGCTCTATATTGTTTATACAAATACAAACAATAAATATCAAAGGAATAACCATGAGCTCATCAAGCGTATTAAATATTACAAAACCACTTTCACTTATTAGCGGTATTTTATTATTAAGCGGCTGTGTATTTCACATATCGCCAAGCGTTGCATCGGTAAAACAGACGCAACAACTTACACTGCCAAGCAACAACCTTGAGTATTTAAATGTTTTGAGCGGCGCAGGTAGCCTTGAAATAAAAGGCTCAAAAACGGCCAGCAGCATAAGTGTTGATGCCACTATTTACACAGCCGACATTAACGATGAATATGAGCTAACGCTAGAGCAAGATGGTAAACAAGCAAAGCTTGTTGCCCAAAATAAAAGCCGTAATGGGATTAGCTTTTACAGTGGCCAATCGCCAAGTATTAATTTAGTGGTTACTGTGCCAAGCACACTAAATTTAGACATTGATGATGGATCCGGCGATATAACTATCACCGCGATGCAAAGCAATATTGATGTAAAAGACGGCTCTGGAGATTTAACCATTAACAGCGCTAAAAACCTAACTGTTGACGATGGCTCAGGTGAAGTCAACTTTCAAAATATCGCAGGTAATTTAGAATTAACCGACGGCTCTGGCAGCATTCATATTAGCAATGTAAGTGACAATGCAGTTATTGACGATGGATCGGGCGAAATGCACGTGAGCAATATAGGCGGCACTTTAACCGTTGAAGATGGCTCAGGTGACTTGGCTATTAATAATGTAAGTGGCGCAGTCAATGTAGATGACAACTCTGGCGATATAATCATTGAACATGTTGATGCCAGTGTCACTATTGAAGACGGTTCTGGTGATATTCGCGTTAATCATGCCAAAGGGCTAACTATTATCGAAGCAGGTTCTGGCGATGTAAGTATTGATAATATTACTGGGCCAGTAAAGCTCGACGATTAATACTAAACATTTAAGCTTAAGCATTAAATCGATCTCAAATAGCTACTTTCAACTCTATAAATTATTGTATTTTACAAGAACCTAAGTCATTCTATTTATGCTCAAGCACTTTGAGCATAAATTAACTTAGGATAAACGCGTGTTAGAAATTGCTTTAATTTACTTAGCAGCAGCCATAGTCGCTGTCCCTATTGCAAAACGAGTCGGACTTGGCTCAGTATTAGGTTATTTAATTGCCGGCATACTCATTGGCCCTTATGCGCTGGGTGTTGTGGGCGATCAAACCGATGTAATGCATTTCGCTGAATTTGGCGTAGTAATGATGCTATTTTTAGTGGGCCTTGAGCTACAACCTTCGCGTTTATGGACACTACGCCACTCTATTTTAGGGCTTGGCGGCTTACAGGTTGTATTATCAGCAGCGGCTATATTTGCATTTTGTTATTGGTTTTTTGCTATGCATTGGCAAACCGCACTCGCCATTGGTTTAATGCTCGCGCTCTCCTCTACCGCTATTGTACTGCAAAGCCTTGAAGAAAAAGGCTGGCTAAAGCAAGAAGCCGGACAAAACGCGTTTTCGGTATTGCTGTTTCAAGACATCGCCATTATCCCTATTTTAGCCTTGCTGCCACTGCTTGCATTTGCCCCGCAAACTAGCACAAAAGAAATCGGCGATTCGATTATTGCAAGCTGGCCGGTATGGCAACAAGTTTGTGTATCGGTTGCGGTTATTGCCGCTATTATTGCCGGCGGTAAGTATGTATCGGCGCCGTTATTTAGATACATTGCCCAAACACACATGCGCGAAATATTTACTATTTTCGCACTGTTTTTAGTGGTCGCTATTGCGCTGGTTATGCAAAGTATTGGTTTATCGCCTGCTTTGGGTACTTTTTTAGCGGGTGTGGTACTTGCTGAGAGTGAGTTTAGACACGAATTAGAAGCCGATATAGAGCCCTTTAAAGGCTTACTGTTAGGGTTGTTTTTTATAACTGTTGGCGCATCTATTAACTTTGAACTGCTATTTAACGAGTTTAGTACTGTTATAGGCTTAGTGGTTTTATTAATTATAGTTAAAGCCTGCATTTTATTTGCCCTTGCCGTTACCTTTAAAATTAACAGCAAACAGCAGTTATTATTTGCCTTAGCGCTTGCCCAAGGGGGTGAGTTTGCCTTTGTACTGTTAAGCGTAACCACTACGCTCAGTATTTTAACGCCCGAGCAAACCAGCCTTGTTACCTTAGTTGTGGCGGTATCAATGCTAATAGCGCCGTTATTACTCATGGTTTATGAGCAAATACAAAAACGCAGCAGCAGTGCTCTGCCTGAGTTTGATAAGCCAGAGCAAATTAGCACCGCTAAGCACGTAATTATTGCGGGCTACGGACGTTTTGGCCAAATTATGGGGCGTTTACTGCACGCGCAAGGCTACGAAATTACCGTACTTGATCACAGCCCTAGCCAAATAGAATTACTACGCCGTTTTGGCAATACCGTATTTTATGGCGATGCCGCACGCCAAGAACTCCTTGAAGCCGCAGGCGCGCACACCGCGCAAATGCTGGTAATCGCAATCGATAACCCCGATAAAACTATTGAGATAATTAAGCTCGCGCATAAAAACTACCCGCAGTTAAAAATTGTTGCTCGCGCAATCGACCGCCGCCATGCGTATCAGTTACTTAATTTAAAAGTAGATGCGTTTAATCGCGAAACCGTCGACTCAGCTATTAACCTTGCCGTAGAAGCACTGGAGTTACTAGGTAACACTAAGCAAGATGCTGAACGTGCTGGTAAGCTATTTAGAGACCACGACCGCGCTGCAGTACTGCAACTTGCCGAGCTGTGGGGCGACGACGCCAGCTACGGCGTAGCCGTGCGCCAACGTATGGAAGATTTAAAGCAAGTGCTACAACAAGATAAACAAGCACAAAGTGATTTAAATACCTGCGACAGCGGTGATTGCGAAGACGGCTTAACAGAAGTCGCGAGTGAACCTAAAAAGCCTGATGATGCTCATCTTGAGTAGATTTAGGCGGTTTATTTTTGCATTTAGTGGCAAGCAGTAGCGCTTCAAGAAGAGTAAAAAATAGTTTGTCAAAGTTTAGCTACGTGAAACCATAACTAACTATTTTTCCATTGAAAACACTTCTCAATCGCCGATCACGTACACTTTATCAGGGTATGAAAGAATATATATTTTTTTAAATCCCAGTGTTTGCAAAGTATTATCTTTCGGGATATTGAACTTGCCAGAGTTGAATAGTGAATTATGCACAAGAAGTAATCGTACATCGTTAATGTTTTCAGAATACTTCGGTAACTTAGCTGCTTTTTCTAATATTTTTGATTCGATTGTTTTTTGGTCAAGTTCTGATACCCAACCAACTTTATCTGAAACATAAGTCCAATGACTATAATTAACACATGAAACCGGCAGTTTTGTAACAAATACCACCGAACCTCTATCCGGTTCTAACCTCACCTGTTCGAAGTCCTTCAACTCTTTTGTAGCAGTAACTAAGCAATTAATAAACAGTTTACTACTTTCAATATTCCCAAGAAAATTAACTTTTATTGGTATGCTCGAAATTTCATAATATTTTTTACATATTAATTTTATTCTTTGAATATTTCTAGACTCTGTAGCTCGCTTAGGTGAACCTTTCCTCATTTCATCTGAATAGATTTCTCTTACCTCTAAACCAAAATCTACTCCATTACTACCAATCAATAAATCAGGCCAACAAGCCTCATTTGGAGCACCATCGATTTGCCATTTTTGCCTTAGCAATTCAGATAGCTTTGAAGCATAAGCTTTTTCTATATTTTTCTTAGAGTCTGTTGTCATAAAATACCACGGTAGGCTAACAGCTTTATCAAACGAAACTTCACCAAAATGTCCCTATTGTGTGAATTTCTATTAATATCAAATAGTGTAAATTATTACCAGCTATAAATATTATGTGGCTGATCGTGTGTAGTATTACTTGGGTGGGAATGGCTTAAATAAATCTACTTTTGAATACCTATTTGTAGCTCATAGCCGCCTGTCATTATTTCAGCTATGAACTACAACATTTAAAAGCTTTAAAACCTAGTGGTGATGCCCGCCTTGAATAGCCTCGCCCTGCTGATTATAAAAACCTGTTGCGCTGTGCTCAATAAAACCTAGGTTTATCATTTTAGCTAAAAATGGGTCGCCTTCGTTATCGCCAATGTCGGCGTAGTCGGTGGTTTGAAAGCGATCCCACTGTGCAAATTGAGCACTAATTAATGACTCATCAGTGCTTACATTAATAAGACTAAGTAAGGTCGTTGTTTGGCTTTTTTTATTACTCGTACTAAATGTTTTTACTAATTTTGAATGCGTAAAAAAGGCGAGTGTAAAATCGTTGCCATTTTCGCTCAAGGTATAGTTTTTTACTTCATCACAGCCTGTGCCTTGTGTGCTTACTAGGGTCATTTTTTTGATTAGGTGGTTATCCACCAGCTGAGTTTTAGCACTCCAGTTTTGTACGCCGCGCACCTCAGATGGTTGATATTCAATACCGCGTTGCTGAGCATTAAAGTAACGTATTGGTCGTATTTGATTATTGGCTAGGTGCTGCCAAAGCTCGGTCATTACATCATTTTCATGGGCAACTTGTTGCTGGTTTCGCCAAAGGTTAAGCGACTGGCTGACAGGCTTGCTATTCGCCGCTGCGGTACTTTTTACAGAATGAGTGACTGTATTGGTTACACTGTAATTTGCTTTTAATATAGTTGGGTTGATATCGCACTGCGAGGCTAAGCTACTTGTACTTACAAGCGTGGAAATTAGTAATAACGCTTTTTTCATTGAGCTATCTCTTATTTATATTTCAAGTTTATGGCAATAACATAACCACTAAAAATGTCAGTTTAATGACAAAAAACCCGCACTGTGTACGGGTTTCTTTATTTAGATATTTTTAACTAAATTTATAACTAGCCGGTATTTATTGCGCTACTTTTGCATCGGCAGCTTTTACAAAATCAGCTGCAAAATCCATTACATGGAATAAAAAGCTTTGCTCGTTTGTGCCTGTTACTAGATGAGCACCTGGCCCCATAGCGTAAACACCCACATCTTCACCCGCATGAGTTTCTGAGCTAAGTGGTACTAGCGACTCTTGGTGAAAGCCTGGCGTTGTTGTATCAACATTAGTTAAATCAACGCGGCCTGTTACTGCGGCTGCTAAGTAAGAAGCATCGGCATCGGTTTCATTACCTAAATCTCTGTAACCCAAACCATTTGTGTAGCCTACGGTTGTGTAAGGCATATCATCCGCTGCAAGGCTTGGCTCTGTTTTTCCTACACCGACCACTTTACCTAAAATTGGATTACCGCGCTTAGGGTAGCCTGCAATGGTAAATACATGGCTGTGATCGGCAGTTACAACAATGAGTGTTTCTTCTGGATTAGTGTTTTGCATCGCGACTTTAACGGCTTTAGCAAGCTCAATTGTGTCGTTAAGTGCATTATAAGCATTACCCGCATGGTGTGCGTGGTCAATACGGCCCGATTCAACGGTTAAGAAAAAGCCTTGCTCGTTGTTATCAAGCACATTAATCGCTTTTTTGGTCATTTGTGATAAAGACGGCTCGCCAGCAACGTCATTTGCACGGTCAGCTTCGTACTGCATGTGAGATTCGTTAAATAAACCAAACACTTTAGTTGCATCATCGCTAATTGCATCAAAGCCCGTTTGATCCATTACGTAGGTGCCATTTGGATATTTCGTTTTCCACTCTGCGGTTAAATCGCGATTATCTGTACGATCCCCTTCAACAGCACTTACTGCATCGGCTGAATTAAACGCGGCATCTTTTGGTAAAAAGTGACGACGGCCACCACCCATAACAACATCAATACCGTCGACATCAACACCACTAAAGCGCGCTTCTAGGTTGGCTTCAAAGTTAACTAATTGCGATGCAATATCTTCACACGTTGCAGCACTTGCTGGCATATCTGAAATATCTTCCCAGTTACGCTCTGCCGATTTAGCATACGTTGCAGCTGGTGTTGCGTGAGTAATACGCGCTGTAGAAATAATCCCCGTTGCTTTGCCTGCAATTTCAGCAAGCTCTAATGAGGTAACTAGTTCGTGCCCTTTGCCTGATGCACAATTACCACGTTCAACCGCTTCATCAATACCAATAACGCCTGCGTCG
This sequence comes from Pseudoalteromonas sp. Ld19, assembly GCF_045064135.1. Lineage (NCBI taxonomy): Bacteria > Pseudomonadati > Pseudomonadota > Gammaproteobacteria > Alteromonadales > Pseudoalteromonadaceae > Pseudoalteromonas > Pseudoalteromonas sp. Ld19. The sequence continues at coordinate 109,423 of NZ_JBISHA010000015.1, read as the reverse complement.
GTTTTAACACCCGATGCCATTGCGGTCATAGTACCTGCCGAGTCGGGCGTTTGCGCATCTACGTTATATGTTTTTACAAAACCAGAAAAAGGCATAGTTTCGAAACTAAGTTGATGCTCTTCACCCATTTCGCCCTCTAGCTGCCCTGCTAAAATACGCGCAGCGGTTACAGTAGAAATACCCATACCATCGCCAACAAATAAAATAACATTTTTAGCTTTACCTGATTCAGTCGCAATTGCAGCGTTTGCTGCCTGCGTTGTTTCAAGTTTTGTTTGTGCATCGCTAAACCACACATTACTCGTCAGTGATTCTAACTGCTCGCTGGTTAGCGAAGTGGCTGGTGCATTACACACTAAATTAGTTGCTGTTACTTCGCCGCTATCTAGTTTACCGTTTTTGTCTGTATCTACACCTGATTGTGTTTCTACACCACCGTTAACACATTGTTCAGAGCCCACGGCAATTTTATTGTCGACTGCGATAATGTTATTTTCGTTTTTATCGTTATCACTTGAGCAACCCGCAAGGGCAACCATTACTGCTAAAGAAAGTACTGTTAATTTGTTCATGTTACCCGCCATTATTGCTGAGTTAGTTCAAGAGCTTGATTAATTAAATGAAACACTACGTTTTGCTCAATTACACCTTGAGCAAGTTGGGCACCTGGGCCTTTAGCATGTAAAGAAATATCTTCACCTGCGTGTGTTTCAGAACTAAGTGGCACGGTTGTTTCTTGATGAAAACCAGGTGTGGTTGTATCAACACCATTTAACTCAACACGTCCTGCAACAGCGGCACTTGCATAGCTTGCATCAGCATTTGTTTCATCGCCTAAATTTCTAAAACCTAAGCCATTTGCATAACCAACCGTTGTATATGGCATGTCATCTTTTGCTAAGCTCGGTGTTGTTTTTCCAACCGCAACAACTTGACCTAAAATTGGGTTACCACGCTTAGGGTAACCAGCAATCGTAAATACATGGCTATGATCGGCGGTCACTAAAATAAGGGTTTCTTCTGGATTGGTGTTATCTACCGCAGCTTGCACGGCTTTTGCAAACTCAATGGTATCGTTTAATGCGTTATAAGCATTTCCTGCGTGGTGTGCGTGGTCAATACGGCCCGACTCAACGGTTAAGAAAAAACCTTTTTCGTTTTTACCAAGTACTTCAATCGCTTTTGTAGTCATGTCGGTAAGTGAAGGTTCACCCGCTACATCGTTTGCGCGGTCTGCTTCATACTGCATGTGGGATTCGTTAAATAAACCAAATACTTTGGTAGCATCATCGGCAATGGCATCAAAGCCTGTTTGATCCATTACATAAGTTGCATCAGGGTATTGTGTTTGCCACTCAGTCACTAAGTTGCGCTCGTCAGTACGATCGCCCTCAATTGTACTTGCGGCATCCGTTGAGTTAGCCGCTGCATCTTTTGGTAAAAAATGACGACGACCGCCACCCATTACAAAATCAAGACCATCTACATCCGTTCCAACAAAACGTGCTTCTAAATTCTTTTCAAAATTAACCAGTTGCGATGCGATGTCTTCACAACCAGTCGTTACTGCATCTTCTGGCATATCTGAAACATCTTCCCAATTGCGGTCTGCCGATTTAGCATACGTTGCAGCGGGCGTTGCATGAGTAATTCGCGCTGTAGAAATGACCCCTGTTGCAAGACCTTTAATTTCAGCCAGTTCAGTCGCTGTAAGAAGCTCATTACCTGCCACTGTTGAACACACACCGCGTTCAATATCTTCATCTACACCAATTACGCCAACATCAGTTTTAACACCTGAGATCATTGCTGTCATTGTGCCGGCAGAATCAGGCGTTTGTGCATCAACATTATATGTTTTAACTTGTGCTGAGTACGGAAAGCTCTCAAAGCTTAAATAGCCTTCTTCACCAAATTGGTTATTACGCTGACCTTGTAAAATGCGCGCCGCAGTAAGTGTTGATATACCCATACCGTCGCCAACAAATAAAATAACGTTTTTAGCTTTGGTCGTTTTTGTAGCCTGCGCTTGTGTTGTTTTTGTTGTTAGTTTTGTTTGCGCAGCGCTATACCAGCTGCTGTCTTTTTGGCTTTGCGGTAGTACATCGGCATGACTAACTGCGCTAAACGCAAATGTTAGCGCGATTGCCGTAGCGACTTTTTTAATTTTCATCCGTAATTCCCATTGTTTAGTGGTTATTTTTAATATGTGTGACCACAAAAAAGATCAACCGCCGCACTATAGGAAACAGATATGACTAATAAAGGTAATTTTGATGAAGAAACAATGACTAAAATTTTACAAAAATAAGTCAGGCACAAAAAAGCGCAACGTTTACACGTTGCGCTTATCAATTCAATTAAATTTTATTTTTTTAATTAACGACCATCTTCAAACGAAGCGGTTGCAGAAACTTTGCTCCAAGTACCATCTGTATATAGTACCGTCGCCTCTGCTTTATAGCCTCTGAACGATCTTATCGAAAATGAGCATGATGTACCCGATACACCACAAGACGATGCTGCATTTGACCAAACAACACTATCAATAGCAGAACCATTACCTATAACTCTAAATACTGCTGTTGCTTTATTTTTACCATAAATTAACGCAGAACAATGATTTGGAGTAAATTGATCATATGCTTGAGTATCTACATAACACTCCATTTGATCTGCACTCGCTTGCGCAGAAAATATAGAAGCTAAAACAATACCCATAGAAATTAATGTAGTTTTCATTCTTATCCTTAATTAAACCAAAGTAGGTACGAATCAAAGTAGAACACAAATCTAAATTAGTACAATTTATTTACAAAAAAAACACAAAAACATATAAAAACATACAAAAGAACCACTTTACTAAATAACCTAATGTGATCATCCTATCCTCTAACGCGGCATTAGCCATGATTGAAGTTGCATTTAAGTAATCTGAACTCTGATGTAAGTAGCGTGAAGCCTCTCTGCCACCTCCTAATAAGAGTTAATACATCGTAAAAGCCCTGTATTATTCTAAAAGTAAGCTGCCTTGAATAAATTTAATAATCAGTAACTAACTATCAAAAATCAATATTAAACATTAAGCTTTAAACAGCTAATCACTTAATAATTAAGGGTTTTATATTTACTTACTCGTATATAAAAATACTTTACAATCAAAAATCAATCCCCTTAGCCACGGGTTAAATAAAATGAAATGTCAGATAAAGCTTGTTTTATGTCTAACCTTACTGTTATCCTGCCTCGCATCGGGTTGACAGAAAACCCTATTTATTTGTAAGTACCACGTTGATATTAGTAATAATCCTTCGCGTTATCCTCAGTTAAATGTATGTTTTCTTCCTGTTAAATTGCCTAATTTAAGGCGCACTTTTATTAATTCTTAGGATACTATTATGTCTAATACTACAACTGGTACAGTTAAATTTTTCAACGAAGCAAAAGGTTTTGGTTTCATCGAGCAAGAGTCTGGTCCTGATGTTTTCGCACATTTCAGCGCAATCTCTGGCGACGGTTTCAAAACTTTAGCTGAAGGCCAACGTGTACAGTTTACTGTTACTCAAGGTCAAAAAGGTCCACAAGCTGAAAACATTGTTAGCATCTAATTGCTAAACAATTTAGTGGGTTAGAGATAACCCATTTTGAATACTAGTTTGAAAGAAGTTTTGTTTTATTTGTTAGTACCGAGTTGTTTTAGTAATAATCCTACACGATATCCTCAAGTTAACTATTTTTTCCGGCTCAATCGCCTCTTTTCAGGCACACTTATATTAATTTTTTAGGATACACATTATGTCTAATACAACTACTGGTTCAGTAAAATGGTTTAACGAAGCTAAAGGTTTTGGTTTTATCGAGCAAGAATCTGGTGCAGACGTGTTCGCACATTTCAGCGCAATCTCTGGCGACGGTTTCAAAACTTTAGCTGAAGGCCAACGTGTACAGTTTACTGTTACTCAAGGTCAAAAAGGTCCACAAGCTGAAAACATTGTTAGCATCTAATTGCTAAACAATTTAGTGGGTTAGAGATAACCCATTTTGAATACTAGTTTGAAAGAAGTTTTGTTTTATTTGTTAGTACCGAGTTGTTTTAGTAATAATCCTACACGATATCCTCAAGTTAACTATTTTTTCCGGCTCAATCGCCTCTTTTCAGGCACACTTATATTAATTTTTTAGGATACACATTATGTCTAATACAACTACTGGTTCAGTAAAATGGTTTAACGAAGCTAAAGGTTTTGGTTTTATCGAGCAAGAATCTGGCGCAGACGTGTTCGCACATTTCAGCGCAATCTCTGGCGACGGTTTTAAAACTCTTGCTGAAGGCCAACGTGTGCAGTTTACTGTTACTCAAGGTCAAAAAGGTCCACAAGCTGAAAACATTGTTAGCATCTAATTGCTAAACAATTTAGTGGGTTAGAGATAACCCATTAATATTTTTACCTTTATAATTATTTAGTCAAATATCTTCAAAACCTCCTCTGTAAATATTTTCCAAGCGCAATCTCATTTGTATACACAACTCATTAATTAGTACATTTTTAAACACATTTACTACTATCTCTCTTGAGCGAAAGCTTTGTATTGCCTACAATAGCGCATACTTCATTCAACATAGAATATGACCATGAACGACACTACCGCAAAACCTGCTTTACCAGATCGCCTTTCTATTAATCCACGCAGCCCACATCATGTGGAAGACGTTTTTGAACACGATATTGGTATCACGTTCAACGGCAAAGAGCGTTTTGATGTTGAAGAATACTGCATCAGCGAAGGTTGGATAAAATTTGCATCTCCAAAAGGCCTTGATCGTCGCGGACAGCCGCTTTTACTTACCAGAAAAGGCACTGTTGAAGCCTTTTATAAGTAAGCTAATACTACTTAACCTGAACTCTGGATAATAAATCTATCTCGAGCAGCTATTATCAGCGCTAACTGCGTTGAATTTACTTGCAATAGGCTAGCTATTGACGCGTAAATTCGCCTTGTTTTCACTGAGAATCTCTAGCTAGAGAAAAATAAATTTAAATATCATTATGGTTCAATATGTTAGTAAATCTCTTAACCTGAGTTCAGGTTATTTACTAAAAAAGCGACACCATATTGGGTAGTCGCTTTTTTTGTGCTTGTTAAGAATCATTTAATTGTATTATTTTTCGCTTTACCTAGCACCCAATCTAAGCCTTGGATTGCTGTTGTTGGAAATGCGGTTGCATGACTAGCCCCTTCAATATCAACACTTTTTAATTCTATATTGTCACTTTTAAGCGCATTAATTTTTTGCACCAGCTGCGCTGCGCCTTCAACCATATTTTGCCCCTCACCAAAGGCTGGTGTTTCCTTTGCACCAACAGATATATACACCTTTATAGGCAATTTTGGCTTATGCGCTTTTAACGCTAATAGTGCATTATTATCAAACCAAACCGATGGGCTGCCAATAATATAATTACTAAATAAATCAGGCGTTAAAAGTAAAATAGTTGCACCAAATAAGCCGCCTAGCGAGTTACCTATGTAGGTTCTTTGTAAGTTACTGGCCCGATAGTTTTTTTCGATAAAGGGAAACACTGTACTTTGTAAAAACTCAGCATGCCCTTTGGCATTACCCGTTTGCTTTTTCCAATCTTTTGCAAAGGTAGGCGTGTAATCTCTAATTCGGCTATTGGAGCCAACAGAGCCTTTTTCATAACCAATAGCCACAATAATAGCCTGCTGCATTTTGCCGCTATTCATAGGGAACCGTGTAGCCCCAGCAACGATGGGAAAGGTATACGGTGCATCGGTTACATAAATAACCGGATACGTTTTATCAGGCTGTTTTGTATATGATGTTGGAAGCTGAATATAAATAGGATAAACGCGCTTAGTTGAAGGCTCGGTAAGCTCTAAAACATTACTTCTGGGGATTTCGTATGGCGTATTGGCACTTAATTTAAAACACATAACTGCGCAAAAAAATAACAACCACTTTGGTAGTAAATTCATTTTCATACTAAAGATTTATCCTTTGTAATTCATCGCGCTTGGGGAGGTGCTTTGGTAATACTAAATCCCAAACCAAGCCTAGTGTCTCCATTTTTTTAAGTACTAGCCAGCCAACATCTAACTGGCCTTTTTCTAAAGCAAAGTTAGCCGAACCAGGAAATGCATGGTGGTTATTATGATAACTTTCTCCCATTGTTAGCAGCGCTGCAAAGGGGACGTTATAACCTTGTATATGCGCATGATTTACATGCCAATTTCTTTGTCCATGGTTATGTGCAAAATACCCAATCAGCCAGTGACCTATAATAGAAATACTGACTCTCACGCATATTCCCCATACAACCCAAGGCATGCCTCCCAACCAAAATAGCAATAGTGCCAAAGGTAGCTGTTGCAGCATCCATGTCTTCTCCATACATCTATAAGCATTGTTTTGTGTAACACATGTTTCAATATTAAAAGTCGGTGGGTAAGTAAGCTTAATATCGCAAAAAATTTGCCAGAAAAAATCTTTCCACATAGGCTGCTGATGCCCAAAGTAGTCGTGGCAATACTGCTGTCGCTGTGCCCAATCGCGCATATCATGGGTTTTAATCATGCCTACAGGCCCAGCTAAACCAACTATTACACCTAAATGAACAAAAAGGTATTCAAGCCACGCGGGACATTGGTAGCTTTTATGTATCAGTCTACGATGCATCCCAAGAGAGTGCCCAAAGCATAAAATAACACTAGTCGTTATAATAAAAACAAATAAAACGGTAAGTGAAAACGTATACCAGCCACCTATAATGGCAATTAATATCATCCCACCTACCCACAACACTTTTACTGGGGATAAAACAACATGCCCAGCTTTGGCGCAGCTTTGTTTATTTGTTAAGATCCGCTCGTTTGTGTACATAGCCATCCTAAGCTGTTTCTGGAACAAATAGCTCATTCAAAAGCATATCTGCCGTTTGCCCAATAGCGTATTCTTGAATTGGACCAAAATACCAAGCGGGATCTAAAAATCGATGATAATAAATAGTCAGCGCTACTTTAGTATTTCCATTTTTAGTTTTAATAAAGCGGATTTCGGTTCCTTTTAGTTTTAAATAGTTACCTATGTAGCTCGTGTCTTCTAAAAATGTAGTGCGAATATAATCGTTTTCGACTTGGGTTAACTCTAGTTTCATATGCCCTTTGTGTGTGTTTGTTACAAACCAACGATGATAAGTAAAATCAATATGATGCACATCACCAGCGGATAAAGTACCCGCTTCTATATTGCTTGGCATAGGGAATAAACTTAACAGCCAATTACGCTCAATATCTAACTGCATAGGTTTGATAAGTTTTTGTTGGATTTCTTCAGGGGTCGCATTTATAACCAACTCTTTAGTTATCGAATACTCTCGTTCAAAACTGGCACTTGGCACTACTCCTTCAAATGCACTTAAAAAAATAACAGCCGGTAATATATGGGCATAATGTGTGCCCTTCTTTTTACTTCGTAAATAACAGGTTAGTAGCTGAAATAAATACATAAGCAACAATATGCCAAAGTAGATTGGCATAAACATAATTACACAAACAAAGCCCTCAAATAAAACAACAGACGTGCCAAGCATCACAATAAGCGACCACAAAACTAAATTTCCGTAATATCGGTTTAAGGTGGGTTGTTCAGGCTTTTTAATTATGTACAGTAAAGCGATTGAGACAAAAAACGGTATGCCAACATATAATAATGCGGTTCTATCAAAGTTATAAGACATTAGCGTACGTATAAGTAATGAGCTAGCGCCTATTAATAGCAGTATTGATATATTACGGCGGCGCTTACTTATCGATTGAGGTACTGACGGGAAAGGTGGCTTTTCTGACATTACGTATCCTACGTAGCTTGTTTGAGTATGAATACGCAACATTTAGCCAGTTAACTAAATACACATGATCCATATGCGGCATTTTACGCCCAACAAAAAAGTTATTAGACGTTCGGTTTTGAGCCGTATATAAAAACCTAATAACACACCTAAGGCAAGGTATAAAATGCAAAAAAAAGACGCGAAGGCGTCTTTTTTATGTAACCTGCTCCGATGTATCACCAGAGCACGGGCAATCCCCATCTTCTTTTTTAAGACACTGGCGGTAGTTAAACCAATGCGCTATGGCTATAAACGTTGAGCCAATTAAAGTTAGCGCCTTTTCTGCACCTTCATGCTCTATAAAAATAGCAAGTAACATTAAACATAAACCCACAATCCCAAAAACCATATAACTAAACTGTTTATGTTTTTTACAGCCTAGACTTAACGCAAGTAAACTTGTGGGCAACACCGCCATTAATATCCATATATGAAATTGCTCATTATCTAACTGCAGTGCTGCCAAACTTGGTAAAAACACCAAAATAACGGGTGTTGCAAAACAATGCACGGTGCATATTAACGAAAGCCCTATCGCTAGGCGATCCATTACACTTTGACTAGATTTCATTTCTTCCTCCACTAATAAATACCTGCAAAAAATTTCACTTTTAAATAAGCCTTTAAACCACAACCGTTAATTACACTTGCTACATTATAACATTTAAAGCACAATTGATACATTATAACATATCGCAAGAGGCAAGAATGAAACGAAAATCTCAATTAGCTGTGTTGATAGCAGCTTTATTACCCGCAAGTGTGCTTGCAAAATCCATTGAAGGTATTGTGCTAAACAAGCAAGGTAAAGCTATTAGCAACGCAACAGTAGAAGTTGAAGGATCAGACATAAAAGTTATAGCGGATGCAAACGGCAAGTTTGTAATAACGGGTTTAAAAGGCGGTTTAAAAGAACTTCACGTTGTTGCCCCAGGTTATGCCCATCTTCATCGCGATATCACCCTCAATACCAGTGATAGCCAATCGGTTGCTTTTAATTTAGAGCGCTCACCAATTGAAGTTATTGATATTGAAGCAACCCCAATTCATATGTCAGCAATGGAATCTGCCTCTCCGGTGAGTGTTTTATCCGGTGAAAAATTAAGACGCGAACAAGCCGCAACACTCGGTGACAGCTTGGAAAGACTACCAGGTGTTAATACTAATTTTCACGCCAAAGTCGCCAGTACTCCTATTATTCGTGGCTTAAGTGGACCTCGCGTACTGATCGCTCAAAATGGCCTTGATGTAAGTGATGTTTCGCGCGTTGGTCCCGATCACTCGGTAGCATCGGAGGCTTCTACCGCACAACAAATAGAGGTATTACGCGGCCCTGCAACGTTATTTTACGGCAGTGGTGCAATTGGCGGGGTAGTCAATGTGGTAGATAATCGCGTACCAACAGACAGTTCAACTCGTGGTGAATGGAATGTAGAGCACAACTCGGTTGATGACCAAACCGTTGCTTCTTTTAATGCCACCACAGGCACTGATTCGTTTGCTTTTTATGCTGATGCATTTTGGCGAGAAGCGAATGACTATGAAATACCCGTCGCTGCTGAATTAGCACATGACGATCATGACCATGCAGAACACCATAGTGATTATGTTGTAAAAAACAGCAACGAAGAGTCTGACGGCTTTACTGTTGGCGCCAGCTATTTATTCGATCAAGGCTTTATTGGTTTAGCCATCGAGCAATTTAATCGTCAATACGGCATTCCGGGTCACTCTCACGGTGGTGAAGACGAGCACAGTGATGAAGAAGAAAGCGTATTTGCCGATTTAGAACAAACTAAAGTACAACTATTAGGTGAATACAACCTAGATAGTAAATGGCTTAATAAAATCAACCTACGTGCAGGTTTTACAGATTACGAGCACGCAGAAATTGAACATGGCTCAGTTGGTACCACATTTAAAAATGAAACCAACGAATTACGCGTAGACATTTTGCATAGTCAATTTAATGAGTGGAATGGCGGCATTAGCTTTCATTACAAACAAAGTGATGTTGAAGCACAAGGCTCAGAAGCGTTTACCCCTCCTTCACAAACACAAAGCTATGCCATTGCACTAATGGAAGAAAGACACTTTGGTGATTTTTTAGTGCAATTAGGTGGCCGCGCCGAACGCGTAACTATCGATGCAGATAACGTATTACTACCTAGTATTGATGCCCACGCGCACGATGACGTAGGTGGACATGACGACCATGATCACGGCCATGATGAACACAGCAACGCAACTCGCGTATTTGACGCAAAGCATGAATTTACCCCTGTTAGCTTATCTGCTGGCGTAGTATGGGACTTTGCTCCTAGCTATAATTTAGGCTTGTCATTGTCGCGCTCAGAGCGTGCGCCATCAGCCTCTGAGTTATTGTCGTTCGGCCCTCATATTGGTACTGCAACCTATGAAGTCGGCGCATTGTTTGATATTCATGAAGACGGCCATTTAGGCTTATCTGATCACACCATTGATTTAGAAACCGCCAATAATATTGACCTAACCTTTCGTAAAACCCAAGGCGATATAGGCTTCATTTTTAATGCCTTCTATAACCAAGTAGACAACTATTATTATCAAGTTGAAACAGGCTTATACGCTGAAAGTGGCCACGACCACGAGGATGACCATGATCACGGTGACGAGCATGATCATTCATCTGAATTACCTGTTTATTTATTTAAGACGGACGATGTAACTTTACACGGTTTTGAAGCGCAAGTTGCATGGCAGTTAACCGACGAGTTCAAGCTTGAGCTATTTTCAGATTACGTGCGCGCTCGCCTTGACTCAGGTGGCAATCTACCGCGTACGCCACCACTGCGCTTCGGTACAGAGTTTAGCTACCAAACCGAAAAACTCAGTGCTCACATTCATGCCACTCGCTACCAAGAGCAAGACCGTACCGCTCCTGAAGAAACAGCTACCGATGGTTACACCTTGGTCAATGCCAGTATTTCTTATGATTTATCGGTACTCAATCAAGACCTTTCTTTGTACCTACGAGGCACAAATTTAACGAACACAGAAGCCCGTGTGCATAGCTCATTCTTAAAGAATATTGCGCCACGCCCAGGCCGTAGCTTTGCATTAGGCATTCGTGGCTATTTCTAAGCCATAAAAATTATAAATTAAAGGAAAACAACATGACCAAACTATTCAAACTAAAACTTATTGCACTTGCAATTAGCAGTACATTAATTACAGCCTGCGGCGATGCAGAAACCAACATTGTTGAAAAAGATCCCATTGCAGTGCCTGATGACGGCCATGATCACGGTGATGGTGGCGACCACGGCGATGGCTATACAATCGACTCATTAGGAAGACTCGCTGTACTTGCCGCTGATAGCAACGCAGCCAGCTTTTTTGACTTAGACGACAATAAACTGCTTGAAACATTCACCCTAACACATGATTCAAATACGCTGTCAGTGTCTCCTGATTTTCGTTATGCACTTATTGCAAGTCGCAGCCAAGATTACCTTGGCTTTATTGATGGTGGCTTATGGCGTGAAGATCACGGTGCACACCTACATGACTACGAACAAAGCCCTGTACTTAGCAGTTATGAACTAACCAGCGGCAGCCGCCCTACCCACCTCGTTAATCACGATGGTAAGTTAGCCATATTTTATGATGGTGATGCAGACTCAGGCACAACCGCCTCAGTAGCGGTGCTAACCGACAACGATATTACAAACGCAACAGCGGCATTACCAAGCATTAGCTACAATATAAATATGCACGGTGTGGCAGAGCCTCGCGGCGAGCACGTATTATCAACAATTCGTCGCGATGATGCACAGAGTACATCAAACGCTAAGATCCTGCCTGATCAAGTCGGTGTTTATCATTTTCACGATGGCGAATACGAACTAGAGCAAACACTTGAACTTACTTGCCCTGATTTACACGGTGCAGCACAAAACCACGACACCATCGCATTTGGTTGTAGTGACGGTGTATTACTTGCCCACCAGCAAGGTGATGACTACGAAGCAGAAAAAGTAGCTAATATTGCTACGGTAGGCGATCTACGAATTGGTCGATTATACGGCCACGAAAAAAGCGATACCTTTATTGGTATAGCTTCGGGTCATGGCGGCAGCGCTGCTGTACTGTTAAGTATCAACCCAAGCGACGCTGAAATGGAAGCGCTAGAATGGCAACTAGCCGATGGCGCAAGTGCCGTATCTTATTCTTTTTCAGCCAGTGGTGAACACTTTTTAGTACTCGACAGTCTAGGCTTTTTAAACGTACTTGAAGCACATGCGCACGACGGTCACACGCACTGGGAACTAGCAGGTCAAGTTGATATCACTGAACAAGACGTAACAACCATGCCTGAGGGTATGAAGTTTAGTATGACAGTAGCGCAAAATGGTCACTTTGCTTACGTTGCAGACCCAATTGCTCAGCACGTTGTGCAAGTACACCTTGAAGATTTAGAAATTGAAGGTGAACTAGAACTTACATTCCCACCAGCGGCTATCACTTGGTTAGGTATAGCACAAGAGGAAGAGCACGCTCACGAACACTAGATTTATAGTGTATTGACCAGTTAGAGTTTTGGGCTAAAGCCACAAAATGACAAAACCCGTAATTAGATTTCTAATCACGGGTTTTTTATATCTTCTCAAATATACGTTTAAAAACGATTCCTCTAATTTAAAAAATAACAAATTATAATTTGCCATAACGTTTGACAAAAAATAATTTGCCAACTAATCTAACAAAATATAATTTGTCATGAGGTGCGTATGAAAAACATTGTTGGTCAAGCTGCGAGAAGTGCGAACTTTTGGAATAGACCCTATGAACTAGAGGACATATGGGAAGCAATAGACAACGGTAGCCATATTCTCCTTTGCGCCCCTCGCCGTGTAGGTAAAACATCAATAATGTATAAAATAGTTGATGAACCTAAAGCAAATTATATCCCCATTTATATTGATACAGAGTCTGCTGATTCCGAGGCAGAATTTTGGTCAAAAGTTTTTAATGCACTAATGGAAGAAGACTTCATTGCCAGCCTGAAAACAAAAACTAAAAACTTCTGGGATAAAATTAAAAGCATAAAAATAGCTTCAATAACGATGGACGGCGTTGAGTTTGGTGATGGCAAAATGCTAGATCACAAGCAGGCTTTTCACAGATTAATTAAAGATTTAGATCATGATAAAAAGCTCATTATTATGATTGATGAGTTTGCTCAAACCATTGAAAACATAATAAAGTACGAAGAACCTAAAAACGCAATAAGCCTACTCAAAGCCCATAGAGAGTTAAGGCAAGATCAAAAGTTTTCACAAAAAGTGACTTTTATCTACGCAGGTTCAATAGGTCTAGAAAGCGTAGTATCCAAAATTGACGCTATTAAACACATCAACGATTTAAACAATATAAAAGTCCCGCCTTTAACTCCCCCCGAAGCAGAGAAGTTTACAATAGCACTGTTTCAAAGTGCAGAGATTAAAATCAATCAAACAGATATTGATTATTTACTTACAACCATACACTGGCTGATCCCGTTTTATATCCAACTCATTACGCAAGAAATTAAAAAAATATACCGCAGAGAGCAAAAACTTGACCAAACTGTTATTGATCAAGCAATTCATAATGCACTAGATAATCGCAATCACTTTGAGAGCTGGCAAAGTAAACTAAAAACCGCATTAGGTAAAAATGAGTATTTATTTAGTAAAGAAGTACTGAACGCTATCTCGAACCAAAAAGAGACTAACTTGCTCGATATCATGAATATTGCCAGTAAACATAACTTAGACGGCAATGAAGCAAAAGATTGCCTGCACTCATTAATATACGATGGCTACATTAACAACAACGACAACAATAAAACCTATCAATTTAACTCTCCGATCTTAAGAATGTGGTGGAACAAAAATGTCGCAAACTAATTACTCACGCTATAAATACACGCCTGATGAAATTGATGAAACAGAATTTTTAGCTAAGTTTGTTGTGCGAAATCATGATTTTGACGACATTTTTGATGACATTAAAAACAGTGATTACACAGTTCCTAGCCAACACTTTATAATTGTCGGCCAGCGAGGTCAGGGTAAAACAACCCTATTAAGAAAAATAAAACTCGCAGCTCAAGCTGAGCCAACGCTAGCTGATCTTTTAATCCCTATAAAATTCTCAGAAGAACAATATCAAATTCGTTCGCTCAGTCGCTTATGGGAAGAAATTGCTGATTACTTACAATGCACAGCTGAAGATGACTTTGCTACCATACATGATGATATGGAAAGCCATTTTGACGAGGCCGATTACGAACTAAAAAGCTTTTCATACTTAGAAAAAGCAGTAAAAGCGAAAAATAAAAAACTATTACTGTTGATAGACAACATTGACGAGCTACTAGGCAAACTAAAAGAAAAAGAGCAACGCAGACTCAGAGAAATTCTCCTCACATCGCCAACTCTCAAAATCATTGGCGGTTCAACAAAAATGCTCGAGCAGCATTTTGACTACGGAAAACCGTTTTACGAATTTTTCAAAATTATTAAACTTACCGGTTTAAACAAGCAGGAGTGTTTTGATTTTCTTGCCAGTATGGGCGATGAAAAACAAAAGAAAAAAATAGCTCACATCATTAAAAGTACCCCCGAGCGCATCGAAACTTTACGCCGCTTAACCGGTGGTGTACCAAGAACAATGGTGATGCTATTTGATATTTTTGTAGATGATGGCGGCAATGCATTTGATGACTTATTAAAAATACTCGATGATGCGACCCCTTTATATAAGCACCGTATGGACGACCTACCTGATACTTTGCAAGATATAACGCACACTATAGCGATGAATTGGGATGGCATCAGCACTAAAGAAATTGCAAAGAAAACTCGATTAGAAAGTAAAACTGTATCGGCCCAGCTTAAGCAATTAGAAACTAAATACGGCATCGTAGAATCGATTTCCATTGGTAAAAATAAAATTTATAAAATTGAAGAACGCTTTTTTAATATTTGGTATTTAATGCGCTTTGGCCGTAAAAAAGATCGTCAAAAAGTCGAGTGGTTAGTTAACTTTTTAACATCCTGGTGCAACCCTGCGGATCTTGAACGTAGAGCTAAAGATTTTATGTCCGCAATTCGTGGCGGTACAATACAAGAGTCTTGCGCTTACCACATGTGTGAAGCGCTCAGCTACGCTGGCTTAGATATAAACACTGAGCATGAAATGAAGGAAAGCACCAAAGCCTATTTAACCTCAAAAAACTCTCGTTTTGTAAATGACCTTTCAGCGTCAGATAGAGAAATTATAACAGAAGCCCTTCAATTAGCTGATGAAAATGAGATTGATGTAGCAATAAGACTACTCATTAATTCACAAAAAAATAGCGCTAAAATTTTATTTTGCATAGGTCTTCTGTACCGCACAAACGAAAGCTTTGAAGAGGCCGAATACTATTTTTTACAGTCACTCAAACGCGGAGGTAGTGATGCACTTCTTAGTTTAGGGATGCTGTACCATGAGGGAAAGTGTTTTAAAGAGGCTGAAAAGTACTACCTTAAAGCTGCTGAAAGTGAGGTAACTAAATCATTTATCCATTTAGGCCACTTATATTACGACCAAAACCAGATCGCTAAAGCTGAAACTTATTATTTAAAAGCCAGTGATAGTAGTGACAATAACGCACTATTCTATTTAGGCCACTTATACGCTAAGCAAGCTCAGTTTGAAAAGGCTGAAAATTACTATCAACTAGCAATAAAATTTGGAGATAACAATGCATTTCTAGATTTAGGGGCTCTATATTGCCAGCAAGGACTATTTGAAAAAGCAAAAGACCATTACCAAAAAGCGTATGAAAAAGGAAATTATTCCGTCTTAATTAACTTAGGCAATGTATATTTCGAACAAGACCAATTTAATATAGCTGAGAGTTACTATTTAAAGGCACTCAAAAATAATGACAACAGAGCATTACTTAACCTTGGTCAGATATATTATATTCAAGGATTATTTGATAAATCTGAAAGCTATTACTTAAAAGCCATTAATGCAGGTATATCTAGTGCTCAGGAATGTTTAGTTTGGCTATACTTCGAACAAAATCATGATTTAAGTAAGGCATTACAATTAGTTAGAACTGATTATGAACAGGACCCTAACTTTTCTAATACTTACGCCTACGCCGTTATTTTGCTTTGGACTGAACATTTATCACAAAGCGGTAAGTTATTTTTACAATGGTTAAATATGGATGGCGAACACAATGATTATGACATTACGCTCTACTTAACCTTGCTTATGGCCAAAAAACAACTTTATAAAACGAAAGAGCTTGTAGAGCTGCCTGAACACGCCTTAAAAGATAAATGCAAACCTGTTTGGTATGCCTTAATGACATTGATGCAGGATGAATTCCCCTATGAACTCACTAAAATGGGTGGTGAGTTACAAGAAAGTGTTGATGAGATTTTACAGCAAGTGGCTAAGTTTGAGGAAAAATACGCTCTGGATTAAGTATTGTTCTTAGTTATACAATCTCAATGAAAAAGACGCCGACGCGTCTTTTTCGTTTTATATCGCCATTAAAAAGTAGTTCTACTTACGGCGCCAGCCGCTCCATACATCATCTATATCATCGGTTTTATTTTTGTTCTTTTTCTTACCTGTGCCTTCAGGTTTTGCCATTGGCTTTTCGTTTTTAAGCGCCTGAGCGGCATCAAGGTTTGCTTGGTTTACAGCAAAACCTGCCACTTCTTCACGCTCTAAACGTAGTTTGTTTTTCTTCTCGATGATTTTAAAGTGATGAAAGTCTTCGTAATCAATTAGTGATAACGCTAAACCGACTTCACCGGCACGGCCACTTCGGCCAATACGGTGCATGTAATCAGCAGGGCTGCGCGGTAAGTTGAAGTTTATTACCACTGGCAGCTTTTCAATATCTAAACCACGAGCTGCAATATCGGTTGCAATAAGTACTTCGATTTCGCCCGCTTTAAATTTTTCTATTACACGAGTTCGCTCACTTTGGCCTTTATCGCCGTGGAATACTTGCGCATTAACACCGCGCTTTTCAAGTTTGCTGGCTAAGTGCTCACAATCTTTTTTGGCGTTCACAAAAATCAGCGCTTGGCGCCATTTATGGGTTTTAATTAAATGCGCTAAAACAGTGGTTTTTTCGCCTTTATTTACCGTAAACACGCGTTGTACAAGTGTGCTCTCTTCTTTGTTTTGTACTTGTATTTCAACTGGATTATTTAGCAGCTCTTGCGTTAATTGTGTTACTTGCTCAGGAAAGGTCGCTGAAAACAACATAGTTTGTTTTTTAGCAGGCATTAACGCTAGAAGCTCAGCAAGTTCTTCGGTAAAGCCAAGGCTTAGCATACGGTCGGCTTCATCAAGCACTAGGGTAGTTACTTTATCAAGCTTAATAGCGTTGCTTGAGATTAAATCAAGTAAGCGACCAGGTGTTGCCACAATAATATCGGCGCCGCCGCGTAGAGCCTGCATTTGTGTATTAACCGACACACCACCAAACACCGCCACCGTTTTAATCGCGCCATTGAAGTTTGCAGAATACGACTTAACACTATCGGCCACTTGTGTAGCAAGCTCACGAGTCGGCACTAAAATAAGCCCTGTTACAAAGTTACCTTTGCTTGCAGTACTTTTAGCGCCTTGCTCTAGGAAAGCCTTTTGCAACATAGGCAACGCAAACGTTGCTGTTTTACCTGAGCCAGTATTTGCCCCTGCAATTAGATCACTGCCCGCAAGCACACTAGGTATAGCCTTAGCTTGAATAGGTGTAGGCTGGGTATATTCCAAATCGGTTAAACGAGCTAATAGCTCTGGAATAAGGCCAAGTTCGGAAAAAGTGCGAGGGCTTGTGGCTGAGGTCATATTTATTACGAGCTTATTGCTAAAAAAGTAGCCTGCAATTTTAGCGTATTTAGCGCTTATTAAGTAGGGGTTAGTGATTTAAATGTTTTCATAGGTAACAGCTGCGCGATTCGAGCTACAAGCTCTAAGTATACTTTAGCTCTGATTATTTTTGCTCATTAATACGAAAAGGGAGTTTTCCCCCTTTCTTTAAGATATAAAACGACCTGCACGCTCAACTAACTCAGGGTAATGTAATATCGAAAACTGTCGATTTTGGTTAAAGCTAAAGTCATATAGGATCATGTCGCCAAGCTCCGCTGAACATTGTTGAATTTCTGAAGATTTTATTCCGGTTTTTCCTAGTAACTTACTTATAATGCTAATAATTTTACCTTCATAGGCTTTATTTGAGTCCAAGTTTGATTCAGGGTTACTCATTTTTTCAATAAAAATATTCCAATCTTGACTGGAGTTAGTATGAAATTTATCTTTCCACATTGGTATCGTAATTTTATATAATTCTGGCTTACTTATTTTTAGGATAGCTAAAAATACTAACGGTAACGTATATAGCCTTTCTTCAGTTGTTAGCTGAATTGCTTGTAAAATCTTTATGGCTTGTTCAATATCTCGTAAACCCGCATCACATAAAAGAGCTGTTTGAGCCAACAAATAAGCATTACCACTTTTATGCACAGCAATTAACTTATCATCATTAACAAGCTCTGTTTTCCATAAGTACTCTGAGTAAGACAAGCGATTTGGTGGTGGTAGATGATAAATTTGATCGAAAAATCTATTTAGGTATTTTTTAGATTCAAAATTATTACCATAAATAGCCTTGATTGAATGACTTAATTGCTCAGATGCAGTAGCAACAACAAAGTAAACGCACGGTATTTGGAATAAATGTTTAATTGTCTCGAGTAGTTCAATGGCATAACTAGGTCTACATCTGTCTAACTCATCTACGAATATAAAAATTGGTTTTATATCCTTACCTGCCTTTTTCGCGATCTCCCCTAAATTAGTCTTAAAAGTAATAATACTATTTTCTATGCTTTCTTGATGTTCTAACGCAATATTTGTTGCTTGAGTAGTTAGACCTTCAACTAATCTATTTGTAGCTTTTTTATCTATATCGGATGCTTTACTTTCCTCACCATCACTCTCGATTAATTCGTTTATTTGATCTAGAGAATAGCCCGTCAATTTTTTTGCTATAAAAGATAAAAGTAATGGAGCGGCAGCAAGCTTGAATTTATTCCATTTATTTTTTTGGCTTGCGTTGGCCTTTTTACTAAAAAAAGGTTTTAACTCTTTATCGATCGCAGAAATAAAACCAAGCAAAGGGTTATCTGTAAAATCCTTCTCCCAAGCATTAAAATAAACAACTTCGCAGCCTTGTGACTTTAAATCACTTCGCCAATTTGTAAGAAAATAGGTTTTACCAAATCCCCATTCAGCATCAATATTTAATACAAAAGGTTCCTCTTTCTTTACTGTAAATCGATTGAGTAAGTAAGAAGTTAGATATTTTGCATCTTCAATTCTATTTAACTTATCGTCATTCCATGGTTCCATTATTTATCTTCCCTGATTTTGTTTATAGCTATATTGCCATGAAGACATTGATTACGAAACATTGTATTCAAACGAAGTTATTTTCACTGTTATTTAATTTAAGTACCTTGCAGTAATAAAACACGGCTTAAATTATTCACAAAAAAAGGCGCATTGAGCGCCTTTTTAGTTTTAACTAACAAACAATAACTTATTGATTTTATTCAACAGTAACCGATTTAGCTAAGTTACGAGGTTGGTCTACGTCAGTGCCTTTAATTACTGCTACGTAGTACGACAGTAACTGTAATGGCAAGGTATAAACAATTGGCGCAATAATGTCGTCAGTGTGGTTTACGTTGATTACACGCATTGTGTCATCTGATGCAAAGGCTGAATCTTTATCTGCGAATACGTAAATAATACCGCCACGTGCGCGTACTTCTTCTACGTTTGATTTAAGCTTTTCTAGCAATTCGTTATTAGGTGCGACAACAATAATTGGCATGTCGGCATCTATAAGCGCGAGTGGCCCATGTTTTAGCTCGCCAGCGGCGTAAGCTTCTGCATGAATGTACGAAATCTCTTTAAGCTTAAGCGCACCTTCCATTGCAATTGGGTATTGCGAGCCACGGCCTAAAAACAGTGAGTGGTGCTTGTCGGCAAACTCTTCTGCAAGATCTGCAATGCCATCAGCGAGTAGTAATGTTTCTTCAAGCTTAGCGGGGAGTACTTTAATTGCATTTACAATTGCGCTTTGATCAAGACCTTTTTCTTGCGCGATAGACGCAGTAAGCATTAACAAACCAACTAATTGCGTAGTAAATGCTTTAGTAGATGCCACGCCAATTTCAGCGCCCGCTTTAGTCATAAAGGCAAGGTCTGATTCGCGTACAAGCGATGAGCCAGGTACGTTACAAATGGTCATTGAGGCCATGTAACCTTGCTGTTTAGCTAGGCGTAATGCAGCTAGCGTATCGGCTGTTTCGCCCGATTGAGAAATAGTAACAAGTAGGCTGTTTTCGTGTACAAACGACTGACGGTATCTAAATTCAGAAGCTATTTCTACATTACAGCTAACACCAGCAAATTGCTCAAGCCAGTAACGTGCAACCATACCTGAATGGTAAGACGTACCACAGGCAATAATTTGCACATGTTTTACATCTTTAAATATTTGCTGAGCGCTGTCGCCAAAGGCATCAATTGCTACGCGGTCGTCGTTTAAACGTCCTTCAAGGGTATTACGTACAGCAAGTGGCTGCTCGTAAATTTCTTTTAGCATGTAATGGCGGTAATCGCCTTTGCCTGATGCATCTTGCGTAATGTTTGATTCAATCACTTCACGCTCAACGGCGTTACCGTTTGCATCAAAAATTTCGACTGTGTCGCGGGTAATACGCGCTACGTCGCCTTCTTCTAAAAAGATGAAGCTGCGAGTAACAGGTAATAATGCAAGTTGATCAGACGCAATAAAGTTTTCACCAAGGCCCAAACCAATAACAAGTGGGCTACCTGAGCGCGCTACAATAATTTCGTTGTCGTTGTCTTTATCAAATACAACGGTACCAAAAGCGCCTTCAAACTGTTTTACAGCAGCTTGAACAGAGGCTAACAATGTAGTGTGTTGTTGGCGTAATTGATGAATTAAATGCACCATAACTTCGGTATCGGTGTCTGATAAAAATTCATAGCCGTCGCCTTTAAGCACAGCCCGTAAGCTTGCATGGTTTTCAATAATACCATTGTGCACAAGTGCAAGCTGGCTATTTGAAACATGTGGATGTGCATTGGCTTCTGTAACGCTACCGTGTGTTGCCCAGCGAGTATGTGCAATACCTGTATGACCGCTAACACCGGCTTGTTCAAGAGCCGCTTCTACGTTAACTACTTTACCGACTGCTTTTACGGTATTAAGTGTATTGCCATCAAGCAAGGCTACGCCTGCGGAGTCGTAACCACGGTATTCAAGGCGTTTAAGGCCTTCAACTAAAATTTTATTTACTGGGCGTTCTGCAACTGCCCCAACTATTCCACACATAGTGTCTCCATTAATTTTTAAATACTTGCTACTGAGTAGCTATTGTATGATCTCTGCGCAAATTAGTTTTACACCACACGCCTCAATTGCTTTGCGTTTATCGTCAGCTAAGCCGTTGTCGGTTATTAATGTGGTTACTATTTTCCACGGTAATTCTAAATTTGGTATTTTTCGGCCAATTTTGTCAGATTCAACCATTACGATTACTTCACGAGCAGCTTTTGCCATTACTTGACTCAAGCCCACCAACTCATTAAAAGTGGTTGTGCCACGTTTTACATCTATGCCATCAGCACCAATAAATAGCTGATCGAAGTCGTAAGAGCATAATACATTTTCGGCAACTTGCCCCTGAAATGACTCAGAATGCGGGTCCCATGTTCCACCGGTCATCAAAAGTGTTGGTTCGTTTTCGAGTGCTAACAAACGACTAGCCACTTTAATGGCATTAGTCATAACAACGAGCCCGCGCTTATTTGCAAGCTCAGGGATCATCGCAGCAGTAGTGCGCCCGCTATCTATAATAATGCGGTTATGATCTTTTATAAGCTTTGCTGCAGCTTTTGCTATTGCGACTTTGCGCTTAGAATCTATTTCATCGCTAACAATCTCTTTTGGTAGCGCAATAGCACCACCGTAGCGGCGCAGCAATAAGCCACTTTTTTCAAGCGCGGTTAAATCTTTTCGAATGGTTACTTCGGAGGTTTGAAACTGCTGTGCTAACTTTTCAACCACGACTTCTCCTAGCTCATTAACCTGAACCAAGATATTGTGACGACGTTGCTGTGTGTTTCGTTTAGTCATAAATTAAGTTTCGTTTCGAAAGTTATTAGATTTTAAACGAAATAAGTTAAATGACAAGTGAATGAATGAAATTAAAGCAGCTTTAATCAAATAATAATAAAGGTAGAATGCCATAAGCTTTATTTTAAAAGAAACCACATGCAAGTATTTACTAGTTTAAACAAAGAATATTTAGCGCTGCGCAAACAAACTGGCGACACCTGCCGCCTATTTAATAAAAGTCCGAGCAAAGGCAACTTAAAACGTATTAGAGAGTTATTTTTGGAATGTGGTGAGGGCGTTATAATTGAAGCGGGCTTTCACTGCGATTACGGCAATCAAATTACTATTGGCGATCGTACTTTTATAAACATTAATTGCACTGTATTAGATGCACCAATTAGTGAAGGTGCAATATCGATTGGCAGTGACTCCTTAATTGGCCCTAATGTACAGCTACTAGCGGTATCTCATGCAGTTGAGCCCAAACAAAGACTGCAGAAAGAAAACTTTGCAGCACCAATAACTATAGGTAATAACGTATGGATTGGCGCCGGAGCTATTATTTTGGCTGGTGTAAACATTAATGATAATAGCGTGATTGGTGCCGGCTCGGTAGTCACCAAAGACGTAACCGCTAATACCGTGGTTGCAGGAAATCCAGCACAAAAAATACGTAACATTTAATAGTCATACAATCTTTATGACGAAAAGTTAATACTGTGTTATTTTTAGTCTAACAAAAATGCAACTCGTACTTAGTGATGTTTCTAAATATTGTTTTTATTATATTTTTACTTTTTTCTTATCCGATATCGGCGAGTGTTTGTGAGCAAAATAAATCGGTTGATATAACGAGTGATATTTTAACCTGCAAGCAAAAAATCAATAAACTCAAGCCACACTCAACTGCATCATTTGAGGCTAAATTAGAATTAGCTGTACTGTATAGACAAGCTGGTGATTTAGCCTTAGCAAACTCAGAGCTTGAGCAACTACTTAGCCAAAGTTTAAGTATTTCACAGCAATATCATGTAACACGACAACTCGGTATTAATGCATACAGGCAAAGAGGTTATATTCAATCTCTTACTTATTTTCATAAAACACAAAAGCTTGCTACGCAGTTAAAAAACTTAAGTTATGAAGGTCAAACATCGAATGATCTTGCTAATGTATATCAAGCGCTTGGAGATTTAGACACCGCTTTAACTTTATTTTTAAACAGTTACGACATTGCTAAGCAATTAAACGACTTAAAACGCCAAGCCGTTACTTTAAATAATTTAGGTAATATATCGCGAGATATTAATCAATTAGATGATGCTATCGTGTCATTTCGACAAGCACATTTACTGCATACACAACTTGGCAATCAAACAAAGGCAAACCATACGCTGATAAGCTTAGCTGAAGTGTTTTTTAAAAAGTTACAGTTTGATAAAGCGATAAACCTTATAAACACAACGCTCACGCAGTTAAATAATAGTGGTGCGCATACTCAAGCTTCACGTGCCTACTTACTACTCGCTGAAATCGCTTTAGCTCAAAATAAACTTAATGAGGCACAAAAATGGCTCGCAACACAAAAACGTACCCGTAGCCTTATTCAAAATGACAAAGTCGACCAACGGGCGCTATTAATAGAAGCAAAACTAAAACAACTAGAAGGTAATGACACTGAAGCACAAGTGTTATTAAAACAAGGGTTAGCTAAAAACCACAATCAAAACAGCCAACTAACAGAGTTATTTTACATCGCACTCGCTCAATCACAACAACAATCAAAACAATACCGTGATGCGCTAAGTACGCTTGAAGATTACAATACAATGTTACGCCAAAATCGAGCTGATACGGCCAATCTATACCAGCTACGCTTGAAGCAAGCCGATATTCTCCCAAATAAGCCACAACATAACTATTTAGCTCTTTATAATATATTAGCGGTATTTAGTGCCTTTATAGTAGGCGTGTTGCTCAGCTATAAATATTTAGCACAAACAAGAAAACCTCTAAATACAGTGAACAACGCCGCCCCCAACGAAGCTATCGACACAGAGCAAGACACTCGCCAATTAATTGTAGAAGTCATGACGCTATCGCTGAGTATTTGGGAACAAACAAGCTCAAAAACAAGAATTGAGCTAGCAGAAGAAAGTAAAATGTGGAAAGTAAACATTGATGATGGTCGGCTGCGGGTGCGAACCTTAGAGCGTTATTTAGCGATTAAAACACTGCCTAAAAAACCTCGCTGGCATAATATAATAAAAACCGCACATTATGTTATTAACCACTGCAACGAAGAACATGAAGATATACATAAACTAAAGCAACAAATACAAAAGCTTGAAATACTTGCTAAAGCCTCACCTCACTATTTAACCTGAACTCTGGTTAAGAGATTTACTAACATATTGAATCATGGTGATATTTAAATTTATTTTCTCTAGCCAAAGATTTTCAGTGAAAACAAGGCGAATTTACGCGTCAATAGCTGGCCTATTGCAAGTAAATTCAACGCAGTTAGCGCTGAAAATAGCTGCTAGAGATAGATTTATTATCCAGAGTTCAGGTTACTTAACCTGAATCAGAATTAGAATTAAAAAGCACAAGGTATCACTTATATCACCTCGTGCTACGGTTTAACTATTTTGCTGTATCACAGATATAACACGCTAATGTAACGCCCATGCTAGCTTTAAATTTTTGATGGTGCTCGTCCCCTTTAAATTCGTAAGGGCCTTCAAAGCGAGTAAATATTTGCATATCTGGGTTTAATGTATTATCAAAACGCATCATATTTGAGTGTAACGACTCACACATATTGTTTCCCATATCGTAAGCTAAGCGCCAATCATCAAACTGACCACAATCTAACATTGGGCTTTCTCGACCTGATGCAGAAAGTCTTTTTTCCGTACACCCACTACTTGTATCACTTTTTAAAAATGAAAACGTTCCTGTCGATATTTTCATCGAAGCGAGCAATATTGTTTGCTTTTTAGGGCAGTTTTGCGCGTTAACTTGAAGTTCTTCTTGCAGTATTTTTGCACTATGAGCATGCGCAAAGGTTGTTAGTAACAGACTTGATATTAAAATTGTATATTTCATTATATTTACCTCCATTTATTTACTTAATCCTATTGTTGATGCTGTATTTACATACCTATTAAATACAAAACCAACTCAAAAAGTGTGCATCAAAGAGAGGTAAATCACACTTAAAATCATGGGGCAATTGGGTAAAAACGGGTAAATTTATTTTTAAGTTATTGTATTTAAATATATATAAATTTATTCAATTCAAAAAATAATGCCCAGCATGTTTACACCCCCTTACTTTTCTCACTTTTACCTAACTCGCCCCCTGCTGACCCTGCTAATTCCTTTCGT
Source organism: Pseudoalteromonas sp. Ld19 (assembly GCF_045064135.1). NCBI lineage: Bacteria > Pseudomonadati > Pseudomonadota > Gammaproteobacteria > Alteromonadales > Pseudoalteromonadaceae > Pseudoalteromonas > Pseudoalteromonas sp. Ld19. The sequence goes on along the minus strand of NZ_JBISHA010000015.1, from coordinate 83,845 downwards.
GATGAAAATAAACAAGCAATATAAAAGGGCACATTATTTGTGCTTATTTATTATTTATGGAGGAATAAAAATGAAACGTACATTAATGACACCACTTGCTTTAGGTTCTCTTGTATATATGGCAATCATAAGTACCACTGCATTTGCAGGTACTGTTGAAAATACCAACCACCGTACTACCGCTTTAGAAAATGATTATGGTGCAATGGCACCTGCTCAAGTTAGCAAACAAACTTGGCAGACTATTTCAGCGTGGTCTACTGACTCGCTTTCTTTGCTTGATTTTATGGCTGAAAACGATGAAGAAGCGGTACTCAATCATTATATTGAAAAACTAACAGCAACTTATCGGGCCGAAGAAATCTTAAGCCAAATAAAAGAGATAGACGTAAATGCGCTTGATTTATGGTCTACGGTGCTTGCTGATCACTCACCAGAGGACAGCTATTATCTTACACGCTACCTTATACAATATAAGCCGGCTCTTTTTAAACAATGGTTAACAATGCAAAAAATGCTCTCGTTAGCTGAGTTTGTCGAAATAAACAATCCACGATTATTTGAAGCGTGGTTTGAAAATTACGCAGCGCCTAAGAAAAAAGGGCTCTCTGTTTTAAGCTATAACAAGGAAATGGATCCAACTACTTATAATGAAATTAAAGAGTTATTAAATAAAGATGCAAAGGGTGGTCCAAAGTCAGCCTGTGCCTGCCAAATGGTAGTGCCAAATACAGGCTCTGGTACCGTGGTAACAAATTACCCTTCAACCCCATCATCACCTGCACCTGAAACGTCTAGTGACAATAAAGGAATGTCTAAACATGGACTTAACTTTACCAGTACTGCTTATGGCGCATTTCATTCAGGCGATGGTGAGCGTTGGTCAAAACATAAAGCGTATGGCTACGACAACACAATAAGTCATAACTCTACTGAGTTTTCGGTAAAAATGCTGTGTGCCGATAAAGCGGGTTTTGATTGTAATCAAAGTAATTCATGTTCAGGAAACTTAGAAGTTAGAGGCACTTATGCCTCGCGTTTCCATGTAAAAGGGACCGCAAAGCAAATTTGGTCAAAAGCCACTAATGCACACTCTGCCGATGGTGCAAAGTTTGCCGTTGATTTACCTGGTTCTGCCCCTGAGATTGTATTGTTTAATAAAGCCGGTGGTGCAGCAATGAGCTTTAACACTGGATGGGATATTAACTCAGTGCTGGGCACTATAAAAGCAGCTTTAGGTATTACTGCTGCAATAGTAAATGACAATGCGGGTAGCTTACTCGATGCACAACTTGCCAGTGATTTAATTACTAATATTGCAGGCATAATTACCCGTTCGGGTAACGAAGCGAGCGTAAATTCGACAATGCGAGCTCGATTTGATTCATCTGACGTAAGTCCATTTTTGTTGCAACCCAACGAAGTTTACCACTTCACGCTCGACTCAGAAGCCCACGTTAAAGCACGAGGTTATGGCGGTTATTCTGATAGTCATTTTGAGTTTGGTAGCTCTGGCGCTGTAATGTATGCCGCTAACCACTTTACTTGTGGCACAAATGTTACCGCCCCCATGCCTACCGGTTTATGGTTTTATGCCAGCCAGTCAGGTCCTGATAACACCGCTTCTCTTCGTAGTGATGTAGAAAATTGGCTATCTATTCAGCTCAATCAGGGTGTTAATGCTTCGCAGCAGCAAGGGGTTGTATATTAAGCACTGCAATCGAACTTATAAAGGGTAGGTGTTTCCTACCCTCTTTTGTATGTTTAAAGCAAAGGAATCATCATGAAAAAACTACTTACACTTTTTATCACTGCACTTACAATAACAGCAAGTATGCATTGTGTTGCTATAGCAAAACAATTTGATACAAGCACACTACCCGTACTATTTTATGCAAACCAAGAGAGCTATTTAGCTCAAACACCTTGGTTTAATTTTGCGTATCAGCAACGCAAAATACAACTACAAACTTGTAAAGAAGAAGCGTGTGTTCAACGTTTACAATTTTTAGAACTCCAAGAAGGCGATCAAAGCCATCAACATAATAATGGCTCCGCTTTTTTAGGTAACGCCGATAAAACACACACTTCAAACACTTACTCAAAGCTTAAGTTAGGCCAAAGTAATCACAATACGTTGCATGTTAGCGGTAACCAGCGGCGTATTCTTTTTTCTTTTAAGATCACTGAAAGAGGCACTCCACTTCAATTTAAATTTGAAGACGAACAAGATTCTTTCACCTCAGAAAATCAACAAGCGCTTATTCGCTCATCTAAGTTATGTATATCAAAGTGTGAAACAACATGGCAGGCATTCAGCGTAGATAAGGAGGGTCAATACACTCCAATAACTTTCCACCAGCAGGCGCAAGATCAGTGGGTTGTTAAAGAATTAGATAACACTATTAGAATTGAATTAACCGCTTTATTTGGTCAATATTCGGCGCCCTTACATCAGTATCACAACGAGGAAGTGTCGTTTTCAAGCTATCAAATAAATGGCAAAGCACTTATAAATACACAGAGTCATGATCAACAAAACCAATATATTTTTGAGCAAACAAAAGTAATTGGTTTAAGTGGGCACACATGGGTTTTGCAGCAAGGCAATACACTGCAATTAACCGATAACCACGCTAGCATTTTAAAATCTCGCAAACTATCAACTTGGCATATAAAAAAATTGCTAAATAGCTATATATCAAAGCATCGTGTTTATTTGTTAGCCCAAGTAAATGAGCAATATCAAACCCCACCTGCAAAGCAAACCGTGATAGCCCAATACCCCAAGCAAAAACAAAGTAAAATGCGCCCGGTAGTACTCTATGAGTTCGATTTAGCGCTTAACTTAATATCTAGCACCACACTCTATTTGCCTGAAAGTGAACTACCGTATGCACAAATAACACTTCAGTCGTGGGGAGTATTGGTAGGCACAGGTGAAGCCGCTGCTGCATCGGTTAATCACACTTATCAAAGCAACCAGTCATCTGCAAATATGACAAACTGCCCAATGATAAATAACGGTTATGGTTATGGCTTATTATGCTGGAAAGCATTAAACAACCCAGCTATAAATTATACACCTAGTGCAGCTAGTAGCATGATCCCAGTAACGGTTGTCGACAATACAACGCCAAACCTACTTAACCAACTGGAGGCAAACCAACATGGAATAATATTCGATAATAGCGGCACTCCTGTTGACCCTGGCGGCTCATGGACACATGCAGATAACGTTGCAATAAACAAAGAAGACTTAGGCCTATCAATTGCGATGTATCATCAACGTTGGCATTCACCTGTCGCGGCAAATATTATTTTCCCCGCAGGTAGCTCTTCTCGTCCTGTTATGTTTAGAGCTGTAGAATATTCTGCAGCAAATACCAGCAACCTCCCACACAATGTGTGCAATCAGTTTGCTGCTAGTTCTGGCTACCCTGAATACCAAGCCGCTGATGCATGTATGACGCAAGCAAACTTTGGCCTATTTAGTTTAGAAAGCCTGAAATTTGATCGCTGGCAAGGAGGAAGTTACCATCCCGATCAAAGCGTAAGTGGCAATGATAATAGCTGGTTTCCGTGGTTTACTAATTTTGTTGGCGACCCTCCTGTCGAAGAAGCTTTTACAGCTGAAGCGGTCCATGAAATGGTGGCTCGTATACGTATTAACGCTGCAAATATTGGAACTTTAATACAAGATTCATACATTGACGGGCACTTGTATACCCAAGCACATGTACCAGGGTATTACATTTCGTATCAATAAACTTTACGATACAAAAAAGGGTTAGTGTATTCACCAACCCTTTTTTAATTCACTGAGCTTTATTTACTCATAACGTAAAGTAAGCGATGGCCGTGTGCTTGCAGCTTTAAATGCAAGGCTTGCAACCGTGAGCCAAGTAATTACTGCAACACTAAGGGCTGCAATTAAATAAACCCACAGCGCTTGATCAACACGCTCATTAAAATTAGCGAGCCAATCGCCCACCAGCCAATAGGTTAATGGGTATGCAATGGCTACACTCACCAACACTAAAATTAAAAACTCTTTTGCCAGTAGGTTCATAATACTAATACGTGATGCGCCAAGTACTTTGCGTACCGCCACTTCTTTTTGGCGACGAATTGTGGCAAACGAAGCTAAACCAAATGTACCTAAGCAGGTTAAGAATACCGCAAGGCCCGTAAAAATAAGTACTATAAAAGAAACACGCTCATCAGCTTTTAAAACCGCTTTATAGTTTTCAGCTAGTAGGTTTATTTTTGGCTCATAAATATTAGACACCTCAGCCAAGGCTGCGATCACTTCTTGCTTTATAGCTGGGAGCTTATGCAAATTAACTGTTAAAATCACTTCAGATACCGGTGCTAAATAGTTAAAGCCACATAAAAACATAATGTTAGAATTTGCATCTTGTGCATTACCAATTTTTACATCTTTTACAACACCGACAACCCGCATATCCACATTACGCCCTGTGTCTTTAATTGTTTGTCCAACAATATCAGCCACATTGCTATAACCAGCCTGCTTGGCAACGGTTTCTGTAATAATTGTACCCACCGTTGTAACTCCGTTTGCTCGCGTCGCCCAGTCTGAGGAAAACTCACGGCTAAAGTCTCTACCAGCAATGAGCGTAAGGCCTAGCCCTTTTACGACATCAAAACCAGAACCTATCACAGGGGTTATTCCACCTGATGATTCTCCATTGGGCCAAGTTGGCTGTAATGTATTATTAATTGAAACGGTTAAACGGGTATCAATAATCGTTGCTTGCTCTACGCCATCAATAGCCGTCAAGCGATTAATGAGTGCGCTAGGCTGCTGCGTAAATACCGATTGCACAGGCAACTCTGAAACCACTAAGCGTTGCTGTGTTTGATAGCCCAAAGGAAGACTTTGTAAGTGAGATAATTGGTTTAATAACGTAATCGAGGCAATGATCAGGCCTATTGCCAATGAAGCTTGTAGGGTTAATAAACTTTTACGCACCCAAGTAGCTGTACTGCCTCGTTGTAAATCGCCACTTAATACTCGTTTAGCGCTAAATGATGAGATAAACAATGCAGGGTACAAACCGGCAAGTATGCCTACAGCAATCACCACGCTCATAATACCCAAACCAAAGGCTGAAAAATAAATTACGACTAGCTCACGATCGACTAACTGATTAAAGCTCGGTAATAACAGCTCTACTAATACACATGCAGTAATCATCGACAATAACGCAACCAACATAGACTCAGCTAAAAATTGCGTTACTAACTGCCCTTTACTTGCGCCAAGCGCTTTACGCACCCCAACTTCTTTAGCACGCCTTGTGGACTGCGCCACCGTCATATTGATAAAGTTAAAGCCCGCAATTAAAATAAGCAACACACTCAAACCCGCACAAATCATTACGACTTGCTTTGCGCCACCCGCTTTCATTTCAAATGGTGATTTGGCTATTAAATGTAAGTCTAATAGTGGGTGAAATTCAATGGCAATTTGCCCCGCCATTTGCCCATTAAAGTATTGATTAGAAAGTGTATCCGCAAGTGCGATTGGATCGGCCTGTGGCGCTAAACGCATATAAACGTAGCTACTATTCATCATAAGGTTGCTCGGGTCATGTTTTACATACACTAGGTTTTTAAATGCAAAGTGAGTATTGCTTGGTAAATCCGCAAACACCGCCCGTACAGTATATTGCCCTTGTTCGTGCTGTAGCGTATTACCAATAACATTCACAGAACCAAAAATACGCAGTGCTTCAGACTCACTCAATGCTAGGCTACCAGGTGTACTCATAGCATTTTTTAAATCGCCAGCCAATGTGTTCATATTGATAAAATTCTCAATATTTGGAGTTGCTCCATATAAATCGCTGAGCTTAAAACCCTGATCGCGATACTGTACGTCAACCATCGCCTCTCTAGTCATCGACACCATAGTCAAACCAAAGACTTCTTCCACTTGGCTATACTCGACTGCCTTCGCTCCTTGTGAATAATTGAAGATTGGGATCACAAATAAGCCCAACTTCGAGAAGTCTTGGCCTACGCGGTAAACACGTTCAGCATGTGGCTGCTGACTATCGTAAGACAGCTCATTTTGTGCGAACAACGCCACTAAAATAGCTGAAGCTAAGCCAATACTTAGACCTAATACATTTAAAATAAAATGTTGTTTTTGCTGTTTGAACGAACGCAGCGCTGTAATAAAGTAACTTATAAACATGCTATGCAACCTCCATCGTTTGTTGTACGTTATTTGCTTTATCAAGCATCACTTGGCCATCAAGTAGGCGTACTAGACGATCTGCGTAATTACCCTCTTTATCAGAGTGCGTAACCATAATTACCGTGGTGCCTTCTTTATTTAATTCGCGGAGCATTGCCATTACTTCATCACCATTTTTTGAGTCTAAATTACCCGTTGGCTCATCGGCTAAAATTAGCTTAGGGTTAATCACCAAAGCTCGCGCTACTGCTACACGCTGCTGCTGACCACCCGATAGCTGCTGCGGTAAATGATCGCCTCGATGATCAATACCCACTCGCTTTAAAATGGTTTCAACACGCTCTTTACGCTCACTTTTTGAAATTTTTTGATATTGCAAAGGCAGCTCTACATTTTGATAAACTGTCAATTCATCAATTAAGTTAAAGCTCTGAAATACAAAACCAATTGAAGCTTTACGTAACTCTGCTAATTGTTTTTCGCTATAACCTGCAATGTCAGCACCTGCAAACTCAAAGCTTCCACTCGTTGGCGAATCTAACATGCCTAAAATAGATAATAAGGTTGATTTACCACAGCCAGATGGGCCCATAATTGCTAAAAAATCACCTTCTTTTACGGTTAGAGTAATATTGCTTAGTGCAGTTGTTTCAACATCTTGAGTACGAAATACACGACTTAAATTAGTTAGTTTAATCATTATTGTTATCCTTAAAATTGTAGTTGTTGTGCTTTTTCGAAGTTGCTGTAGCTTGAGATGATCACTTGATCTCCTGCTTTTAGCCCTTCAAGCACTTCAAAATAATGTTGATTTTTTTTACCTAAACGAATATCACGGCGCAGTGCTTTATTGTTACCTTGCTCAATTACGTAAACCCAATTACCACCCGAGTTTGTGAAAAATGCGCCTCGATTAAGTAATAAGGCATCGTTTTTATTGTTGCCAAGCATTAACTCAAGGTCGATGCTTTGGCCACGCTTAATACTTTTAGTGTTACTGGGTAAGTCCACTTCGATTTGAAATTGAGACTGCTGTACGCGGCTATCGATTTTGCTCACTTTGGCAGTAATAGCGTCATCATCAAGTTCAATCATCACAGCCATATCGCGCTGCACCTGATTTAAGTAAAACTCATCAAGACGTACCACTAATTTATACTCGTTGGGAATATCGATTTGTCCGAGTCGTGCGCCGCTGCTTTTTGATTCGCCAATTTCTACATCAAGCTCACTTAAATAACCTGATACCGGTGCTTTTACTAATAAGTTATCGAGGTTTCGACGAGCAAATTGAAGGTTTTTCTCGAGCATTTTAGCGCTGTCTGACAGCTGTGCAACTTGCACTTCACGTATTGATTTTTCTTGCTTTTGACGCTCAAGCGTTAGCTCCTTGCGAGCATGGTAATAACTTAAATCTTCCTCAAGTTCGGCTAATTTATCTTGCGCCAACACCCCACTTTTAACTAATGGTTTAGTTTGTTTTAAACGGCGTGTTAAATGCGTAATCTTTAACTCTATTTCTAATAAGTCTCGGCGTAAGTTTAAGCGACTGGTTTCCATATTCATTTGCGTATTACGTAAAAAATTAAGCTGCTCTGTTACTTGAGCCTCACGGCCCATAACATCAAGTTGCAAGTTAGTATTACTCAAGCGCACCAAGGGTTGGCCTGCTTCTACAAATTCGCCTTGCTCTACCAAACGCTCCTCAACTTGGCCACCGGCGATAGTATCAAGATAAATACTGGTTTTTGGCACCACTTGACCGCGTAAGCTCAACGCATCTTTAAATGCACCTTGTTTAACTGTGCTAACCGTAAGGCTGCCAAGCTCAACATTTTGGCTACGACCTGTATCGCTAGTTTGCGTAAAGCCATACGCAGCCGCCGCAACACCTAAGGCCATCGTTGCAAAGATGAATTTTTTAAAATACTTTTGAGTAAATGAGCGTTCTATTTTCTTATCCATGTTGCCGCCTTAATACAGGTTTAATTTAACTAATTACCTATTGCTATTACAAAGCGTATGCCAACTTTAATTATTCTTTAATTACAACAGCTTGAATAATTACTTATACAGATAAATACTTTAAGTGTCCGTTTATAGAACACTTTTTATTTTAATAAACGTCCATTTATGGACACTGTTCCTTTTTTGTTTTAGGCTAAATAAAACTCTATAAAAATAAAAATCATGAAACACACAGGCTCAGTTTTAATTGTTGACGACAATCCCGATATTCTCATTGCAGCACGCTTGCTATTAAAGCAACATTATCAAAGCGTAAAAACTACTGATAACCCCTTTGATATTGCTGGCATTATTAGCAAGCAACGAGAAAGCGATCAGCCCATTGACGTGATTTTATTGGATATGAACTTTAGCCAAGATTCGATTAGCGGCAAAGAAGGGTTTTATTGGCTCAAAAAAATCATTGAGCAAGACGCCAATATAGTGGTGCTACTGATGACCGCTTACAGTGATATTCAGCTTGCGGTGGATGCCATTAAAGCGGGTGCCTCTGATTTTATTGCTAAACCTTGGCAAAATGAGCAATTACTTGGCGCAGTTGCTGCTGCGTTCTCGCACGCAAAAGACAAGCAACAAGTTGGTAAACTTACTCGCCAAAAGCACGGCCTAAACCAAGCACTAAATACGCCTTCGTTTAAATTTTTAGGGCAAAGCGCAGCAATGCAGCAAGTATTTAATACCATTGAAAAAGCCGCAAAAACCGACGCAAATATATTAATCACTGGCGAAAGTGGCACAGGAAAAGAGCTCACCGCTCACGCAATTCATCAAGCAAGTATGCGTAGCGAACACACCTTTATGAGTGTAGATATGGGCGCAGTGGCGCAAAACCTGTTTGAAAGTGAGCTATTCGGCCATAAAAAAGGCGCGTTTACTGACGCTAAAGCTGATCGAATTGGTAAATTTGAACTTGCCCAAGGCGGCAGTTTATTTTTAGATGAGCTAGGTAACCTTCCGCTAGAACACCAAGCTAAATTACTCGCCGCATTGCAAAACCGCCAAGTAACTCCGATCGGCGGCAGTAAAACAATTGATATTGATATTCGCCTCATTTGTGCCACTAACGATAATCTTGAGCAAGCGGTCGCTGAAGGTCGCTTTCGTCAAGACTTACTGTATCGTATTAATACTGTTGAAATCAGATTACCTCCCTTACGTGAGCGCAGTGATGACATTCCATTACTAGTAGATTATTACCTAAATCATTTTTCACAAAAATACAAACGCGACTTAACCATTGCAGCAGATGATATGACATCACTTTGCCAATACTCATGGCCGGGCAATGTGCGTGAGCTAGCCCACGCCATAGAGCGCGCGGTAATATTAAGTGAAGGCGAAAATCTTGATGTGAGTTCAGTGGTTGGTAATACTACAAGTAACGTCAATAGCACTAATAACCCAATCGAAAATAATAATGCATACGATACTTTTGATTTAGAGGCACTTGAACAACGAACTGTTCGTGCAGCCCTTACTCACCACCAAGGCAATGTGAGCCACGCTGCCAAAGCGCTTGGTTTAACGCGCGGTGCTATGTATCGCCGCCTTGAAAAGTATGGATTATAAAGATGCGACCTTATTTTTCCCTCGGATTTAACCTAGTCGCATTAAGCAGCTGTAGTGCATTACTGTGCTACTTACTTATTAATAAGGGTTTCTCGGCAACATTATTGTTAGTCGTCTTGGTTAGTATTGCCTTGAGCGCCCATATTTTCACACTATTTACTCGCCAACAAAAACAAGCTGAAATAGTTATTCGCGCACTCGCTAATGGCGATAGTACGCTGGGTCTTAGCCAGTATCACCCAATGCGCCAGCAGTTCGATCAAGTAAAAGCACAAATGCAAACCGCACGCTTTAATGCCGAGCAACAAGCTCAATTTTTACAAGCATTACTCATTCATGTCGATTTGGCTGTGTTGGTGTCTGATAACAGTGGCCAAGTGATTGAATCAAACCCCGCTGTAAGTAAGCTTTTAGGTAAAAACGTTAAGCACTTGAGTGAATTAGGCGCTGTGGGTGATCTTCTTTTAAAAGCCGATCAAAACGTACGTAATACCCTGCATTGGCAAACAGGTGAACAACAAGATACATTATCAATTGCACTCAGTATCGCCGAAATTCAAGGTAAAGTTCGCCGCGTTGTCAGCATACAGTCTATTCACGACCAATTGCAGTTAAAAGAGCAGCAGGCCTATAAGCGCTTAACTAAAGTGCTAACTCACGAAATAGCGAATTCTATAACGCCACTTTCATCACTCGCTAACACGTGCACCACTTTATTACCGCAAACGCTGTGCTTTGATGAGCTTGAAGATAAGCAAGACTTACAACTCGCACTCACTACACTTGCGTCTCGCACTGAGCATTTAGGTGATTTTATAGCACGCTTTCGTCAAGTAAGTAGCTTACCTACACCTAAATTAGCGCCTTATAATTTAGCTAGTGTGCTCACACAAATAGTTGCATTACATCAGCAGCAAGCACTTAGCCAAGGCACTACTTTTGAGCTTAATATTAATACCCAACAATTAGTGATGCTCGACAACAGCCAAATAGAACAAGTACTGGTTAACTTAGTTAAAAATGCACTTGAAGTACTCGCTACAAGCCAACAACATAACGCGCAAAATCCTAATAAAACACCAACGATTCAACTCACCCTCGCACAAAATCACGCACAACAGCTTTACATTGAAGTCAGTGATAACGGACCTGGTATTGCTGAACATGTTATTGATATGGTGTTCGTGCCCTTTTTTACTACCAAACAACAAGGTTCGGGTATTGGTTTGAGCTTGTCGCGGCAAATTATGCTCAACCACGGCGGTGATTTGGTTTATGTACAAAAACCACAAGGTGCATGCTTTAGATGTGTGTTTGGGTGAGTAATCAGTAGATCGTCGTTCACAGCAACAACATAAAGTAGCAACACTCTAGCAAGCTACTTTACGCGCTAAAGCACGTCCACTGTAGGTCGTCATTTATGGCGACAACACAAAGTAGCAACCCTACAGCAAACCACTTTACGCGCTAAAGCACGTTCTACGTGTAGGTCGTCATTTATGGCGACAATACAAAGTAGCTTAACCCTACAGCAAACTACTTTACGTGCGAAAGCACGTCCTACGTGTAGGTCGTCATTTATGGCGACAAATACCTACAAATATACTGAATTCCAAAAAGGGTAATCACCAAGCTTGTTAACTATGCTACGCCTTAAAGGGTTCGCTGCAATGTACCTTGCTATTTCAATTCTATTTTCTTCTTCTCGTAAAGCATGATCATAATACGCAGGCTGCCACACACTTTGACGAAAACCACGAACCTTATTTACTCGCCAAGATGATAGCCCTTTTAAATGACCAACCACATTGCCTAACTTAGCCCCTTTAAGCTGTAATAAACCATGAAAGTGATCAGGCATAAGAACCCATGTTAACCAGCGGCACTGGTGACTAAATTCATTATCAGCAATACATTTGCAAAAAGTATTGGCAAGCTCATAGTCACTAAATATGTTCTGCCTATTCTGGCACGTGATAGTAATAAAATATTCGCCGGACTGAATTGATACTCGCCCTTTTTTTAAATCACTCCAACTCATCCAAAACTCCCTCTTCTAAACAAAGTTTCATTTAAAAAGGTAGCTCAGTTATCCCAAGGATGCCTGCTGTAGGTCGTCATTTATGATGACAATACAAAGTAGCAACCCTACAGTAAACTTCTTTACGCGCTAAAGCACGTCCTACATGTAGGTCGTCATTTATGGCGTCAACACAAAGTAGCAATCCTACAGCAAACTTCTTTACGCGCTAAAGCACGCCCTACATGTAGGTCGTCATTTATGGCGACAATTCAAAGTAGCTTAACACTACAGCAAACTTCTTTAAGCGCTAAAGCACGTCCTACATGTAGGTCGTCATTTATGGCGTCAACACAAAGTAGCAACCCTACAGCAAACTTCTTTACGCACTAAAGCACGTCCTACATGTAGGTCGTCATTTATGGCGACAAATTAAGATATTAAAATCAAAAACTAACTTTTTAACCCTAACTCAATTCTTAACTTTTCAATATCTTTATGTTGCTCAAAAAAGCTCACAACAGCCTGAATCTGTTGCAACTTTTCGCCTTCAAAATTATCGGTTAAGTAATTTTTAATCTCTCTAAAGCCCCACTCTAATTCCATTTCCGCTGGGATTGCGGCTAAGGCAGCAAAAACCTCTTCAATCGTTTTATCGTCAAGCAAAAAGCGAATAAACTGCATTACAGCTAAAACCTGTTGGTCAGTTATCAACTCTTCAGCGTCTGTAACACGAGTAAGGACGTGTTCTGGCGCTTCATAAAGTAAAGCCAGTTCAGCTATATTTGCTTTTGAATTAGCTATGATTTTTTTAATCTCACCATTTTCTGAGTTATGAAATGTTTCAAGCAACATTGAATGCAATTTTAGAGCTGTGGGGAAATCTTTGTTCAGGCCATATATAGCACTCTGGTTACAAATAGCTCCAGCAACCTGAATTTGAACCTCTTCATTCAACGAGTCTTTGTAATTCTCAATCAAGCTTGTGTTACTGTTGAGAGCATCTTCCAACCTTCCCTGCTTACGATAAGCAACACCTTGGTTGAGCATTGCTTTTGCTACAAATTTCCAACTCCCCTCATTATGTATACTTTTAAAGTTTTGAATTAACTCATCATAAGCTTTAAGTTCAGCATTTACATCTTGCAACATAGAATAGGCATTAGCTTTATTCCATAACAGCTGTGCATGAAGTTGAGTTTGCTTTTCACTATCTTTTAAAGTATTAATAGCTAAATTTAGATATTTTAGAGCCTCTTTATAATTCTTTTTCCCATAGCTAACACTTGCTAGGTTTAAATATTCACGCGCAGTTGTATGCTCTTTGCTTATTTTCTTCGTGCTATTTTCTAATATTCTTAATGACTCAGGGTTTGGTTCTTTTTTCTCTGCTATAGATTTTTGTACATCCTCTGCTGCGGCTTCCACTTCTTTCTTTTTTTCTTCGATAATCTGATGGGCTTCATCGATATATTTCTTTAAGTATTCAACCGATGCATTAGCCTCGCCCAATTGTTCTTGCAGAGAAGTCTGCGCAGCTTCTAAAATTTGACCTGAATTTTCCATAATAAATTTTTTCATCTGCACGCTCGCTACATCTTCAGCTTCTTTTTTACTCTGTCTGTAGACTATGTAACCACCTCCAGCTAAAAGAACTGTTAATGTGAAAAACCACCAATTGAATGAGTCTTTCATATCTGCTGCTCGTTCATTAAAAAGGTTTGTCCGATCCGAATGTAACTTGTCCTGCGCATCTAATTTAGTCTGGAGACTGGCTAACTGCACTTTTAACTCTTGCTGCGCTGCTTCTAGGGCTTTAACATCATTACCGAGTGTTTTTTGTTGTTGTAGTTTTTCATCCAAACTAGCAAGTTGGCTGTGCATACTAAATAATTGCTGGTATACCAAATCATGGTTATTTTGCGTATTAGGCAACGAAGGAGCTATATTTACTGGAGGTGTGACTTGTGTGGCTGCGACAATATTTACGTTCAGCAAAGTCGATAAAAATAAAAAAAGTAAGATTAAACGCATCCATCATCCCTAAAAAACAAGCCCGTTTGGCCAATACTAAATCGATAACTTATTGTAACCCTATTAATTTAACTGAGTTTAACAATACATACCATCTAAAATACTCACCTGTAAAATAGTTTAAACGGGTGATTATAGCGCTGTTTATAACATTCCCTATGTTAAGCTAAACGGCTTTTAGCTAGCTGCATTTATATTACGGAGTAGTTTTTACGTGTTTTTAAATCGATATATCGGCATTTTGCCACTGATTTTTATTTTATCTGGCTGTGAGACAACACCAGAGCAACCAGCCCCTAATACAATTATTAAAGCTAATCCTGTTGTTAATCAACAAAGTAAAGCAATTGAACAAATCGCGCCTTTAAATCCTAAAGAGCTGGACGATGTTTGGCAACGTATTCGCGCGCAGCTAAGTTTTACTAATTCAAGTCACCCCACTGTGAACAAGCGTATTGCTTGGTACTTATCTCACCCTAATTATATGGATGAAATTAGCCGTCGCGCTACACCTTATCTTTATCATATAGTGACTGAAATAGAAAAACGAGATTTACCAATAGAGCTGGCATTAATGCCACTTATTGAAAGCGATTTTGATGCAAGCGCCTATTCTCATAAACATGCGTCTGGTCTTTGGCAGCTAACGCCCTCTATTGCTAAATATTTTAAAGTAAAAATTTCACCTTGGTATGACGGTAGACAAGACGTGATAGACAGTACCCGTGCAGCATTGGATTTCATGGAGTATTTATACAAACGTTTCGATGGCGATTGGTATCATGCTATTGCGGCTTATAATTTAGGCGAAGGCCGCGTTTTAAGAGCAATTAAAAATAATAAAAGGCAGGGTAAGCCAACCGATTTCTTCAGCTTGAAACTACCTAAACAAACAAGTCAATATGTCCCTAAGTTACTTGCTGCAGCCCAACTACTCAAAAGCCAAAAAATGGCATTTCCTGCGATAGCAAATAAAAATACCATTGCGGTAATACCAGTTTCGGGATCCGTTATCATAGATAACAAAGAGAAGTGGCAACAACTCGAGTCATTAAATTACGGTGTGATCCGCTTTCCAGCAGTTATTGATGCGCCTCATATCGTTGTTCTTGCCGATGAGCAAATAGAGTTTAAAGCAATGCTCGCAAATCAAAAAAGTAATGATTACAGTCAATGGCAACACTACACTATTCAATCTGGCGACAGCCTCAGTGTCATAGCTAAACGCCATGCAATAACAGTTAATCAGTTAAAGGCCTTTAACAATCTAAAAAGCAATCGTATTCGCGCAGGAAAAAAGCTGATACTCCCTATACTTGCAGATCAAGAAATCGAGCATAAAGTTAAATCAGGCGAAAGCTTATGGAAAATCGCTAAGTATTACAAAGTCAGTATTAATAAACTAAAACAATGGAATAACCTTTCAAGTGAGCATTTAAAAATAGGTAAAAAACTTACTGTATTCTTATCCAATAGTTAACTATAAAAGGGCTGATAAAATGATCAGCCCTTTTATTATTTTAGCTAAGGCTACTTAAGTAACCTCGTTATCTACTTGCGACTTTGTGCTGTACCAGTTTACAGTTCGAGTTAGTATCATAATCAAACTAAGTACCGCAAATACCAATACACTCCCCATCAATAACGCATAATCCTCTGCACTTAATAACCCAAACAATAGGCTATATAAAAATAAAACCCCCAGTAAGAAAAAGCCTCCATGCTTGCTATTTTTGAGCATACCAGCAACATAAATACTCAGTAAAAAAGCAGAAGAAAGTGCTGATAAAAGATACGCCACGTTAAACCCTAAATGCTCACTTAACGAAGTCAATAGCAAGTAAAAAACAGCTAATGCAAGCCCTACAAAGCCATATTGCACCGGATGAACAGGCTCACCGCGCAACACTTCAAGTAAAAAGAAACTTGCAAATACGAGTACAATTACTAGTAAAGCATAATTACTTGCTCGATAGTTTTTAAGGTACTGATTTACGCCATCAACTAAATTAACACCCATGCTACGCTGCTTAAACTGCGTGCATTCATTTTGAAATAAACAGTAATTAAATAACTCATGAAGATTGGTAGCAAAATAATTAGTTTGCCAGCTAGCAGAAAAACCTTGCTGTGAAATACTCGATTCGATTGGCAGATAATCGCCGACAAAGCTTGGGTGAGGCCAATCAGCTTGCATATTTAACGAGGTTTCTTTACCAACAGGCGCTAAAGCAAGTTTACGCATACCTTGTAAATTTAAGTCAATTTTATAGGGTAAAGTAGAAACTTCCATAATACTTTCATAATCAAGTTCAATACGCACACCTTCAGGGAGTTGCGCTATTTGCGTACCAGGAAATAATTTGTAAGTACGATCATTAACTTTGATTTGAGTACCTTGGCCAATCCCTCTAATATCTGCAATGGCCATAACAAGGTTAAGTCGCTGTACTTTTTTATCAGCTAACTGTGCCAGTGAAGTTGTGTCAAATACCCCCTCAAATTGATTTTTTGAGCGATATAAAAGCGCTTTATAGATACCCCGGTACTTTTCGAACGTCGATAACTTGCTGTCTATATTGAGCGTTTCAGGTAGCAATAAAATACTAGCTAAGCGCTCTGTTGTTTTACCGTCTAACATACTGGTTTCAATATATTCAGCATGAATAAAAGGGCCAATAATTTGCTGCTCAGCGCTACTGCTTTTTGCAATATCTGCTTGAACTTGATCTTGCAGTTCAGCCCGTTCATCTATCAAACTCTGGATCATAAAAATAGGGATAAGTAACAGGACAATTAAGCCTATAATAATCACCAGCTTCGTTTCTATTTTTTGTTTCATCGATATTCACTCCATGTATTAATTAGTTATATAGTAACTAAGCTAAATGGAGCTCTTATGGTGATTAAGTGGAGCTATTATGGAGTTGCTATTATTATTTCAACTACTACACCGCCCTCACTATTACTTACTATCAACTGTCCTTTGTGTAACTTAACTACTTGCTCTGCAAAGTTTAAACCCAGCCCTGTACTTTTATTGCCGCTAGCACGAGGTAATGAATAAAAACGCTCTGTAATACGCGATAATGCATAATCAGGGATGCAAGGGCCTGTGTTGCTAATTTTAATATTTACAGTGCGTTTGTACTGTTTGACATTGATTGTTATTTGACCTCCATCAAATAAAAAGTCGAGCGCATTATCAATAATATTATAAAGGGTCTGCTGTATTAAAAACCGATCACCTATTAGCTGTATAGAAGAGTCACATTGAATCGTTACCAATACATTTTTAGTGGTTATCCTCGCTATAAAAGAATCCCTTATCGCCTCAAGCAAGGGAGCAATAACAATGATTTGTCGTTTTTCAAGTTCAGGAAGTTGCTCAAGCTTAGTTAACGCTAATAACTTATCTATTAACATCTGCATTCGCGCTGATTCAGACTCAATATTGTTAACAAATAATTGCTGTTTTTCATTACTTAAAGGAGTTTGCAAGATTTCACTAGCGCCTTTAATTGCTGATAAAGGACTTTTTAATTCATGTGTTAATGTTTGTACATAATTTTCTACATAGCTTTTACCATCTAGTTGACGGCGCATATTTTCTAGTGCCTCACTAAGTAACCCATACTCATAAAATATTCTAAAAGTGGGTTTACTTGCCTTTTCACCACGTCCCATTTTATCTGCATAATTAGCAAGTTTAAACAATGCTCCATTGATCCGCCAAGCGATCAAAGCGCCTACAATTAATGCCAATATGCTCATCACCGCAAGCCAACTCAATACACGATATTTAGACATATTAATAAATGGCTGCACCGAACGATTAGCTTTAGCCACAGTGACTGTGCCTATTATTTTTTCATTATAGATAATCGGTGCAGCTACATGCATTACCGTCGAGAGAGGATCGTTTGCATCTAAAGCAGTAGATCGTGCTCCATATTCTCCTCGTAGAGTCAGATAAACATCATTCCAACGCGAAAAATCTTTTCCAACATCTCGCTGCCAAGAATCAATAATTACAACCCCTACAGAGTCAGTAATATAAATACGGTGATTAATAGCCGGCTTATTAACTCCCCAAATTTCTGCATTAGGCTGTCGCATACCGTATGAATTAACTTGTTTAACAAAACCGCTTTGCAACAACGTACCATTAGCAAGATCATCTCGCGCCATAACAGCTAGTAAATTGGCCATATCAACCAACGTTTCTTCACTTACTTGGCGTACAGTAGGCTTTATTTCACGCATTACAGTAGAGCTAACCAAGTAAGTGGTTAATATAACGAGTACAAAATAAAGTAGAAATAATCTAAATCCGAGTGGTATTTTAGGCCAACCTTTAAATCTAGATAGCCCAATAGTAAATTGTTTAAATGGGTTCATAATAATACCCAAACCCACGTTTTGTCTGAATCAACTCATCAGCACCTACTGTACGTAACTTATTCCTGATAGCTTTAATGTGGCTATCAACGTTACGCGCATACATGCTTTCTTGACATAACTGAGCAGATGATAACAATTGCTCGCGTGAAAATATCTGCCGTGGTTGCGAAACAAGTTTACCTAGAAGCTTAAACTCTAAGGCAGTAAGGCCAAGTGAATGATCTTCGAAGTAATAGTCATAGTTCTTACTATAAAGGACAGGTTTGCTTTGCAATAAGCCCGATGGTTTCTCTGATATACGATATGGTTTTAAACGAAGCTTAACACGAGCAAGCATTTCTCTAGGACTAAATGGCTTAGTAACATAATCATCAGCACCTATCTCTAAACCAACTACACGATCTATTTCATCATTGCGAGCCGTTAAAAAAATAATTGGCAATGACGAAAACTCACGGATCTGCTTACATAACTCAAAACCGTTAGCATCCGGTAAACCAACGTCTAATATGAGTAAATCTGTACGGAAAGCTTTTATATAATCAAGCCCTGTACCAGCTGTTGAAAACCAAGCAACTTTAAAACCATCCATCTCGAGTGTATGAATTAACGTATCAGCGATTGCCCTCTCATCCTCGATAATTACAACTTGTACACAAGACATATATCCTTCCTTTAATAACCTAATTATATTGATAGGCTAAATCATGCCGCCTAGTGTTAGCTAGCATAACAGTTACAGTTCGTTATAGTTCGTTATAGTTCGTTATAGTTCGTTATAGTTCGTTATAGTTCGTTATAGTTCGTTATAGTTCAGTCAATAAAGATAATTGAATAATAATTTATGCTACTCATTGAATTAGTTAACTTTTAGCTTAAATAAAGCTAATAACAAGAGGCTAGAAACGATCCATTTAACTTAAACTCTGGTTAAGAGGTTTACTAACATATTGGACTGTAATGATATTATAATTTATTTTTCTCTAGCTAGAAACTTCAGTCAAAACAAGGCGAATTTACGCGTCAATAGCGAGTTATCTATTACTAGTAAATTCAACGTAGTTAGCCCTAAAAATAGCTGCTTAAGATAGATTTATTATCAGGAGTTCAAGTTATTAATACTAATTAGGTCATTACTTAGCAGGTATGGTGACTTGATTTTTCATCTTTCGTAAATGTAAAAAGCCCGAATCGTTAGATTCGGGCTCTCTACAATTTGAGGTCGGTGCGCTACGCAGTAGAATGTCGTAGTGCCTACAGCGGTGGAGAGCCACAGTGAAATGCTACATCGTTTATTGTCCGCTATTCACCCACATTCACTTTTCTGCAGACGTAAAAAAGCCCGAATCGTTAGATTCGGGCTTTCTACAATTTGAAGCCTGGTAATGTCCTACTTTCACATAGCAAATGCTACACTATCATCGGCGCTGTTTCGTTTCACTACTGAGTTCGGCATGGGATCAGGTGGGTCCAAAGCGCTATTGTCACCAAGCAAATATGGTGCAAAGAATTAATAACAAGCACGTAGTGCTCCCATTTTCTTTGCGCAAGGTGCCTCAATGTTAACGCTACGCGCTAAGAGTCACCTCTTGAATTTGGAAAATATCTGATAATATTTTTTAAGTCTTTCTAAGTAATATCTACTTTAGTCATATTAACTTCTTCGCTTGTTTCACTATCACATAAAACGCGTTTGGCGTTGTATGGTTAAGCCTCACGGGTAATTAGTACAAGTTAGCTTAATGGCTCACACCACTTCCACATCTTGCCTATCAACGTTGTAGTCTTCAACGGCCCTGCCGCCAGCGTTCAATCTGAGCCATGATCAAACTCTTCAATTAAAAAGTTTTATGTCTTTCGACAGCTCAATGAATTCTGAATTTATTTTAATATCTTTCGATATTGAATTGACTGTGCCGAAGTAACTTATAAATAAGTTACTTCTGTTGGTCACTCAGTTTTCAATTGAGACTCTAATTTGTTTGCCTTACTTAGCGAACTAAGCTTGGCT
This sequence comes from Pseudoalteromonas sp. Ld19, assembly GCF_045064135.1. Taxonomy (NCBI): domain Bacteria; kingdom Pseudomonadati; phylum Pseudomonadota; class Gammaproteobacteria; order Alteromonadales; family Pseudoalteromonadaceae; genus Pseudoalteromonas; species Pseudoalteromonas sp. Ld19. The sequence continues at coordinate 63,547 of NZ_JBISHA010000015.1, read as the reverse complement.
GTTAGAACTCAATCTGTACGAGTGCCCACACAGATGATTGCTTTATATTGTTAAAGAACGTTGCGGTTAAAGTTAAACTTTATCTCGCTAGGGATGCGAATAATACACCCTTTATTTTTCGAGTCAACACTTAGTTTTAAACTTTCTTTTGGAAGATTTAAAACCGAAGTTTTATTTAACTCTCTGAGTCGTTGCTGCCTTGCTATGCTTCGGCGTTTCCCGTCTCAGTGGGGTCGCATTATAGGGAGATTCGAGCGGGGGTCAATGTTTTATTTCAGCTTTTTGACAATTAAATGAATTTAGTATGAAAGCTATACAAATAAAGGGCTGCAGGATACTTTTCGTTTAAAAAACATTCACAACTTATGTATCAATTGATGATGTATTAGTAAGGTTTAAACTAAGCTGTATGTTAAACAAACAACACACAGCTTTATTTAAAATTAAAGATTTATTTAGATGCTATTTCCCATACGGCAATAGAGCCTGATATTTCATTTCCAACGATTAAGAGTGGATTTCCTGTTGCACTTTGCTCTGCTGAAACGAATACCATTCCTTCAGGTGCTAAATCGCCTGTAATATTCGCTTCTCTAATTAAGCCTCTATTATAGAAGTAGTCTTCAAATTGAACATTGTATGGATTAGTAATGTCGTAAGCCATAATACCGCCCATACGTTCTAATCCAATAAAAGCAAATGTACGATCGTCCATTTTACCAATAGTCAGCGCTTCAGGCTCTGCGCCTTTATCATCTGAACGTGTGTCACCTTTGTTTTCATCTTTGATTCACCATGCACAGATGCTGTTATACGTGCTATATCGTCACCTGAATCAAAAACCACCAGCCCATTGCTATCCCAAATAGTAAAAGAACGTGCGCCATAGCCGTAAAGCGATTCGTATTGTCCGTCGTTACTGGTATCGCCTTTTATTGTTGTTACTTTTAAGCGACCAATATCATCATCGTCGTTATTTAAGTAATCAAAATTAGCAGCAAGATTTAAGTCTTCAACACGGCTTTCATCTATATAAGCTAAGCAGCCATCATCTTCATCGTAATCAAGTCCGCCCTTTGCTATACAGTCTGCTTCATCCGTTGTATCAAAAAAGTATTCTCTTGCGTCACCTTCGTTGGCAGTGACTATAAAGTTAGCGCCTTTCCAACTAAAGCTTGAGATAGTATCGGGCTGGTACATACCATAGAGCCCTGGGTATGATTTAAAATTAACGCCGCCATCTTTATCTGAGGCATCAAGTTGTAAGCTTGACCAATCTTTAAAGCCTAAGCCCTTTAGCTCAAGACTGTTGTCTTGTAGGTTAACTATTGCAAGTGCATTGTTTTCTTGAATAGATACATAAGCATATTTGTTATCTTTAGAAATGCTAACGTACTCGGGCTCTAAATCCATAGCTACTGTGGTATTTATTAGATTACCGTTAATAGTACGACCATTTGGGTTTGCAAAAACGACCCCTTGCGCTTCTAGTTCGGTTTGTTTGTTGTTATAGGCTTTAAAATCAATATTTATTGCTGTATCGGCTATTACATTATTTGTTATATCGATAATACTAATAGAACCTTCAGGATCTACGCTGTAATCGCCACTTGGTTCACCTTCGTTAGCAACCACTGCCTTTGCGCCATCGTGGGTGAACGTCACCATATCTGGTAAAAATCCGACTGTAACATTTTTAATAAAGACAGGTGATTCGCCGCTTATATCGTAAAAAGCAATTTGACCTGCATCACCCGTGCTTTCAGCAGCCATTGCAACCGCTAGTAAATTATTGTTTTCATCAATAGCAATGCTGTTTGCATCGCCTTGGGTGTTGTCGTTTAAAGGTAGCGTAATGACCGAGGTTAAGTTAGTGGCGTTTATAACCCCTTCGTTATCTTTAACAAGTGCGGCAGTATCAAAGGTGTCGGCGGGTAAAATATTAACAACAGCATCATCACCTGAACTGTTAATAGCGTAAATCCATTTTTTAGATGCTTGATATGCAACTATTTCAGTGCACCTTCTGGGCTTTGTGCATTTAATACACCTCTACCCACAAGGTTAATATTTAATGCTGAATTGGCATTTATACCATTTAACCCATTAGTTCCACCTGCGCCTTGTTCTCCCTGTAATCCTTGAGAACCGTTTTGACCATCGTCACCATCAAGTGAGCAACCAGTAAGAACAAATATAAGTGACAGCGCAATAATTGATTTTTTAAACATGTAATTTTCCTTAGTATTGTATTTGCTAAATATCAACACACAGGCATGACAAGATTATGGCAGTTTTAATACAGCCTCTTAGCCTAAGTAATTAGCTTATACGCTAGCGGAGTTATTAAAATTAAAGCGGCCGTATAGCCAATCGTTTTTACAGTCGAGGAATACTCTCGTTTAATTGCAACCCCTAGCAAAGGTCTAAATACATCAATACGTGTAATACTCCATGTTATGACACCGCAAAAAGACCAAGTCCCTGTAATAATAATGAATGGTTCAGCAACAGGCCCTAAACTTAAGGGTTGCAGTAAAAAACACAAAATAATCAATATGCTTTGATGCAATAAATAAAAGGGAAACACCCATACATTGAGCTGCTTTAAATAGTAGGTATTAAAATTTAAAAATCGGTGAGCGAGCGCTAGTACAAAAAACACACCTACTATACGTTGAATATTGTAGCTACCGCTTAAAATAAAATGAGGGAGAGTAAACGCCTTTTGATAGCTTAATATTATAAGTACTAACAAAACCGAAAAACTCAAAGCCAGTAATACCAAATTTTTATTCAAGCAGTTCCAAAAATAAGTGTTTTTAGCAAGTATATATCCAGCGAGTAGTAGCATAAAGCCATTAGTTTCTCTGAGTGAATCGCCAGTTAAGTAATGGCTTGTAAATAGTATGGTAATAGTGAGCAAGATAATTAAAAGCCCAAATGGCACCCCCCCTTTAACAAAGGCTTTTAAAGGCGTAATAAAAGGCAAGCGTGCAAAAAGAGTTAAAACAATAATGATCAACATAAACTGCCACAACGAGCGCAAATACCATAAGTGATTTACATCCACATTCGGCCACACTCCAGGCTGATAATTAATAAACAGCGTATTATTAGTCTCTATAAAAGCTAAATAAAATTGCCAATAGCTAATATTAATAACACCTTGCTGTGACATTTCTGCAAACAGCTGTAAAGGCACTATTAGCCATAATCCCACCAGCAAGGGTAAGAGTAAAAAAACAGAGCGGTATAAAGTGAAATGTAACCAAAACTTAAAGCTGCTTACTTTATCAATCATAAAACGCAGTGCTACGCCCGATATAAACCAAATGAGCAACATGCGCCAAGGTGAAAACACCAACATTAAATATTCAACATACTGTGATGTATAATTACTTTTAAAATGAAATCCCCAGTTTTCGCTATACAACATGCCAATGTGATAAAAAATTAGCGACGCAAATGCAATTACCCTAAGCCAATCAAGATAATATTTACGCAAATTAATTAATGAAGGTTGTTGTACTTGAGTGCTCATGCTTTTACTACTTTATGTATGTTATGCGTTATTCATACCTAAAGCTCTCGCTAAAACTATCTATAAGTGCTTATATTACAAGCAATAGTGATAAAAGGTGGTATACAGGGATAAGCGTGCCACATCAGAAATAAGCATACATTTATGAACCTACAGCACTTTCAACGTTTTCAAAGCATTTACGCATCAGTATTACTGTGTGCTTACGTATTAATTAATAATACAGTAAACGCTACAACCCAAATAATGGAAGCCCAAAGAGAAGGGGCTTTAACTTTTTTAATGTGGGAGCCATTTGTTTGGGAGTATTCAAGTGCCTTGAGTACTTTGCTTATATTCCCTATTTTAATTTGGTTTTTAAGATACTTACCTTTTAATTGGCAAAATATTACGGCCTCATTAGGTATGTACTTTGGTGCCTCTGTTATATTTAGCGTGTTACACGTTGGTATTATGGTAGGGGTTCGTAAATTCATATATTTGTTGAATGATGGGTCTTATAACTTTGGACTTAGCTGGTTTGAGCTTATTTATGAATACCAGAAAGACGCTATAAGCTTTGTGTTTTTTATCGTACTTATTAAAGTATATCAATATGTGGTGCAGCAGTTACTAGGTGAAGCCTCTTCAATTGAAGAAAGTGAGCAGCAAACAACACCGACCATAAATCGTTTATTGGTTAAAAAGCTCGGGAAGGAATTCATTATAAAAATAGAGGATGTTGATTGGCTTGAATCGTCGGGTAATTATGTAAATCTACATATAGGCTCACGTATATATCCGTTAAGAGCAACGCTTACAGCATTGAGCAAACAACTTGAAGTACAGGGGTTTTGTAGAATTCACCGCAGCCATGGTGTAAAACTCGATAAAGTGGAGTCCATTACACCACTCCCCAGTGGCGACAGTGAAATAAAACTAACAACAGGTAAAGTACTTAACTTGTCTAGACGCTATAAAGAGCAATTTAAACTTCAACTAAAATAAAAAAGGCTACCTAAGTAGCCTCTATTGTTATTTTTTAACTGGGCGTTTCCAACCCGTTAAGTTACGCTGTTTAGAGCGTGCTATTGCTAATTGATCATCTTCAACGGTACTGGTGATCACAGAGCCTGCACCAATTGTTGCAGTTGCACCTATATTTACTGGGGCAACGAGTGATGAATTAGAACCAATAAAGGCGTTATCACCAATAATAGTTTTTGACTTATTAACACCATCATAGTTGCAGGTAATAGTGCCCGCGCCAATATTCACTTTTTCTCCAATATCAGCATCACCCAAATAGCTTAAATGATTTGCTTTAGAGCCTTTGCCTAGTCGGGTTTTTTTCATCTCTACAAAGTTACCAATGTGTGAGTCTTCTTCCATTACAGCGCCAGGGCGAAGGCGAGCATAAGGACCCAGCGTGCATTTATCTGCAACTGTAGCATCTTCAATAAGGGTATTCGCTTTAATAACAACGTTATCGCCAATACTACAATTTTTAAGGACACAATTAGGACCTATTTGTACGTTATTACCAAGCGTGACTGTACCTTCAAAAACAACGTTTACGTCGATAAGTACATCTTCACCGGTGGTAACTGTTCCACGCACATCAATACGCGCAGGATCAGCAAGTGTAGCACCATTTAACATTAGCTCTTGCGCTTGCCATGCTTGGTAAGCACGCTCAAGACCAGCAAGTTGTACGCGGTTATTTGCGCCCTCAACTTCCATTGCATGGTCTGGCTGAGCTGAAGTAATTTCTACGCCTTCACTGTGAGCCATTGCAACGATATCTGTTAAGTAGTACTCGCCTTGTGCATTATTGTTAGATAAGTTACCTAACCATGTTTTTAATAGCTTACCGTTAACAGCCATAATGCCTGTATTTACTTCGGTAATAAGTAACTGCTCTGGGCTTGCATCTTTTTGCTCAACAATACCGACCAACTTACCACCGGCACGCAGCATTCGACCGTAGCCATTAGGATTAACTAAGTTGACTGTTAATACCGCTAAACCATTTTTAGGGGTGGCTGCTAATAAACGCTCTAGTGTTGATTGTTTGGTTAAAGGAACATCACCGTATAAAATTAATACCGTGTCTTCATCATTAATATGAGAGTTGGCTTGCGCTACTGCGTGGCCAGTACCAAGTTGTTCAGCTTGGAGTACCCAATTTACATTGTTATCGGCAAGTTGTTGTTGTAATAGTTCGCCGCCGTGTCCGTAAACTAAGTTTGTAGTTGTTGCACCTAATGCCATCGCATTATCAATAACGTGCTGCACCATTGGTTTACCTGCAACGTTGTGCAAAACTTTAGGTAGAGCAGAACGCATGCGAGTACCTTTACCCGCAGCAAGAATAACAGTTGTTAGAGCCATTAAAACAATTTCCTTTTTTCGTTGTTTTATCGAAATGAGTAAGCGCGTGTAAATTCAAAAAAGATTACGTAAGTCACATCATGTGCACATACTCAGCGTGTAAACTAACACCGCACACTGAATCTAAGCTGAAACTACAAATAGCTTTATTATTGCCATATTGTAACGGGGATTAGATAAGGATATAAGTGATAAAGCATAGATATTAGAAAGATAGGTCTATTATTTAACATTTATAAAAGAGTCCTATTAAATGCCTAAATTACAGGCACAAAAAAGCCCACATAAAGTGGGCTTTTAACAAACCGGATAGGCTTACTTGTGACGTAACTGCTGAATTACGCGTAACTGCGCAATTGCTTCTGCAAGCTGTACGGCTGCATGTTGATAATCCAACTCTGTTGCAGACGTTTTTGTCATTTGCTCTTCAGCTTCACGTTTAGCTTTTTGCGCAGAGTCTTCATCTAAATCTTCACCACGAACTGCAGTATCTGCAAGAATCGTAATGCGATTAGGTTGAACCTCTAACGTACCGCCAGCAACATACATCACGTCTTCGTGACCAAATTGCTTAACTAAACGTACCATACCAGGTTTAAGGGCAGTTAGTAATGGAGCGTGGCCTAGGTTTACACCTAGCTCGCCTTCACTACCAGATACTTGAATCGATTCAACAAGACCAGAAAATAAACTCTGCTCAGCGCTTACTACGTCAAGATGTACAGTCATAGCTGTCATACTACCCTCCTATTTACATGCCTTTGGCTTTTTCTTGAGCTTCTTCGATAGAGCCAACCATGTAGAACGCTTGCTCTGGAAGGTCATCAAACTCGCCGTTTAAAATACCTTTAAAGCCAGCAATTGTATCTTTTAGTGATACGTATTTACCCGACGCGCCTGTAAACACCTCTGCCACGAAGAACGGCTGAGATAGGAAACGTTGGATTTTACGCGCACGAGATACAAGTTGCTTATCTTCGTCAGAAAGCTCGTCCATACCTAGGATTGCAATGATGTCTTTAAGTTCTTTGTAACGCTGAAGAACTGTTTGAACGCCACGTGCTGTATCGTAGTGCTCTTGACCAATTACTTGTGGGTCAAGTTGACGTGAAGATGAATCAAGTGGATCTACCGCTGGGTAAATACCAAGTGATGCGATATCACGTGAAAGTACTACAGTTGCATCTAAGTGAGCAAAGGTCGTTGCTGGAGATGGATCGGTTAAATCATCCGCAGGTACGTATACCGCTTGGATTGATGTAATTGAACCCGTCTTAGTTGAAGCGATACGCTCTTGAAGCACACCCATTTCTTCAGCAAGTGTAGGCTGGTAACCTACCGCTGATGGCATACGACCAAGTAGTGCAGATACTTCTGTACCAGCAAGTGTGTAACGGTAGATATTATCTACGAAGAAAAGTACATCGCGACCTTCGTCACGGAACTTTTCAGCCATAGTAAGACCTGTTAACGCTACGCGTAAACGGTTACCTGGAGGCTCGTTCATCTGACCGTATACAAGCGATACTTTATCAAGTACGTTTGAATCGTTCATCTCATGGTAGAAATCGTTACCCTCACGTGTACGCTCACCAACACCTGCGAATACTGAGTAGCCGCTGTGCTCGATTGCGATGTTACGGATAAGTTCCATCATGTTTACAGTTTTACCAACACCGGCACCACCGAATAAACCAACTTTACCACCTTTAGCAAATGGACATACAAGGTCGATAACCTTGATACCAGTTTCTAAAAGTTCAACTGAACTTGATTGCTCTTCGTATGAAGGCGCTGCACGGTGAATAGACATACGGTCTTCTTCGCCGATTGGACCCGCTTCATCAATTGGCTCACCAAGTACGTTCATGATACGACCAAGCGTTGCTTTACCAACTGGAACTTGAATCGATTCACCTGTATTCATAACTAAAGCACTACGACGTAAACCATCTGTAGTACCCATAGCGATAGTACGCACTACACCGCCACCTAGCTGCTGCTGGACTTCTAAAGTCAAGCCTGCTAAGTCGCCATCTGTTACTCTTAGTGCGTGATATACCGCTGGCACGCTATCTTGTGGAAATTCAATATCCACAACGGCGCCGATAATTTGGACGACCTTACCTAAACTCATGTCTATTCCTCTCGTTAATCTTTACCCGAAGCATTAAACTGCTGCTGAGCCAGAACAAATCTCACTAATTTCTTGTGTGATTGCTGCTTGGCGAGCCTTGTTATAAACAAGCTGTAGCTCATCCATAAGGTCACCTGCGTTATCAGTTGCAGCTTTCATTGCAACCATACGAGCAGCCTGTTCAGAGGCAGCATTTTCTACCACACCTTGGTATGCTTGAGACTCAATAAAGCGTACTAACAAAGACTCTAAAATAGCCTCTGGGTTTGGCTCATATAAGTAATCCCATGTGTGGGCAGATACTTCTTCTTCAGCTTTTGGCAAAGGGAGTAACTGATCTATAATTGGCTCTTGCTTCATGGTATTAACGAACTTGTTATATACCAAGAATAAACGGTCTATTTTGCCTTCAGAAAATGCATCAAGCATAACTTTTACAGGACCAATTACGTCTTGTACTGAAGGTTTATCTCCTAGGCCCGCTTTTTTAGCGAGTAGTTGACCACCAAAACGTTGAAAGAAGCCAGCTGCTTTACTACCTAAAGTAGCAAATTCAGCATTAACACCTTTTTCTTTCCACGCTTTAACATCAAGTGCAACTTGCTTAAACTCGTTTGAGTTTAAGCCGCCACACAGACCACGGTCTGTAGAGATAACAATATAACCAACTCGTTTTACTTCACGTTCTTTCAAGAACGGGTGAGTAAAATCAAGATTTGCTTGAGCAACACGACCAATTACTTCACGTAATTTGTCAGCGTATGGACGGCTTGAAGCAACGCGTTCTTGCGCCCTTTTCATTTTAGACGCAGCAACCATTTCCATTGCGCTAGTGATCTTTTGAGTATTTTTAATACTCCCGATCTTGCTTTTAATCTCTTTTCCGCTGGCCATGACTCTCTCTCCGAATCAAGGTGTGCTTTAGAAAACTAAAGCGCACCATTAATAACTAAATTACCAAGTTTGCGTAGACTTGAACTTCTCTAGAAGTTCTTTAAGCTGCGCTTCGATCTCGGCATTTAAGTTACCTGTTTCATTGATTTGAGCCACAAGCTCTGCGTATGTGCTAGTTGCATAAGAAAGTAAAGCCTCTTCAAAGTCACCGATTTTCGCGATTTCGATATCTTGAAGGAAGCCTTTTTCAGCAGCAAATAGCGACAAAGACATTTCAGCAACAGACATTGGCGCGTACTGCTTCTGCTTCATTAGCTCTGTTACACGCTCACCATGCTCAAGTTGAGCACGAGTTGCATCATCAAGGTCAGACGCGAACTGCGAGAACGCAGCTAATTCACGGTACTGAGCTAGGGCTAGACGAATACCGCCACCTAGTTTCTTAACGATTTTAGTTTGTGCAGCACCACCAACACGCGATACCGAGATACCAGCATTTACTGCCGGACGGATACCTGAGTTGAATAAGTCAGTTTCTAAGAAAATCTGACCATCGGTGATAGAGATAACGTTAGTCGGTACGAACGCAGAAACGTCGCCGCCTTGAGTTTCAATGATTGGCAATGCCGTCAATGAACCTGTTTTACCTTTCACTTCACCATTGGTGAACTTTTCAACGTACTCAGCGTTTACACGCGATGCACGCTCTAAAAGACGAGAGTGAAGGTAGAATACGTCACCTGGGTATGCTTCACGGCCTGGTGGACGCTTAAGTAGTAATGAAATTTGACGATAAGCAACTGCTTGCTTAGACAAATCATCATATACGATTAACGCGTTTTCACCACGGTCACGGAAGTATTCACCCATAGTACAGCCCGCGAACGGTGCTAAGTACTGAAGTGCCGCAGATTCAGAAGCAGATGCAACAACTACGATAGTATTTGCTAGTGCACCATGCTCTTCTAATTTACGTACTACGTTAGCAATAGTAGATGCTTTTTGACCAATCGCTACGTACACACACTTAACGCCTGTGTCTTTTTGATTGATGATTGCATCGATTGCTAGTGCAGTTTTACCTGTTTGGCGATCCCCAATGATAAGTTCACGTTGACCACGACCAACTGGAATCATCGCATCAATAGATTTATAACCAGTTTGAACTGGCTCATCTACAGATTTACGCTCGATTACACCTGGTGCAATTTTTTCTACAGGTTCAAACCCGTCGTTATCTAAAGCGCCTTTACCATCGATTGGTGCACCTAGTGTGTTTACAACACGACCAAGTAGACCAGGGCCAACAGGAACTTCTAAGATACGACCAGTTGTATATACTTTTACGCCTTCAGTAAGGTCAGCGTAAGGACCCATTACTACTGCACCAATTGAGTCGCGCTCAAGGTTTAGTGCGATAGCATAACGGCTGCCTGGAAGCTCAATCATTTCACCTTGCATACAGTCAGCTAGACCGTGGATGCGGATGATACCGTCAGTAACAGATACAATAGTACCTTCGTTACGAGCTTCACTTACAACTTCGAACTTCTCAATACGTTGTTTGATTAGTTCTGAAATTTCAGTGGAATTAAGTTGCATGCTCTTTTTCCCAATTACGATTGTAGTGTTGTGGCTAAGCGATTTAATTTACCGCGTAAAGAGCCGTCGATTACAGTGTCACCCGCCTTAATAATAAGGCCGCCAACAACTGTAGCGTCTTCACTACAATTCAGCTTAACTTTGCGTGCGAAACGTTTTTCAAGTGCCGCTACCAATGACTCCTGCTGCGTTGCAGCAAGAGGTGTTGCCGAAATCACGTCTACTTCGATTTCTTTGTCGTATTCTGCTTTAAATTCAGCAAATAACTGTGCAACTGCAGGTAGTGCTATCAAACGTCCATTTTCAGCCATCACCTTAACTAGGTTTTGACCTTGTTCGTTGAGCTGCTCTGCACAAATGCTGATAAATAATTCAGCTTGTGCATGAGCAGTAGGCAATCCAGATAGAATGGCTGATGCTTGTTCATCACCGGCAACGTGGCCAGCAAAGAACAACATGTCATTCCAACTTTCTATAGTGCCTTTTTCAACGGCAAGTTCAAAAGCCGCTTTAGCGTATGGGCGAGCGATAGTAGTCAATTCAGACATGCTCATACCCTCCTAATTACAGCTCAGCGACAAGTTTTTCAACGATGTCACTATGTGCGGCTTGATTAATTTCACGCTCTAAAATACGTTCTGCGCCAATCACTGCAAGAGTTGCTACTTGCTTACGTAGCTCTTCTGTTACACGATTACGCTCAGACTCAACTTCAGAGTGCCCTTGAGCAATGATATTTTCACGCTCTTGCTGTCCACGAACTGTTTCTTCGTCAACAATTAGCACTGCACGCTTTTTAGCTTGATCAATGATATCAGCCGCTTGAGCTTTTGCATCTTTAAGCTGTTCAGCAGCTTTCTTTTGCGCAAGTTCTAAGTCTTTTTCGGCTCTATCAGAGGCAGCTAAACCATCTTCGATTTTTTTCTGGCGAGCTTCAATTGCACCGTTTAGTGGTGGCCATACGTATTTCATACAAAATAATACGAACACCGTAAACGCAATCAATTCACCGATAAGAGTGGCGTTTAAATTCACAACCGCTCCTCCTTAAATAGTAAGCTGTTCAAAAAATAAAATTAAAGTACGAACAACAATACCATAGCGATACCAACACCAATCATTGCTACAGCATCGATTAGACCAGCAAGAATAAACATCTTAACTTGTAGCGAAGGTGCAAGCTCAGGTTGACGTGCACATGCTTCAAGGAATTTACCGCCCATGTTACCAAAACCGATTGCTGTGCCGATTGCACCAAAACCGATTAGTAAAGCTACTGCGATGTATTTTAAGCCGTTTAATAATTCTAAAGCTTCCATTTATTTCTCCAAAGTTTCAATTGTAAAGTTAAAAGTAAAAGTAAAATTGTAAATCTAGTAATTAGTGGTTATCTGAACTTGCCATGCTTAGGTATACGATTGTTAGCATCATAAATACGAATGCTTGCAATACAATAACTAAAATATGGAATACAGCCCAAACAAAATGCAATGGTAATTGCATAAATCCAATAGCGCCGATCAATATGAAAATCAATTCACCCGCATATAAGTTACCAAACAAACGTAGCGCTAATGAAAACGGTTTAGAAACCAGCGCAATCAGTTCAAGTAATAAGTTAAATGGGATTAAAAGGATTTGTAGTGCCATATTATTTGAGCTAAACGGGTGAAGCGTTAACTCTTTAATAAAACCGCCAATGCCTTTTATTTTAATAGAGTAACCAATCATTAAAATAAATACACCTAGCGCTAGCGCTGCAGTCAGATTGATATCTGTAGTAGGTACAACTTTCATGTACACGTCGTGTGAATCCATACCAAATGCAGTCTCACCAACAAAGCCAGCAAGTGCAGGTAAGAAATCAACTGGGATTAAATCCATCAAGTTCATTAAAAATATCCAAACGAATATCGTTAATGCCAATGGTGCAATAAGCTTGCTTTTACCATGGAAAGTATCGCGTACGTTGTCGCCAACAAACTCTACGACCATTTCAATAAAACATTGAAATTTTCCAGGTACACCTAGTGTTGATTTTTTAGCGGCACTACGGAAGATCCATAAAAATATAAGACCTAAACCGATTGACCACGCGAGGGTATCTATATGCCATGTCCAGAATCCACTGTCCGTACATGCTTTATTGAAGGCGAGACCTGTATCGGTCGAGCACATCTTAGCATTGGTCAAATGGTGCTGGATATGGCCAGATAGAGTAACTTCTTCTGCTGCCATGTTATATCCCAAAAGTTAATGTTTAAAAAAAACGGGTGCAAACAATCCAGTAAATAACGCCAGTACATAACTACTAAAAAAAGGTAATAAAATCACCGGAAAATGCTTTAGTACTAGCGCAAACAATACGATTGTTAGCATAAATTTTAATCCGTTGCCGCGTTTTAACGAAGCATACGCTTGATCTGCTCTACTTGCTCCCATATATCTGAATGCATAGAGCGCAAATACAAAATGTGGAAGTACTGCTACAGCGCCACCAGCGAGTGATGAAAGTGCGGCATTGACTCCCGAACTAAAAAAAATAATTACAGCAGCAATTAATGCTACAACCCCCTGAAGACAAATTAACTTTAATGCGGCAAGTCGATATGGACTTGCTAACTTATTAGTCACTGTTAGTTAACCTTTATGGCGTTCTAATTGTTAGGGTGTTAAAACTGGCGAAATTATACTTAATCCTGCCAGTTTTGCAACTTGAGTAGACGGTTTGTAACACAAAATAGCTACAAATGTCTCTTTTCAGACATGTAATAAATTAATGGTGGGTATTGTCGTGATTGATACGGTTTAAAATGCCGTCTAACTCATCTAAATTTGTATATGAAATAACCAGTTTACCTTTGCCTTTTTTGTTGTAGTTAATTTCTACTTTGGCACCAAGGTTTTCAGCGAGTTGTTGCTCTAACTGCTTAACATCTAGATCTTTTTCAATGACTTCTTTAGCTGGTATCGGCTCTAAAATTGAGCGTACTAGCTTTTCTGTTTCACGAACAGTGAGCGCTTTAGCTACGGCTAAACGAGCAGCATCCGATTGTGCTTCACCCTCAAGGGCTAATAAGCAACGCGCATGACCCATTTCAATATCACCATGCTCTAACAAAATTTTCACATCACCGTTTAAATTATTTAAGCGTAATAAATTAGTGACTGTGGTGCGTGATTTACCAACGGCATCAGCTACTTGCTGATGTGTTAATTCAAATTCATTAAGTAAGCGATTTAACGCAACGGCTTCCTCCATTGCATTTAGGTCTTCACGCTGAATATTTTCTATCAGTGCAATAGCAACGGCTGCTTCATCTGGTACATCTTTAATAATACAAGGTACCGTTTCAAGCTTTGCTATTTGCGCTGCGCGCCAACGACGCTCACCCGCTATGATTTCAAAACTATTGTGGGCAACAGGGCGTACAACTATTGGTTGAATTATCCCTTGTGAGCGAATAGAACTAGCAAGCTCTTCTAACGCTTCTTCAGACATGTCTTTACGAGGTTGATATTTACCTGAGTGTAAAAACTCAATAGGGAGTTTTTGTAATTCACTGTTATTAGGTCCAGCTGCATTTTGCACAGCTTCGGTCACATTTGATGTGTCTTGTTCCTTGCTTTCGATTGGTGCAGGCTTTGACGAACTTAAAAGTGCGTCGAGTCCTCGGCCTAAACCTCGTTTTTTAGCAGACATGTTATTTTTTACCTCAATGTTAGGCGACAACGGACGCTGTTTTTTCTTTTCTGCGCAGCATTTCACCAGCAAGTGCTAAATAGGCTTTAGCGCCACTTGATGCCCGGTCATAATACATAGCAGGAGTACCAAAACTTGGGGCTTCCGCTAAGCGAACATTACGTGGGATCACCGTGCGATATACTTTATCGCCAAAATGTTGTTTTAATTGTTCTGATACATCATTTGCTAAACGATTGCGTGGATCATACATAGTACGAAGTATGCCTTCAATTTGTAAGCTAGGATTCACTAACTTAGCAAGTTGCGTAATCGTATCCATTAATGCTGTTAGTCCTTCGAGCGCATAATACTCACACTGCATAGGTACTAAAATAGAATCGGCTGCTGCCATGGCGTTAACCGTTAGCATATTTAGAGAAGGGGGACAGTCGATAAAAATAAATTCGTACTGATCCTGAATTTTTTCAAGCGCGTTACGCAAACGCACTTCACGAGCAAATAATTCCATAAGCTTAACTTCTGCAGCGGTTACGTCACCATTTGCAGCAATCATATGATATTCGCCCGACGTTTCTTTGATGATTACGTCTTCTATAGGTTTATCTTCAATTAGCAAATCGTAAATAGTTGGCACATCGCCATACTTATCCACGCCACTACCCATAGTCGCATTACCTTGCGGATCGAGATCAATTAACAGCACTTTACGTTTCGTTGCAGCCATAGACGCAGCGAGATTAACAGCGGTTGTAGTTTTACCCACTCCACCTTTTTGATTTGCTAATGCGATGACTTTTGCCACGGTGTCTCTGATCCCTAGTCTTTAGAAAGAATAATTAAATGTCGTTGTGCATCTAACTTAGGTACTTCTAATGCAATTTTTTGCTCAAACTTAACGCCAGCGGGTAATGACTCTAGCTCTTCGCTAGGGAATACACCCTTAAGGGCTATAAATTTACCCGAATGATCAATTAAGTGCGAACACCAGTCAACCATATCTTGTAATGAAGCAAATGCACGACTGAGTACGCCATCTAATTTAACACTTGGTTGATATTCTTCAACTCTTGACTGCACAGGGGTGACGTTATCGAGTCCAAGTTCATGTTTAACATGCATTAAAAATCGTACACGTTTGCCCAAGCTATCTAATAACACAAAATGTGTATCCGGTAATGCAATCGCTAATACGATACCCGGTAAACCAGGTCCTGTTCCAACATCAATATAATGATGACCGGGTAAATGAGGCGCAACAACTAAGCTATCCATAATATGCTTAATCATCATTTCTTCTGGTAAGCGTACTGAGGTTAAATTATAAGCTTTGTTCCACTTATTCAGTAACTCGACGTAACGAACTAGCTGTTGCTGTTGTTTTTCTGTTAGCGCAATATCAGTTTGCGCTAACAATGTAGTTAATTGTTGCTGTAACACTATGTACCCTTACTGTTACGCAGATTTGCGTAATAAGCCTTGCTTCTTCAGATACACTAATAATAGCGAAATCGCCGCTGGGGTGATACCAGAAATACGCGATGCTTGACCAATAGTGTCAGGACGCGACTCAACAAGCTTTGCAACTACCTCATTTGATAAACCAGATACGGTTTTATAATCAAACTCTTTTGGTAAAATTGTTTGCTCATGACGAAGTTGTTTATTGATCTCATCTTGTTGACGCGCAATGTAACCGGCGTACTTAGTGTGGATCTCAACTTGTTCAAGTGCGGCTTTGTTTGTAAATTCAGATCCTAATCCATCAATAGCCATAAGATCGTTATAGCGGATCTCAGGACGGCGAAGTAATTCTTCTAAACTAGCTTCACGAGTAAGCGGTGTTTTTAGTAATGCATTAACTTGATCAATAACATTATGATCTTTGTGGATCCATGTATCTTTAATACGCTGTTTCTCTTTTTCGATCACTTCTATTTTTTCGTTAAATGCTTGCCAGCGTTCATCATTAACCAAGCCTAGCTCACGGCCTTTTTCAGTTAAACGAATATCAGCATTATCTTCACGAAGTAATAAACGATATTCGGCACGGCTTGTAAACATACGGTACGGTTCTTTCGTACCCAGCGTTGCCAAATCATCGATTAAAACACCTACGTAAGCTTCATCACGGCGTGGAGTCCAAGAATCTTTACCTTGCACTTTTAGCGCCGCATTCATACCTGCAATTAAACCTTGTGCACCGGCTTCTTCATAACCGGTAGTACCGTTAATTTGACCCGCAAAAAATAAGCCTTCAATAAATTTAGTTTCTAAAGACTGTTTTAAATCGCGTGGATCAAAGTAATCGTATTCAATAGCGTAACCAGGACGACAAATATGTGCGTTTTCAAAACCTGTAATTGATTGCACTATTTCTAATTGCACGTCAAACGGTAAACTTGTTGAAATACCGTTAGGGTATAGCTCATAAGAGGTTAAGCCTTCTGGCTCAACAAAAATTTGATGTTTGTCTTTATCTGCAAAACGAACAATTTTATCTTCAATTGATGGGCAGTAGCGTGGGCCAATCCCTTCAATAACACCTGAGTACATTGGTGAACGATGTAAATTTTTACGAATTACATCATGTGTTTTTTCGTTTGTGTAAGTGATGTAACACGGTATTTGTTGTGGGTGATCTGATTGTTTACCCATAAATGAAAATACAGGTGTTGGTGTATCACCAGGCTGTGCTTCCATTTTTGTAAAATCAACAGTACGGGCATCAATACGCGGCGGCGTACCTGTTTTTAAACGATCCACTCTAAAAGGATGCTCGCGTAAACGTTCAGCCAATGCAATTGATGGAGGATCGCCAGCACGGCCACCTTTGTAATTTTCTAAACCTATGTGTATTTGGCCACCTAAAAAAGTACCTACGGTTAGCACCACACTCGGTGCACTAAAACGTAAACCCATTTGAGTTACTACGCCAGTGACACGATCGTTTTCAACAATAAGATCATCACATGATTGTTGAAAAATTTTAAGGTTATCTTGGTTTTGTAATGTTGTTTGAATTGCCGCTTTGTACAAAGCGCGATCTGCTTGTGCTCGAGTTGCACGAACAGCAGGTCCTTTTGAAGAATTCAGTGTACGAAATTGGATCCCGCCTTTGTCAATAGCTTGTGCCATTGCACCACCAAGCGCGTCAATTTCTTTTACCAAATGACCTTTGCCTATCCCACCAATTGCTGGATTACAAGACATTTGACCAAGGGTATCCATATTGTGAGTCAGTAGCAGGGTATTCATCCCCATTCGGGCAGCTGCTAATGCGGCTTCAGTGCCAGCATGTCCACCACCTACTACGATAACGTCAAAATTTTCGTGAAAAATCATTAATGGGATCCTACTTAAATCAAACCGGTAAACTTCAAAAGGGAGCGTATTCTACCTAGAAATTAGCAGAAGATAAATGATTAAACAGTGGGCAAGATCTAAGTATGTGATCTCTAATAATATAAAGGATCTTTTAAAGAGATCTTTAATTACTATTACTACTACTGATCGGCTTTTCTGTTGATAAGGTTTAGATCTTCATTTAAAACATGAAATTAGATCGGATCTAAAGGTGTTAATATGATCGGATCATCCAGCAAATAAGCTCTGATCAAAAAGGCACTTTATGCACAGGGCTGAATCAGTTAGATCTTATCCAATGGATAAGCATGCTTTAAAAAGCAGTTTATTCAATCTTTATCCACAAAATCTATTAAATCATTAGTAAATTGTGGGTAACTTTATATATAACTTTTCACTTGATCTATCTATTTTAAGCCTGTTTGAGCTATCCAAGAGTCTATCCATGCTAATGCAGTATCTTCTGGTAGTGGTTCATCAAGAATATTAAGCTCTAAACGCTCTGCTACTTTCATAGCCCCTTTTTGAGTTAATAATGCATCTATATTACGTCCAGCAAGGTTATAAGTGTCATAACTGGTGTCGCCCAAAGCGATTACTGAATATTTTAAATGAGATAAATCATTTGCTTGTGTCAGATCTTCCACAAAACTAATAAGGTTTTCAGGGTAATCACCCGCACCATACGTTGATGTACAGATTAGCCAAATAGTATTTTGCTGATCAATATTATTAAACTCAGGTTGATCATGCAGTTGACTCGTAATACCTCGATTATTAAGTTCATCGTTTAATTGCTCTGCAACATACTCGGCTGATCCCATTTGGCTGCCAACAATAAGATTTACTGAACTCATGAATATTAGTGATCACATTAGTTTTAATTGTTGCCTATGATAACCGAGTGAGTATAACAGTAAAGTTAAGAGTGTTACTTTGTATAACTATTTTTGTAGTAATTTTACACTGCTTTTTTAGGGAGCCTTTAACTTATTGATAATTAATAGATTAACAAATTATCTTTAAATGTAATCTTCTTATCAAGTTGTTGATAAGGTTGGGGGAAGCTATGTTTAAAGTGATTTTTAGGTTGTTTTATATTCGCTAAGCTATTGATATTACTTATTAGTCAAAAACTGAATTGCAAATTTTTCGATCGAAAATACATGTTGATCATAATGTGGATATAAAGCCTGTTGATAACCTCAAATACAGATCAAAAATAATTTTAAAAAATGATCTAATAGAGCAGATCTAATGAAATTAATAAAAAATAAGCTTATAAACAGGAAAGTTTTAATTGATCGCGAGGTTTTTACGGCTGATTTACCTCGTTTTGGTATTTATTTGAGCAAAAAAGCTGGCTTTGTGGATAAGTGATCTGGATATTTTTAATTTAATGTAGGTTTAGAGCCGTTATTTTAAAATATTTAGTTGATGAATTAGTAGATCAAAGGTTTAGTGGACTTAACTGTTGAGTTGTTTTATTTAAATAATGATAGTGATCATCAAATTATATAGTTTAAAAAGTAAGCTTTTTACACTATTAACCTGTGTTTTTTAGCTTTTTAATTGAGTAAAAAACATCATTTTTATGTGTGTGAGGTATGTTACAGAGTGTTTTGGCTAACTAAAGTCAGTATAAAAAGGCAATTTATAACTATCTTTTGCATGAAGCATAACGCTTTTAAAGCGTGTTCTGATTTGAAAAGTGTATCAGTTATGTATTAATAATAGATGTAAGTTGCGCTAATAATGCCTCCAAAGTGTACTCCTTGTTGTTTAACCTACGTAATCTGACCTCTCTTAGCATGTAATAAAGGTGACTTTGAATATGATTTTATTGGCAGTAATTCTCAGTTATTAGACCTATAAATAGCATATTTTAGAGCAGTATTTTTTATATAAAAAAGAGCACCTGAGTGCTCTTTATAATAAGAATATGTTTGTAATAAGGTGTTTATTTACCAATACAAAACGAGCTAAATATTTTGCCAAGTAGGTCGTCTGAGGTAAATTCACCTGTAATTTCATTTAAATACTGCTGTGTTAAACGCAGTTCTTCAGCCAGTATTTCACCGGCAATGTGCATTTCTAATTGCGTTTTACCTGTATCTAAATGATACGCAGCACTTTCTAGTGCATCTAGATGACGGCGGCGCGCCATAAAGCCACCTTCAGTTGCGCCCTGAAAACCTATACAGGCCTTTAAATGCTCGCGAACGAGTTCAATACCGTCAGCATTTTTGGCACTTAAGCTGATGACTGGGTATTGCTGCTCTTGCTCCATACCGACTATGTCGCCCGACAAATCAGCTTTATTTCTGATGACCGTAACGCCCATACCTTCTGGTAATTTTGCCATAAATTCAGGCCAAATTTTGTGTGGGTCAGTATCTATCGTATCTGTGCCATCAAGCATAAATAAAACCCGATCGGCTTGGTTTATTTCATCCCAAGCACGTTCAATACCTATTTGCTCTACGCGATCGGGGCTTTCGCGTAGGCCTGCGGTATCTATAATATGCAGTGGCATACCATCTATATGTATATGCTCTCGTAGTACGTCGCGAGTGGTACCGGCTATTTCTGTTACGATTGCGGCTTCACGACCAGCTAGGGCATTGAGTAGGCTTGATTTACCCGCATTAGGGCGACCTGCAATTACAACACGCATACCTTCGCGCATGATGCTGCCTTGTTTAGCTTGATTGGTTACGGTATTGAGCTGATTTATAATGGCATCTAAATCACCAGATACTTTACCGTCAGATAAAAAATCAATTTCTTCATCAGGAAAATCAATTGCCGCTTCTACGTACATACGTAAGTGAATTACTTTTTCAACGAGTGTTTCTATATGCTTAGAAAATTCACCTTGCAGCGACTGTAGGGCGCTTTTAGCGGCTTGTTCGCTCGTGGCATTAATTAAGTCGGCGATGGCTTCTGCTTGTGTTAAATCAAGCTTGTCGTTCATAAATGCACGCTCAGAAAACTCACCTGGCTTTGCTAAACGAACGCCGTCTATTTTACTAATTTCTTTAAGTAACATATCCAGTACTACAGGACCGCCGTGGCCTTGTAATTCAAGTACGTCTTCGCCAGTAAATGAGTTAGGGCCTGCAAAGTAAATGGCAATACCTTGATCAAGCTGTTCGCCAGTAAGGCTTTTAAATGGCACATAATCGGCGTAGCGAACTTTAGGTATTTTACCTACCACTTTTTCGGCAACACTTTTAGCAAGGCTACCTGAAACGCGAATAATACCAACACCACCACGTCCGGGGGCAGTTGCTTGTGCTGCAATTGTATCTTGATTGATCATGCTATTAATTTGCCAACGATGAGTAATTTTATGACCGTATTGTAACCTATCGATTTATTTGTAGCGAATAGCAGCGCTGAAAAACAGGCAATAAAAAAGGCGACCGAAGTCGCCTTTATAATAAGTAATATACCCAAACCATCTTGATGTGGTTTGGGTATAGGCAATTAGCCTCTTACTTTAATTCCTTTCTTTTCCATGCCACGATAGATAATTAACATCTGGACGATAGAAATAAGGTTAGACACTAACCAGTAAAGAACCAAACCCGATGGGAACCATAAGAAAAATACAGAGAAGATAACCGGCATAAAGGTCATCATTTTTTGCTGCATTGGATCTGTCACCGTCATAGGTTGTAGTTTTTGCGTCACAAACATACTCAAACCAAATAAGATGGGTAGTACGTAGTATGGGTCTTTCGCAGAAAGATCTGTTAACCAAAAAATAAATTCAGCATGGCGAAGTTCAGTAGACTCTAAGAATACGTAGAACAAGGCTAAGAAAATTGGCATTTGTAGCAAAATAGGGAAACAGCCACCCATAGGGTTCACTTTTTCTTTTTTGTACATTTCCATAGTTGCTTGGCCGAACTTTTGACGGTCATCACCAAACTTTTCTTTAAGGGCTGCCATTTTAGGCTGTAGGGCACGCATTTTTGCCATCGAAGTATATTGCGCTTTGGTAAGTGGATACATTAACGATTTAACGATAATAGTGATGGCAATAATAGCTACACCCCAGTTACCCAAAATGCTGTGTAACCATTTTAGCAATACAAATAAAGGCTGCGAGATAAAAAATAACCAACCGTAATCTACAGTTAAATCTAGGTCTGGGTGAATCGCTTCAAGAATATCTGATTCTTTCGGACCCATATAATAAATAGCAGTTAGTGTTTGCTCACTACCTGCTTGAATATTAACAGCTTCATCTTTAGCACCAATAATAGCGGCATTACTTTTTGTAATTAAACTATAAAGTGTATTTGATTGATCCTGCATTGGCACCCAAGCACTTACAAAGTAATGCTGGATAAACGCAACATAACCACCTTGGGTGTTTTTGTTTAGGTTTTTATCAGCCATATCTGAAAAGCTATACTTTTCGTATTTTTCTTCATCAGTACCGTATGCAGCGCCTAAATAGTTTTGATCAACCATGCTGCCTTTTTCTTGTACTGTGCGCTTAATTTGAGTGTATAGCTGCACTTGAAGCGGTGCGCTGGTGGTGTTGTTAATTTTATATTCTAGACCAACATCGTATTGACCTTTTTTGAATACATAGGTTTTAGTAAAGTTAACACCATTACTATCAGTAAACTGAAGTGGAACACGGAGCTCATCACCTGTTAAGGTATATGATTTTTGTTCGGTACTGTAAGTAGGGCGACCATTCGCTGATGCGTCAGGGCCATTTAAGCCAATTAAGCCACTTTGTGAAAAGTATTGATTACCATCAAACTCACCAAGCAACATATAAGGCGTGTTACTTCCTTTGGTATCTTCGTATTGAAGAAGGTCTGTTTCAACAATGTCACCGCCTTTGGTGTCAATTTTAACTTTAAAAACGTCAGTTGTAATTTCAATAACTGAACGTTTAGCTAAAGTTGCTGAAGTAGGTAATTCTGAATCTGATGATGAAGGAATATAATCATCTGACTCTGGTGAATTTGCTTTTAGTGTTTGTGTTGTGGCACTTGGATCGACTTTAGGCTTGTTGTAATCATTGTCCCATTCTTGGAACAATAAAAACGACACTAGCATTAGGCCAATTAATAAAAACGTGCGTTGCGATTCCATAACAGCTCTTATTTCTCGTGTTGGTGGTTAATATATTTTTCAGGGACGGGGTCATCTCCGCCTGAATGTAAAGGATGGCATTTTAATATGCGCTTCAAAGCTAACCAACTCCCTTTTACCGATCCATGCAATTTAATTGCTTGAATAGCGTAACTAGAACAGGTTGGATTAAAACGACAATGCGGACCTAACAGCGGGCTAATCCACTTTTGATAACCGCGGATAAATAACACTAAACAAAAAGTTGGTAAAGCAACAAGTGGTTTAAGTAACCTCATGATGTTTATGCCCCTACTTAAGTTTAGTGAGATAGATATCATGTATTTAAAGACTCAATTAGAAATTTTAAATGCATGATTAAAAGGTGAGCTAAAGATACATTAATTAACCCTGCAATTCTATTGCAATTAGGCTTGTTTATTAGATTTAGCTGATTTGTTAGGGCGTTTCTTAAAAGGTGGCGGTTTAGGTGCACCTGGTTTACAGCGTTCGTTAATTTTTCGCCATAATTTAGTAAGTTGCTTGGTTAATTCTTCATTAGACTGATCGTCAATACCATTTTTGACCATAAGCACAATATCAATATTATCGATGCTGTGTTGATTTAAACGAAAACTTTCGCGAGCGAGACGTTTAATACGGTTTCGTTGGCATGCCTTTTTTACACGTTTTTTAGCAACAGTAAGACCTAACCTAGGTTTATCTTGGTCATTCGTTTTAGCTAATAGAGTAAAGAAAGGAGTTGCAGCCCGAGCGGGTTCATTAAATATGCGAGAGTAATGCGAGGGAGTTAACAGACGTAACTCCCTGCCAAAGCTAAAGTCTTCCACTTATAAATTAAGCAGAAAGAACTTTGCGGCCTTTAGCGCGGCGACGTGCTAATACTTTACGGCCATTTACAGTTGCCATGCGAGCACGGAAGCCGTGTGCACGTTTGCGTTTTAAAACGCTAGGTTGAAAAGTTCTTTTCATAACAATCTCATCCGATCGGTTAAAGTTAAAACATCCTATACAGGTCGCGATCCTGGCATAGGTGCCATTGCGAGCGCGAGATATTATAGATGAAGTGACTTAAAGTCAATCATAATTACACCCTACACTAAGTGTTAGTTACTCTATTAATGGTGATCGAAAATTATGATCAACTAGGATCATCATAAATAAGAAGTTTTCCACAGCCCCTGTATAGAAAGTGAATAAAAGCGGGGGAAAAGTAAAATGGATCGTAAAATTGGTTCGCGATCTTCGTGTTATTTTGTTATGATCTATCTTCAGGCTTTTAAATAAAAGCTCATTAAAATCAGTCTGTTAATGTTTTTATACAGCGATATCAACAATTTTATAAAAATCAATCTTTTACTTGTGGATAAAGTGCCTTCATAATACGCGGCCTTAGGCCACTTGTTTGGCTATTTTTACGCAATAAATGCATGATTTTTAATCATTAATGATGTGCGGGAATAAAAATTATATCTCTGGGAGTTTAACTGTGTATCTGTCGGTTTGGCAAAGTTGTTTATATGTATTGCAAGATGAATTGCCTTCGCAGCAGTTCAGTATGTGGGTAAGACCACTTCAAGCAGAAAGTACCGAAGATACCTTGACGATTTATGCACCTAATCGCTTTGTGCTTGATTGGGTGAGAGAAAAGTACCTAAATAGAATTAACGAATTATTGGTTGAGATCTGTGGCGTTGAAGCACCAGAGCTACGTTTTGATGTGGGAAGTAAACCTTTATTGAATGCACAGGCTGCACCTGTTGTAGAAACTCAACTAGCGCCAAGTGCGCAGGCTTCAACAAAGCAACAGCCTCGAGAGCAAAAGCCGGTGGTTGAGCCTGCACCTAAGTCAGGTTATAAATCGAATATTAAAGAAAACTACACATTTGATAGCTTTGTTGAAGGTAAATCAAACCAATTAGCAAAAGCTGCGGCCACACAAGTTGCAGATAATCCTGGTTCTGCTTTTAACCCTGTATTTATATACGGTGGTACTGGTTTAGGTAAAACTCACTTATTGCATGCTGTAGGTAATGGCATAATGGCTAATAAGCCGGATGCTAAAATTGTTTATATGCATTCAGAGCGCTTTGTTCAAGACATGGTAAAAGCGCTACAAAATAATGCGATTGAAGAGTTTAAGCGCTATTACCGAAGTGTTGATGCATTAATGATTGACGATATTCAATTTTTTGCTAACAAAGAACGCTCTCAAGAAGAGTTCTTTCATACCTTTAATGCCTTACTTGAAGGCAACCAGCAAATTATCTTGACCTCTGACCGTTATCCTAAAGAGATTGAAGGCGTTGAAGATCGTCTTAAATCACGTTTTGGTTGGGGGTTAACTATCGCGATTGAGCCACCAGAGCTCGAAACGCGAGTTGCTATTTTGATGAAAAAAGCCCAGCAGAGTAAAATAAACTTACCTCACGAAGTTGCTTTTTTTATCGCTAAAAAATTACGTTCAAATGTACGCGAATTAGAAGGCGCGCTTAACCGTGTAATTGCTAACGCTAACTTTACAGGTCGTCCAATTTCTATCGATTTTGTAAAAGAAGCGCTGCGTGATTTGCTTGCCTTGCAAGATAAACTGGTTACCATAGATAACATTCAACGTACGGTTGCTGAATACTATCGAATTCGTATATCAGACCTGTTGTCTAAGCGTCGCAGTCGCTCTATAGCGAGACCGCGACAAGTTGCTATGGCACTGTCTAAAGAATTAACTAATCACAGTTTACCGGAGATTGGTGATGCATTTGGTGGACGCGATCATACGACCGTATTGCACGCTTGTCGTAAGATCAAATCGCTACGTGACGAAAGCCACGAAATTAAAGAAGATTACCAAAATTTAATAAGAACATTGTCATCTTAGGGCTGACTTTATTATGCAAATAACAATATCAAGACAACAATTTTTAAAGCCATTGGTACAAGTGTCTGGCGCCATAGAGCGTAAACACACGCTACCAATTTTATCTAACGTTTTGTTAGTAGTAGAAAACGGACAGCTTTCAATGACAGGGACTGACCTTGAAATTGAACTCGTTTCGGGCGTATTTGTAGGTGATGACATTGCTGATACAAAACTAACGTTACCCGCTAAAAAGTTACTCGATATTTGTAAAAGTCTACCTGATGGTTCAGACATTACTTTAAGCTTGCAAGAGCATCAATTACTTTTGACTAGTGGTAAAAGTCGCTTTTCATTAACGACTTTATCGGCTGATGATTTTCCAAATTTAGAGCAGTGGGACGGAGAAGTTGAATTTCAACTAACTCGTTTAGAGCTTCGAAAGTTACTTGAAAGCACGCATTTTTCGATGGCGAATCAAGATGTACGTTATTACTTAAATGGTATGTCGTTTGAAGTAGATAATACTGATATAAAAACAGTGGCCACTGACGGGCACCGTTTGGCTATAGCGCAAAAACAATTAACGCAATCGCTTAACACTCAGCGACAACTCATTATCCCTCGTAAAGGGGTGCAAGAAATTATGCGCCTAATGGTTGCTGATGACGAGTTAGTAACAATTCAGTTTGGCGCTAATCATATTCGCATTATTGACCTTGAATTTATATTTACGAGTAAATTAGTTGATGGACGTTTTCCTGACTATCGTCGTGTATTACCGCGTGGTGGCGACAAAGTAATTACGGCTAATCGTGAATGGCTGCGAAATGCTTTTCAGCGCGTATCTATTCTATCGAACGAAAAGTTTAGGGGGGTTCGTTTAAACTTATCAAATGGTTTATTAAAAATTACGGCTAACAACCCAGAACAAGAGCAAGCTGAAGAAGTTGTTGAGGTAAGTTACCAAGGCGACGATTTAGAGATAGGTTTTAACGTCTCTTATGTATTAGACGTTTTAAATACATTAAAAACAGAAGATGTATTATTTACATTAGCCGATTCAAACAGCAGCGCACTAATTGAAGGTGCAGGCGATGAAGAAGCGATGTACGTTGTTATGCCTATGCGCTTATAAGACTATTAATATATAATGAGTTTAAGTCATTTGAGCCTCAAATATTTTCGTAATATTGAGGCACTGACGCTAGAACCAGTAAATGGCGTTAACATAATATATGGTGAAAATGGCAGTGGTAAAACTAGCCTTTTAGAAGCTATTTATTACCTTTCTCACGGCAAGTCTTTTCGTACTCCAAAACACAAAAGTATTATTGCGCACCAGCAAGAAAAGTTTGTTATTCATGGTCGTAAAGCAATACATGATTTATCCATTCCTATTGGTATAAGTAAAACCCAAACAGGCGAAACGAATTTAAAAATTCAGGGTAAGGCAAGTCGTAAAATGTCAGAGCTCGCTCAGCTTATGCCAGTTCAAATAATTACACCAGAGAGTTATTCTTTATTTTTTGGTGGACCTAAAGAGCGTAGAAAGTTTCTAGATTTGGGTTTGTTCCACGTGGAACATGAGTTTTTTTACTTGTGGCAATCGTTTAATAAAGTATTGAAACAGCGTAATGCATTACTAAAGACTAAGCCTAAGAATTATTTTGACCAAATTAAGTTTTGGGACAAAGAATTTGTTAGACTGGCTGAACAAATAAATAAATTAAGAATGGCGTATATAAGTAGGTTTAAGCAGCAATTTTTTGATAAAATGTGTGCAGAATTAACGCTTGTACGTGATTTAGAAATGACCTTTAATGCAGGCTGGAAAGAGAATGAATCTCTTGCAGATGCATTAGAGCAAAACTTTGAGCGAGATGCTCGCCAAGGGTTTACAAGTAAAGGGCCGCACAAGGCCGATTTTAGTTTTAGTGTCGCTGGCAATAGCGTAGAGAATACGTTCTCACGCGGTCAATTGAAGCTATTACTGTATGCGTTAAAAGTAACGCAAAATAGCTTAATTGAGTCAGAGACAGATAAGCAATCTATATTGCTAATAGATGATCTACCTTCAGAGTTAGGCGAAGATACAAAAGAGAAAGTCGGACAGTTATTGTCTCACTGCAGTTCTCAAATTTTTATCTCTTCAATTTTGTCTGAAAGTATTTCTGCTGTGGTGGAACCCATGCAACGAGAACTACAAATGTTCCACGTGAAACATGGCAACCTAATAACAAGATAAGTGGGATTAACCATGTCTGATAATTATGGCGCGTCGAGTATTAAAGTACTTAAAGGATTAGATGCAGTAAGAAAGCGTCCTGGAATGTATATAGGGGACACCGATGATGGCACAGGCTTACACCACATGGTGTTTGAAGTAGTCGATAACTCTATCGATGAAGCCTTAGCTGGTCATTGTGATGATATTTATGTAACGATTCACTTAGACGGTTCTGTCTCAGTAAGAGATAACGGTCGCGGTATCCCAACTTCTATTCATGAAGAAGAAGGCGTATCAGCAGCAGAAGTTATCATGACGGTACTTCATGCTGGTGGTAAGTTTGATGATAACTCTTATAAAGTATCAGGTGGTTTACACGGTGTTGGTGTTTCTGTTGTAAATGCACTTTCTGAAAAGTTAAAGCTTACTGTTCGTCGTGAAGGGAAACTTCATGAGCAGTTTTACACTATGGGTGTTCCAGATGCACCTTTAGCGGTTATTGGTGATTCAGAAACGACTGGTACAGAATTACGTTTTTGGCCAAGTGGTGAAACATTCACAAACCTAGATTTTCATTACGAAATTTTAGCTAAGCGTTTACGCGAGCTTTCATTCCTAAATTCAGGTGTGAGCATCATTTTAAGTGATGAACGTGAAGAAAATAAATCTGATCACTTTAAATACGAAGGCGGTATTCAAGCATTCGTAGAATACTTAAACCGTAATAAAACACCTATCCATAAAGGTGTATTCCATTTTACTCACGAACGTGAAGAAGATGGTATTAGCGTTGAAGTATCAATGCAGTGGAATGATGCATACCAAGAAAATATTTATTGCTTCACAAATAATATTCCACAACGTGATGGTGGTACTCACTTAGCCGGTTTTAGATCTGCGCTAACACGTACACTTAATAACTACATGGAAAAAGAAGGCTTTAATAAAAAGGCCAAAACAACCAGTAATGCGACTGGCGATGATGCCCGTGAAGGTCTAACTGCTGTTGTTAGCGTTAAAGTTCCTGATCCTAAGTTCTCATCACAAACTAAAGATAAGCTTGTTTCAAGCGAAGTTAAATCTGCGGTTGAGCAAGCAATGGCTGAAAAGTTCACTGAGTTTTTATTAGAAAACCCAGTAGATGCCAAAATTGTTGTTGGTAAAATCATTGATGCATCTCGTGCGCGTGAAGCGGCGCGTAAAGCTCGCGAAATGACACGTCGTAAAGGTGCAATGGACTTAGCTGGTTTACCAGGTAAGCTGGCTGATTGCCAAGAAAAAGATCCTGCCCAATCTGAACTATATATAGTGGAAGGGGACTCTGCTGGCGGATCAGCCAAGCAGGGACGTAACCGTAAAAACCAAGCTATTCTTCCTCTTAAGGGTAAAATCTTAAACGTAGAAAAAGCACGTTTTGACAAAATGTTATCTTCGCAAGAAGTAGCAACGCTAATTACTGCATTAGGTTGTGGTATTGGTCGTGACGAATATAATCCTGAAAAACTACGTTATCATCGTATTATTATCATGACCGATGCGGACGTGGATGGTTCTCACATTCGTACGTTACTACTAACATTCTTCTATCGTCAAATGCCAGAAATCGTTGAGCGCGGTTATATTTACATTGCTCAACCACCACTTTATAAAGTGAAAAAAGGCAAGCAAGAGCGTTATATTAAAGATGATCCTGCATTAGTAGAATACCTAACATCACTTGCGCTTAACAATGCTGCTTTATATACAGGTACTGATGCATCGGCACTCGAAGGTGAAGCACTAGAAACAATCGTTCACGATTACCAAAACACAGTTAAAGTAATCGAGCGCTTAAAACGTAAATACCCAAGTACGGTTATGGAGCGTTTAATCTACCAAACCGAGCTGAAAAAAGAAGACCTTTCAGACGAAACTAAAGTAATTGCATGGACTAAAGAGTTAATTGACGATTTAGTTACTCGTGATGAAGATGCAACTATTTTTAATGCTGCAACACAGCATGATACTGAACGTAACTTATACTATCCAGTTGTGAATATTCGCCAGCACGGTGTAGATAAGTCACATGTACTTAGTCATGACTTTATTGCATCACGTGACTATCAACGTATTGCTGCAACTGGTGTTAACATCGCAAACATCATTACTGAAGGCGCATATATTCAACGCGGAGAGAAAACACTTCCTGTTGATAACTTTGTGGATGCTTTAGAATGGTTGATTGCTGAGTCTAAGCGTGGTTTATATATTCAACGCTATAAAGGACTAGGTGAAATGAACCCAAGCCAGCTTTGGGAAACGACAATGGACCCTGATGCACGCCGTATGTTACAAGTAACAATTGAAGATGCCGTAGGCGCCGATCAGTTATTTGCTACATTAATGGGTGACCAAGTAGAGCCACGCCGTGAGTTTATTGAAACTAACGCACTGCGTGTAGTTAACTTAGACGTGTAAAAAATAATACTTACTTCAAAAGAGGAGCCTGATGGCTCCTTTTTTATTTTCTTCAATTACACAAACTGCTTAAAACCTGAGTGTACACACGGTATACTAAGGGTAATTTTCACGCTACTTCTTAGATAGTAAAAAGCCAAATATGCAAAAATATGACGTAAAAACCTTTCAAGGTTTGATCCTGGCTTTACAGGATTATTGGGCGCAGCAAGGCTGTGTCATTATTCAACCACTTGATATGGAAGTGGGCGCAGGGACATTTCACCCGCAAACATTTTTAAAGTCTATTGGTCCAGAACCAATGTCTAGCGCATACGTTCAACCGTGTCGCCGCCCTACAGACGGTCGCTACGGCGAGAACCCAAATCGCTTACAGCACTACTACCAATTCCAAGTAGTTTTAAAGCCATCACCAGATAACATCCAAGAGCTTTACTTAGGCTCTTTAGCGGCTATGGGTATCGATACATTAACTCACGAAGTTCGCTTTGTAGAAGATAACTGGGAATCACCTACGTTAGGTGCGTGGGGCCTAGGATGGGAAATTTGGTTAAACGGCATGGAAGTAACGCAGTTTACCTACTTTCAGCAAGTTGGCGGTATTGAGTGTTCACCAGTAACAGGTGAAATTACTTACGGCCTAGAGCGTTTAGCTATGTACATTCAAGGCGTAGATAGTATTTACGACTTAGTATGGGCAGACGGTCCACTAGGGCGCGTAACCTACGGCGACGTGTTCCATCAAAATGAAGTAGAGCAGTCTACTTACAATTTTGAACACGCAAACGTAGAAGACTTATTTGCTCAGTTTGATAAATGTGAAGCAGAAAGCCAAAAGTTAATTGAAGCAAACTTACCACTACCGGCTTACGAGCAAGTAATGAAAGCATCGCACGCATTTAACTTACTAGACGCACGTCACGCCATTTCGGTAACCGAACGCCAACGTTATATTTTACGCGTTCGTGCGTTATCAAAAGCGTGTGCACAAAGTTACTATGACAAACGCGAAGCGCTTGGTTTCCCGCTGTGTAAGGATAAGTAAGTATGTCAGCACAAAATTTATTAGTAGAAATTGGCACAGAAGAGTTGCCACCAAAAGCACTGCGTAAATTAGCAGAAGCCTTTGCTGCAAACCTAACTGCAGAGCTAGAAACACTAGAATTAGCACACCAAGGCGTAAGCTGGTATGCATCGCCTCGTCGTTTAGGTTTACAAGTAAAAGCGCTTGAAGCTAAGCAACAAGACAAAGAAGTTGAAAAGCGTGGTCCAGCAACTAAAGCCGCATTTGATGGTGACGGTAACCCAACAAAAGCAGCAATGGGTTGGGCACGTGGTTGTGGTATTGAAGTAAAAGACGCACAAACACTCGAAACAGACAAAGGCGCATGGTTATTACACATTGCTAAAGTAGCAGGGCAAGAAACTAAAACGCTAATGACAGGTGCAATTACTAAAGCGTTGGCTAAATTACCAATTCCTAAACCTATGCGTTGGGGCGCGAATAAAACACAATTTATTCGTCCTGTGCATACGGTAACTATTTTGTTTGGTGATGAGTTACTTGAAGGTGAAATTCTTGGTAAGCAAATAACTAACCAGCTTCAGGGCCATCGTTTTCATCACCCAGAGAAAATTAGCATTAACCATGCGGACGACGTTTTTGACGTACTTAAATCTGCTTACGTTATTGCTGATTACGAACAACGTAAAGCGCAAATTCGTACACAAATAGAAGACGCTGCAAAAGCAGTTAACGCTATTGTTGCTATGGATGAAGATTTACTAGAAGAAGTAACATCACTTGTAGAGTGGCCAGTGACTTTAACGGCAACATTTGAAGAAGCATTTTTAGATGTGCCAGCCGAAGCGTTAATCTATACCATGAAAGACGATCAAAAATACTTTCCGTTATTGGATCAAAACGGCAAACTTTTAAATAAGTTTTTGTTTGTATCTAACATCGAAAGTAAAGATCCAAGTGTGGTTATTTCTGGTAACGAAAAAGTAGTGCGCCCGCGTTTAGCCGATGCACAGTTCTTCTTTGAAACAGATAAAAAGAAAACCCTAGAAAGCCGACTAGAGTCGCTTGATAGCGTATTGTTCCAAAAGCAACTTGGTACGCTTAAAGATAAGTCTCAGCGTATTAGTGAGCTTGCAGGTTATATTGCTGAGCAATTAGGTGCAGATAAAGACCTAGCACAGCGTGCAGGCTTATTAAGTAAAACTGACTTAATGACAGAAATGGTCATGGAATTTACCGACGTACAAGGTGTAATGGGAATGCATTACGCTCGCCACGACGGTGAAGCCGAAGATGTAGCCGTAGCGCAAAACGAGCAGTACATGCCACGCTTTGCAGGCGACAACTTACCTACAAATTTAATTAGCTGCGCAGTAGCGATTGCTGATAAGTTTGACACGCTGGTGGGTATTTTTGGTATAGGCCAAGCACCTAAAGGTGACAAAGACCCATTTGCGCTTCGTCGTGCTGCTATTGGTGCACTTCGCATCATGGTAGAAAAAGAACTACCACTTGATATTTTAGACCTAGTCGCTAAATCGCAAACATTGTTTGGCGACAAGTTAACTAACTTAAATGTATCAACTGACGTATTTGAATTTATGCTAGGGCGCTTCCGTGCTTGGTACCAAGACGAAGGGATTGAAGTCGACGTAATTCAAGCCGTGCTTGCACGTCGTCCGACTAAGCCTGTTGATTTTGACCGCCGTGTTAAAGCCGTAAGCCATTTCCGTACATTAGACGCAGCAGAAGCGCTTGCAGCCGCTAATAAGCGTGTAGGTAATATTCTGGCTAAAAATGACATTACCAGCCAAGGTAGTGTTGATGAGAGCTTATTAAGCGACGACGCTGAAAAAGTATTGGCATCACAAGTAGCAAAATTTGCCACTGACCTTGCACCACTTTACGCCGATGGAAACTACCAAGAAGCATTAAGCCAATTGGCAGGTATTCGACAAAGTGTTGATAACTTTTTTGACAACGTAATGGTTATGGCCGACGATGAAGCTGTTAAGCAAAATCGTCTTGCGCTGCTAAGCCAGTTAAGCGGATTGTTTTTAGGTATTGCAGATATTTCTGTTTTACAAAAATAACACCGATTAGCAATTTAAAAAGCCAGCGTTTTGCTGGCTTTTTAGTTTTCACTGTATGCAAAGGATACTCATTGATGATCTCCATGAAACAAATTTTAATCTTAGCGCTTGCTGGTTTACTTACTGCCTGTACGAGCCAAATTTCGATTAACGATGTATTGCCACAGCAAGAGCTAGATAAAACAATTTATCTAAGAGGCGACTTTACATTGTGGGATGCAGAACCCCAGTATCAGTTTGCGCCAGTTGGCCCCGCGCTTTATCAAGCACAAGTTAAATTTTCTAGCCCTGGTAAAGTGTACGAATTTAAAATAGCCGATGCCGATTTTAGTGAAGGTTATAACTGTGGTTACAGCGACGCACAACCGGCAGGGCAAAGCCTAACACTCGGCCAGCCAGCTATCGCAGACTGTAATACTATTTATAACTACTTTAGTTATACGCCAGCAATAAAAGGCACGTACATAGTAAGCATTGATTACAGTGACTACGACAAGCCACAAGTGACGATAACGAAGAAGTGATAGCTGTATTTTTTAAAGCTGCCCGAGTGAATTAATGGATTTGTGACAAGGACGTTGTAGTGTTTATTCAGCATTAACACCAAGGGGATTTCGTAGGTTGGGTAGAGTGAAGCGAAACCCAACATGTGTGGCGAACCAAACTATTTTGGTGGTTATTAAATACGTTGGGTTTCGTAAAACTCAACCCAACCTACGGCAGACACAAGTTTATGGGGTTGCTATAAGCGTGCAACAACATCGTGGATAAGTTTGACTTAAACTTGCCTTGATTATAATTAACAAAACTAATCTATACTCTTATTTATCTGTTTATTTTATGGATAAAAATATGCGTTATAAACGTATGTTAGAGGCGGGCGCATGTTATTTTTTTACGGTAAATTTGGAAGATAGATCTCAGCCTTTGCTTGTGGAAAATATAGAGTTATTACGTCGTGTATATTCAAAGGTGGCAAAAAAGCATCCAATAAAGACGATTGCAATCGTTATCATGCCCGATCACCTTCATGTTATTTGGCAATTACCAAAAGGCGATAATAATTACGCAATGCGTTGGCGGCTTATAAAATCAGGCTTTTCTCGAGAGCTTCCAGCAACAGAATTTTGTAATAAAAGTCGAATAGCGAAGGGAGAGCGTGGGATTTGGCAGCGTCGTTATTGGGAGCATAAAATTAGAGATGGAGAAGACTTAAATAACCATATTAATTATATCCACTACAACCCTGTGAAGCATAAATATGTTTCTGAAGTCAGTAATTGGCCTTTTTCGAGTTTTCATCGATATGTCAAAGATTCAAAATTACCGAGTAACTAGGGAAGTGATAATAAGTGAAATTATTTCGATTATTACAAAATACGTTGGGTTTCGTAAAACTCAACTCAACCTACGTCAGTTTATAACCCTTTCTTCACCACATACCTATACGGTGCTTCTGCTGCATCTTTAGCTACCAGCGTGTGGTCCATAAACGTACAAAAACTCGGGATATCGCGAGTGGTTGATGGGTCATCAGCGGTTATTAACAGTGTTTCACCATCACTCATTTTTCGAATAGCAGCACGTACCATCATTACAGGCTCTGGACAGCGAAGGCCGATAGCATCTAATTGGTGATCGGGGTTATCAAAGATCATAATAAATTGGCCTGTTTAAATAAAGTGGTTGCTGTTTACGCGAGTGCTTAAGTATAGCAATTAATAAGTTTGGCAGTTTAACGCAATTTTATGTGTAATTTAACTATTTTACTTAGATCTAGATCAGCATTTTGTTTAATGCTTTTAGCCGTTTCAAAATGCTTTATTTAATAATACGCCCGATCACATAATTACGCTGTTACATGCTTGTTTGATAAAGAGTCGTTTTCATAAATTGAAGCTAATAAAAAAGGCGAACTGAATAAAATCAGTCCGCCTTTTTAATCACCAAGATGGTTTTACATGTTCAAGCTAATACTTAGTCTTGAACACGTTCAAATACAGTCGCAATGCCTTGGCCTAAACCAATACACATAGTTGCTAAACCGTATCGTACATTTTTGTCTTCCATTAAGTGAATAAGCGATGTGCTAATACGCGAACCCGAACAACCCAGAGGGTGACCCAATGCGATTGCGCCGCCATTTAAATTCACTTTTTCGTCAACAACATCCATTAACCCTAAATCTTTCATTACAGGTAATGATTGTGCTGCAAAGGCTTCGTTAAGTTCTACTACGCCTAGGTCATCAATTGTAATACCGGCTTGTGCAAGTGCTTTTTTACTTGCTGGTACTGGGCCGTAACCCATAATTGATGGATCGCAACCAGCGACTGCCATTGCTTTAATGCGTGCACGAATCGGTAAGCCAAGTTCTTTAGCTTTTTCTTCGCTCATTACTAACATTGCAGATGCGCCGTCAGAAAGTGCAGAAGACGTACCGGCTGTTACCGTACCCGATGCAGGATTAAATACAGGGCGAAGCTTTGATAGACCTTCTACTGTTGTTTCTGGGCGAATTACTTCGTCGTCTTCAACTAAGATAAGCGAACCATCTGCTGCGTGACCTTCCATTGCTAAAATTTCGCGACGGAAACGGCCTTCAACTGTGGCAGCTTGTGCACGTTGATGTGAACGGTAAGCAAATTCATCTTGCTGCTCACGGCTAATGCCATGAAGCGTTGCAAGGTATTCTGCTGTTAAGCCCATAGAGCCAGACGCTTGTGCAATTGATGTTGCTAAGCCTGGGTGAAAGTCGTTGCCGTGAGTCATAGGTACGTGGCCCATGTGCTCAACACCACCAATTAGGTAAGTGTCGCCAGCGCCGGTCATTATTGCGCGTGCTGCGTCATGCAATGCTTGCATTGAAGAGCCACATAAACGGTTAACCGTAACAGCAGGAACGCTGTGCGGAATACCGGCAAGCAATGATGCGTTACGTGCTACGTTAAAGCCTTGCTCTAATGTTTGCTGTACACAACCCCAATAAATATCGTCAATTGATGCTGGATCAACTGCTGGGTTGCGATCAAGTAAGCCTTTCATTAAATGTGCGCTTAAGTCTTCAGCACGTTTATGTTTGAATACACCACTTTTAGAGCGACCCATTGGTGTGCGGATACAATCTACAATTACTGGATTATTCATGATATTAACCTTCCACCTTATAGAAAACACGACCTTCTTCGGCCCACTTGCGAGTTTGTTCAGATACTTGGTAAATCGCACCTAGGTGAGCGTATTTGTCTGCTGCTGCAACAAAGTTAGCTAAACCAGTTTGATCTAAGTAACGGAACGCGCCGCCTCTAAATGGAGGGAAACCAACACCGTAAACGAGTGCCATATCTGCTTCTTGCGGCGAGGCAACAATGCCTTCTTGCAAACACAGTAGCACTTCGTTGATCATTGGAATCATACAACGGTCGATGATTTCTTGTTTATCAAATTCTTTTGGTGCGTCTGTAATTGGGCTTAATAGCTCAATTGCTGTCTCGTCATGAGACTTTTTAAGACGACCGCGACGATCTGTTTCGTATTTGTAAAAACCTGCTTTGTTCTTTTGACCAAAACGTTTTTCGTTAGCAAAAATAGTAACAGGGTCTTTATCTGCACGCGCCATGCGCTCAGGGAAACCGTCAGCCATTACACCAGTACAATGGAACGCTGTATCAATACCTACAACATCAAGTAGGTAAGCTGGACCCATAGGCCAGCCAAATACGTTCTCCATTACTTTATCTACTTTCGCAAAGTTAGCGCCTTCAACCACTAATTTGCTAAAACCAGCAAAGTAAGGGAATAAAACACGGTTTACAAAAAAGCCTGGGCAATCGTTAACAACAATTGGTGATTTACCTAATTTAAGCGCGTAATCAACTACTGCATTAATTGTTTTATCTGAGGTTTTTGCACCACGGATAATTTCTACTAATGGCATTTTTGGCACTGGATTGAAAAAGTGCATGCCACAGAAGTTTTCTGGCTTATCTAGCGCTTGCGCTAGTAAATCAATGCAAATAGTCGATGTGTTTGAAGTAAGTACAGTGCCTTCTGGCATGTTCTTTTCAAGATCAGCGAGTACTGCTTGCTTAACTTTAGGGTTTTCTACAACGGCTTCAACAATAATGTTGGCGCTTTGTAAGTCTGAATCGTTAAGTGTTGGTTTAATTTTGCTAAGTGTTGCCAACATTTTTTCCATTGGCATGTGGCCACGCTTAACTTTTGCACCTAACAGTTTAGACGCTTCACCCATACCTAAATCAAGCGCATCTTGCTGGATGTCTTTCATTATAATAGGCGTGCCTTTATAAGCAGACTGGTATGCAATACCGCCACCCATAATACCTGCACCTAATACAGCGGCTTGTTTAATTTCTACATCACTGTGCTTAGCAAATTTACGTGCTTTACCTTTAATGTATTGATCAGCTAGGAATATACCTGTTTGTGCCGCAGCCTCTGGTGTACGTGCTAATTTAGCAAAGTTAGCGTTTTCGATTGCCATTGCTTCATCGCGAGTACAGTTTGCTGCTGCTTTAATAGTACGCACAGCCATAACCGGTGCAGGATAGTGGCCTTTGGTTTTACCCATTACCATACCTTCTGCCATTGCAAAGCTCATGCCTTGCTCAACACGGTTTAATTTAAGTGGCTGTAGTTTTACGTTGCGTTTTGCTTGCCAATCTAGCTTGCCAGCAATAGCTAACTCAAGTGTTGATACACTTGACTCTAAAAGTTTGTCAGTACTAACTACTGCATCAAATGCGCCTACTTTCAGGGCATCTGCTGCGCGATTTTCTGCGCCAGAAGTAATCCACATCATTGCGTTATCTGCGCCAATGATGCGTGGTAAGCGCACTGTGCCACCAAACCCTGGCATTATGCCTAGTTTAACTTCTGGTAGGCCCATTTTAGCTGTTTCGCTTGCTACGCGATAATCGGTAGCAAGTGCCCACTCACAACCACCGCCAAGTGCCAAGCCGTTTATGGCGCTTAGGGTTGGGAATGGTAAATCTTCGATTGCGTCGAAAATATCGGTCGCATTTTTGATCCACACTACTAATTCTTCTTCAGGTCTAGTAAATGTAGGTAAAAATTCGAAGATGTCGGCACCAATAATAAAGTGCTCTTTATCACTGGTAAAAATCATGCCTTTGATATCAGAATTGGCTGCTAGTTCTTTTAATGCTGCTGCGCAATCTGAAAGAGTTTTTTGAGATAATGTGTTTACAGAACCTGTAGCACAAAACTTAAACTCGGCGATGTTTTCCTTTAGGAAGCTAACTTCAAAGGAATCGCTTTTATATAACATTATTATTCTCCCTAGTTGACGAACTAAGACTGGTACGATGAGTTTGCATTTCAATCAGTGTGCTTGCTTTAAATTAAAAATGCAACGAAAAATTTAACTCGGTTACAATCGGTTGGTTAAAATATAGCTGGTTTGGTGCTAAGGTGGTTGAAAAGTTTTTATTCACTACTTTAATTTTTATTAAAGGACATTATGAAAAAATATTTATTAAACTTTGCGGCAGCTGCATTTATTTTCCCTCTTCATTCTGCCGAAGTGAGTCTAGATAATGGCGCATTTGTAGATGCCGAAAAAAAAGTACGTCATGGCAGCTATCAAAATTTTAAAACGGCGGTTAATAATTTAGATCACCCTTTAAAACCTTATGTTGAAAAAACCTATTGGCAGCGTCACCCCAATATTAAGTATCAAGCCGAAATAGAAAGCTATTTGACTATTTATCAGCATACGCCTCTTGAATGGCCTGTGCGTGAGGCATGGTTAAAGTATTTAAAAAGGAAAAACAAAAAAGCGGCATACATTAATAATTATCGTGAAACATCTAATACAGCGCTTACGTGTACTTACTTAGATTTTCAGCGAGATTTAGGCGCGCCTGAAAAGGCGATATTAAATCAAGTAACCGATTTATGGACTGTTGGAAAATCGCAACCCGAAGAGTGCGATAGCCTTTTCTCGTTATGGCGAAAAAAAGGCTATATGAGTAAGGAAATAGTTTGGCAGCGAATTACACTTGCGGCCCAAGGGGGGAAGCAAAGTTTATTACCTTACTTAAAAACACTGTTACCTAAAGGCGAGCGTTACTTAGCTGATTTATATTTAAAGGTGCGTCGTGACCCGAGTGCTTCAGCAGGTTTGTATCGATACAAAAAAAAGTCAGTAAAAGAAGGGCAAATAGCACTTTATGGTGTTAAGCGTTTAGTGTGGCGCGATAAAGAACTCGCTTTAAAAGCGTGGGAAAAGCTAGAGAAAATTTTTAAATACAGTGATGAAGCAAAAGCCGATGTGTATTACACCTTTGCATTATCGCTTGCTTCAAGCGGGCATAACCAAGCCAGCTTTTGGCTAAATAAAGTGCCAAAAGAGCGCCT
This sequence comes from Pseudoalteromonas sp. Ld19, assembly GCF_045064135.1. NCBI lineage: Bacteria > Pseudomonadati > Pseudomonadota > Gammaproteobacteria > Alteromonadales > Pseudoalteromonadaceae > Pseudoalteromonas > Pseudoalteromonas sp. Ld19. The sequence continues at coordinate 23,738 of NZ_JBISHA010000015.1, read as the reverse complement.
AGACAGCAAGCTTATTCAATGGCAGCTGGGCAATATGCTTAAAACCCAAGATTGGGAAGGTATAGCGGCATTTTTTACAGGCAAAGATAATTTAAGTTTGGGTCAGCAATATTGGTTAGCTTATAGCTATGAACAACGTGGTGAGCAAAAAAAGGCTGATAGTATTTTTGTAAATGTGGCCGCTAATCGTGACTATTACGGGTTTTTAGCTGCGGCACGCTTAGGGTTACCAATAGAGCTAAATAATCAAGCGCTGGTGGTTGATCAAAAACTGCTGGACAAGGTGAGTAATGCGCCCGGTTTTAAGCGAGCAAAAGCGCTTTATGAATTAAAACGTTTTACTGCAGCCCGAAGAGAGTGGAATTATTTAACCAATACCTCTAGTGATGACGAAAAGCTCGCCGCTTCAAAGCTGGCGGCAGAGCTAGATTGGTACGATAGTGCTATTTTTACTCTCGCAAAAATAAAAGCATGGGATTATGTTGAACTGCGTTTTCCGTTTGCATTTCAAGACGTGTTTGAACGTTACAGTAAGCGCAGCAAAATTGACGTAGCGTGGAGCATTGCGATTGCAAGGCGCGAAAGTTCATTTGCACCTGATGCACGCTCGCATGCTAACGCACGTGGCTTGATGCAATTGCTACCAAGCACGGCTAAATACGTCAATAAAAGTAGTGTATCGAGTAATCGGTTATATCAACCGAAAATAAATATTAGGTTAGGCAGTAGCTATTTGCAGTATTTAAAAAAGAAAAATCATGGCAACGAAATACTCGCTACAGCTTCTTATAACGCTGGGTATCATCGTATTAAACGTTGGTTACCTGATGAAGCTATTCCTGCTGAGTTATGGGTGGAGCTTATTCCATATCGTGAAACTCGTGATTATGTAAAAAATGTATTTGCATATAGACAGGTTTATCATACTCGAATGGGCCGAGAAGGGAATGTACTAGCGCCGCTACTAGAAATGAAAATGGGCGGTTAGTAAACATATGTTTAAAGTAGGGGGATATCTAATGTGATTAGATGCCCCCTTATTTAATGCAATTGGTATAAGTGGTAGACTCAGAGCAAGTTAAATTTAACAGATGGATTAACAATGAATAAATTAGCCGTTTTATACGCCGAACATATTGCAACACTGCAACAGCGTACTCGTACAATTTGTGAAAGCGAAGGGTTAGAGGGATTAGTTATTCACTCGGGCCAAGCTAAACGTCAGTTTTTAGATGATATGTATTACCCGTTTAAAGTTAATCCTCAGTTTAAAGCATGGCTGCCAGTTATTGATAATCCGCATTGCTGGATTGTGGTAAATGGTAACGACAAGCCAAAACTAATATTTTATCGTCCTGTTGATTTTTGGCATAAAGTGCCGGACGAACCTCGTGATTTTTGGGCTGAGTATTTTGATATAGAACTACTGCTACAACCTGATCAAGTTGAAAAGCTACTGCCATACGATAAAGCTAAATACGCTTATATGGGCGAATATATAGAAGTAGCGCAAGCACTTGGTTTTAGTATTATGAACCCAGAGCCTGTACTTAACTATTTTCATTACCACCGCGCTTATAAAACGCAGTACGAGCTTGAATGTTTACGCAACGCTAACCGCATTGCAGTAGACGGGCACAAAGCTGCACGCGATACCTTTTTTAATGGTGGTAGCGAGTTTGATATTCAGCAAGCATACTTAATGGCTACACGTCAGAGTGAAAATGAAATGCCGTATGGCAACATTGTTGCACTTAACGAAAACTGCGCTATTTTGCATTACACGCACTTTGATCCAAAAGCACCACATACCCATAACTCATTTTTAATCGATGCTGGGGCAAACTTTAATGGTTACGCAGCTGATATTACCCGTACTTATGATTTTAAAAAGCAGGGTGAGTTTTCTGAGCTTGTGGATGCGATGACAGTACAGCAAATTGAATTAGGTCAAGGTTTGAAGCCTGGTATGCTTTATGGCGATTTGCACGTTGAGTGTCATAACCGTATTGCACAAATATTAAGTGACTTTAAAATTGTTAACCTACCTGCGGCAGAAATTGTTGAGCGTAAAATTACCTCTACTTTTTTCCCGCATGGTTTAGGTCATCACTTAGGCTTACAAGTGCACGACATGGGTGGCTTTATGAGTGACGAAAAGGGTACTCACCAACCTTCGCCAGAAGGACATCCATTCTTACGTTGTACGCGCCTGATTGAAAAAAACCAAGTGTTTACTATTGAGCCAGGTTTATACTTTATTGACTCATTGCTTGGTGATTTAGCACAAACCGATAATAAGCAGTTCATTAACTGGGAAAAGGTTGAGTCGTTTAAACCGTTTGGTGGTATCCGCATTGAAGATAATATTATCGTTCATGAAGACAGCCTAGAAAATATGACGCGTGATTTAGACTTAGCTTAACGATACTATCTACGTTTGAATAATTGGGGCCATAAGGCCCCATTTTTTTGGTTGAATATTGGTTAAGTAAAGTATGTCAGAATATAAATACCCTGCAGCGGATGTGTTTCATCAAGAAGAAATTAAAAAAAGCACCTTTATTGTGCATATTGCACACACGCCAGATTTAGCCTGCGCAAAAGCATTTATTAAAAGTATTGAAGAAAAATATTCAGACGCTCGTCATAATTGCTGGGCGCACGTAGCGGGTAATCCAGGTGGTAGCCATGTTTATGGTTTTTCGGACGATGGTGAGCCAAATGGCACTGCGGGTAAGCCTATGCTTAATGTGTTGGTGGGTTCGGGCCTTGGCGAAATAACAGCTGTAGTGACACGTTACTTTGGCGGTATAAAGCTAGGTACTGGTGGATTAGTACGTGCTTATGGTGGCTCATTAAATAATGCATTAGTAAAATTGCAAACGGTGCTTAAAGTTCCCAGTATTGAAATTACAGGAAGTAGTGAATACAGCATGCAAGGCGCGATTGAGCAGCGGCTAAAGAGCAACTACCAAGTACTTAATATTGATAAGCAATTTACTGCTAATATTGAATGGGTGATCACGATTGATAGCCGCCAAGCACAACAAGCAATTAAAGATATTTTTGATTTAAGCCACGGCGCAGTTGAGTTAACTATTAAAGAGTAATAACCTACACAAGTTGCATTTAATGCATACCACTTAATTTGAACAGGCTGACACTACTTAGCCTGAATTTACTAATAATAAAAGCGATAAGCTAAATGCAATTTCGTACCATCATAAAAATTCTTGGCCAACTTGTTGCGCTGTTTAGTATTACCATGGTGCCACCGGCACTGGTGTCTTTAATTTATAAAGACGGTGGTGGTGTTCCATTTGTTTTAGCATTTATATTTAGTATTGTTATTGGCCTAATGGCTTATTACCCGAACCGCCACGAAAACGGAGATTTAAAAGCCCGCGAAGGATTTTTAATCGTAGTTCTGTTTTGGTTGGTATTAGGTGCATTCGCATCTTTACCGCTCATATTTTTACAAGAACCCAACCTATCATTTGCAGATGCGGTGTTTGAGGCATTTTCAGGCTTAACAACTACAGGTGCAACCGTACTGACGGGGATTGAATACCTCCCCAAATCCGTATTGTTTTATCGCCAACAGTTACAATGGTTTGGCGGTATGGGGATCATTGTACTCGCTGTAGCGATACTACCTATGCTTGGTGTTGGTGGAATGCAGTTATATCGCGCTGAAATACCAGGGCCTGTAAAAGATTCTAAAATGACCCCGCGTATTGCTGATACAGCAAAACATCTTTGGTATATTTATGTGTCACTTACTACTGCGTGTATGCTTGCTTATTGGGCGGCTGGTATGGATTGGTTTGATGCTATTTGCCATGCGTTTTCAACCGTAGCCATTGGTGGGTTTTCTACTTATGATGCCTCGATAGGCCACTTTAACAGCCCAGTTATTAACTTTATTTGTGTGTTCTTTTTAATTATTGCAGCCATTAATTTTTCATTGCACTACGCAGCGGTAGCCAGTCGAAATGTACAGGTATATTTGCGCGACCCTGAGTTTAAAGTATTTTTGTGTATTCAATTAGCGCTGGTGGTTATTTGTTTTACGGTACTGTCATCAAATGAGATATACGCTAATGGTGATGAAACGCTAGATCAGGCTTTATTTCAAGCTGTATCAATGAGTACTACAGCGGGCTTTGCTACCGATAACTTTTCAACATGGCCATTGTTTTTACCAATATTACTTATATTTTCGAGCTTTATTGGTGGTTGTGCGGGTTCTACCGGTGGCGGTATGAAAGTAGTTCGTGTGTTTTTACTCTATTTACAAGGTGTGCGTGAGCTCAATCGTTTAGTACACCCTCGTGCTATATATTCTATAAAGTTAGGCCGAAAGGCGCTTCCAGATAAAGTCGTCGAAGCGGTATGGGGATTTTTTTCTGCTTATGCATTAGTGTTTATTATTATTATGTTAGCGCTTATGGGGACTGGTATGGATAACATAACGGCGTTCTCAGCTACTGCCGCATGTTTAAATAACTTAGGCCCTGGTTTGGGTGACGTTGCATCACACTATGGTGCTATAACCGATGGCGCTAAATGGTTGCTTACTATTGCAATGGTGTTTGGTCGCCTCGAAATATTTACTCTACTGGTACTATTTACACCAACGTTTTGGCGTGGGTAAAAAAGTCAGTAAATACATCATTGGGAAAGGGATATGCCAGCAAATTTAGAAAAGCTAAAGCATATAGGTGTAGGCAGCTTAGTCGACCTAGAAATATTAACACCTACAAGTAGTAAGCGTGTTAAAACTGAATTAGTTGGTTTGCTTGATGATAAGTTTATTATTTTAAATTACCCCAATTCTAAACGATTGCTTGCAGCCAGTGATTATTTGCGTGACGGTGTGATGGTGGTAGTAAGAGCGTTGATAGAAGGTAGTGGTGGGCAAGTTATAGCATTTCGTCAACAAGTTATGTCGGTTACTTCTCATCCTGCTCGGCTGGTTTTTATTAATTTTCCTAAACACGTGCAGTTATTTGATCTGCGTTCACAAGCACGTATCCCTACTTTCTTGCCAGCTAAACTTAAGTTAAGTGACGAAAGAGTGCTTGATGGAGTGATCAAAGACGTTTCATTAACTGGCGTTATGTTTGATATCAAAAGCGATCAAGCGCTTGAAAATATAAAAGATATGCAATGCACTGTTATGCTCGATAGCAGTGGTAAAAACTTTGCAGGTGAAGTGTGCAGCGTTAAAGGCTATTCGGCGGGCGCTAAGTGCGGTATTAAGTTATTAGCCAGCGAAGACGAAATGAGAACTTTCATGAGAGAGCACTTTATTGATCCCTCAATACTTAACTCTGAACTTGATGAAAGCTAAGTTTCGCTATTATGCAACAAACTAGTGATTTATTATTTTTTTGCAGAAAAATTATTTAACCATCACCAAATAAAATAATAAACCATATAAAACAATAATTTAAATTTCAAAAAATCCTTCCAATTGTATTTATAAAAAAAAGTTCAGCTAAGGTTTAGCTAAATTTCAATGTTAAATCATCTTTTAAGTATCTAAATTTATAAACTGTAGTATTTTGAATCTTTTTAACCTCATGTTTTTAAAGATTTTTTTGTTTTAGCTTGAAACTCTGTTGCCAAAAAGCAACAAAAAATCTTGAACAATTTGCTTTTCTCACTCCTAAAGTTAGTCAACTAATTGAAAATAAATAACTTTTAAAAGTTGGCATCTAAGTTGTAATAGTCTGGGTGTACTAAACAAAACGTGATTTAAAGTGAACTACTTAATCGCATAAACATAACTTTGAAGGATACATATTATGAAACGCATTAATAAAACTTTAGCACTTATCGCATTAGCATCTTCTTCAGCTGCATTTGCAGCAACTGATTTCGATACGTTAGATGCTGATGGTAGTGGGGCCATTAGCCAAGCTGAGGCATCAGTAGATGCAAAATTAATGAGCATGTTCTCTGAACTTGATACAGACCAAAATGGTGAGTTATCAAAAGAAGAATTTTCAAAAGCATAAGCTTAACGCTACGGGGTGGCATAAGCGCCCTGACATTACTCAAAAATTTTAAGGATACACGTTATGAAAACATTAAATAAAGCACTAGCACTTATGGCAATAGCCTCTTCTTCAGCCGCGTTTGCAGCAACCGACTTTAATACATTAGATGTGGATGGCAGTGGCACAATTAGTCAATCTGAGGCATCGGTAGATGCAAAGCTAATGAGCATGTTCTCAGAGCTTGATACTGACCAAAATGGTGAGTTATCAAAAGAAGAATTTTCTAAAGCTTAATTAAAGGCATTGATCCTGAGTTGCCAAAGACAACCTAAGTAGGCAAGGGAGCTTACGAAAGAGGATAACAAGGAAGTGAAAAATTACGGTTTAAGTTCGAGATCTCATTTTTTTGATAGAACATTTAATATGAAGGATTAAGTTATGAAACATTTAAATAAAGCGTTGGCACTTATGGCTATAGCGTCTTCTTCAGTTGCATTTGCAGCATCAGACTTTAATAGCCTTGATATAGATGGTAGCGGCACGATTAGCCCAAGCGAAGCGGCAGTTGATACTGATTTAATGGCTGAATTTGTTGAGCTAGATACCGATGGTAGTGGTGAGCTTTCCAAAGAAGAGTTCGCTAATTACTAACTCACCTTTTTAAATTAAACATTTTTCACAATTAGGGATCTTTGAAAAGGACTTCCCATCTTATTAGGAATATTATTATGAAAACATTAAACACAGCACTTGCAGTTTTGGTTCTAGCATCTTCGTCAGTGGCATATGCGGCAGTAGATTTTGCCTCTTTTGATGGTAATGGCGATGGCGTAATTAGTATGGAAGAAGCAAAAGTAAATCCTCAACTTGTGAAAATCTTTGATGATTTAGATGCTGACGGAAATGGTGAGATTTCTAAAGAAGAGTTTTCTAAAGTACAATAAAGAGCCACTGAAAACTCTTAATTGATATATAAAAGCAGCTAACCAGCTGCTTTTTCTTCGATGATAATAGGGCCTGTTGACCTTTGTAGGTTAAAATGTGTTCAATCTAGGGGCGATTTAATCGCGACGTAAGGTTTGTAACCTAGTGGGCTAAGTAAAAACCGAGCAACAAAGAGTAAATTGCCCCTAGGCAGAACCCAAGGGCAGCGCATGTTTGGCATTTATGCTGCGTTATCGCCTATTTATGGGGAATAACCACACTACATAGGCTCTGCCTTGCTTAAATACCAAACACACTGCTGCAAATTTAACCTCGAAAGATCAACAGCCCCTAGGGCCGTTGACCACATTCTATTAAAAGTTGTAATCGAAACGCAGTGAGAATTTACGTGGGCTGCCGTACCGGTACTGGTTATAAAAACCAATTTGATTGTAGTAAGTTTTATCAAACAGGTTATCTATATTAGCGCTAATGGCTATTTGATCATTGAGCTGATAACTGGCCATTAAACTGGCTACTCCATAAGCTGACTGCTCCACTTCAACATTACCAAGTACTGGGTTTTTAACGTCATCATAACTGCGGCTCTGCCAGCGGTAGCCACCACCGATTTTAACACCTTTTAAATAACTACTTAGTCTATAGCTAGTGAAAAGCTTGTATTGATCTTTAGGGTTAGTGGTATTGAGCGGTTTTGTATCGTGGGTTTCGCCTTTACTATGAGTGTAGCCAACATAAAGATCCCAATTATCAGTTAAGCTCCCGTTGAGTTCAAATTCATAACCTTCTGTTACTGTGCCATCTATAGGTCGATAGATAGCCTGCATGGTCTCAGGAATACTCTCACCTGTGTATACACCTAAGTTATCTTGCTGGATTTCAAATGCTGACAAAGAGATATCAACGCGATCAGCAATTAATGACGCTTTAATACCTATTTCATAGTTTTTGCCTTTAATTGGTTCAAGGTAATCACCGTTGTCATCTACTCGACTTTGTGGAGTGAATATATCGGTATAGTTGGCATAAAGTGCCCAGCTATCAGTTAGCGAGTAAGTGGCACCTAAATAATTTGTGAGTTCGTTATTTAATTTAAAGTCGTGCTCACTACCAAAATTATCTTGATTGGTTTGCCAGCGATTTAAGCGGCTCCCTAAAATGAATGCAAGCTGATTCGTTATATTAAGCTGGGAAGCAAAGTAGAGCGCATCTTGTTTGGTTGTGCCATATGAACCATAAGCCGGATTTTGCTGCCAAATTGGTTTAGGGTAGTCGTAATTTGGGGCTGTAAAATCTCCAATAACACCGGCGCTTTGTTGTGCTGGGAAATACGGTGTAGAGAACGTTTGCTTTTGACTATTCCAGCCAAAGACTAATTGATGTGCTTGATTAAGCCAATCAAAGTGACCCGTAAGCTCTAGTTCATAAGTTCGCTGAATACGCTTTGCATCAATATAGTTAAGCGAACCGGGCGTCATGCCTATATTTGTTTTTGGATCAGGGTGACCCTTCGCCCACATAACATCATAATGTAAGTCATTATTACCATAAACGTAACTAGCGCTTAGCTGCCAATCATTATTGAAATGGTGTTCTAAGCTAATAAAGCTATTTAATGCCTCGGTTTGTGACGATGCCCAGCTTGCTGCTGTAGATGTTTCTCGATCGTAATATGTACGACTACCGTCACTATAAAAAATCGGCAAACCACCTGACATTGTTCCTTGTGGATCCGTTGTTTGATGATCAATTGCAATCGTAAATAAGGTGCTATCGGTGAAGTCTGCTTCTACAATACCGTACACAGTATTACGACTTTGACTAAATCGATCTTGATATGACTCTTGCTCTTGATACGCAACAACTGCACGAGCACGAACACTCTCAGTGTTATTTATGCTACCGGAGATATCAACAACTCCTCTATATTGTTGCCAAGAACCAATAGAGGCGCTTACTTTTAATTGGTTGTTAACAGTAGGGCGTTTACGAATTAGGTTAATTGCGGCAGATGGGTTGCCCGCACCCAGCATTAAACCCGTTGCACCACGGACGACTTCAATTCGTTCGTAAATAGCGGTATCAGTTAAATTGTCACCATAGTTAAAACGGGTGTCATAAGTTGTAGCAATACCATCGTATAAAATACTGGTAACACTAATTCCTCGAGCAGAAATCGAAAACTTACCGTTATCCGCTTCTCTTGCATTGATGCCAGTAACACTGGTAATTGCTTCGATAGCGCTATTGAGCTGTTGATCAGCCATTAATTGACTCGTGATGGCAATAACAGATTGTGGGGTTTGCAGATGAGATAGGTCAAGGCCTGTTGCAGAGCTCATTGAGTTCGTTTTATAGCCACTATTTTTTTCACCAACAACAGTGAGCTTTTCAATGTCTTTTTTAGTTTCGGCGTTTGCGTTTGGTGAAATTCCAGCAAGAAGAATACTAATAACACTACAATAGATAAGAGAAAGAGGTTTATTTAAAACAGGGCGTATCATTTTGAAAAAATCCATTTGTATTAAGAATAATGTGAAATTAACTTTTCACATAATGAAATACGTATTGAACTAAACCTTAAATATTTAAGTGGACTAACAATAACGATAAAAAGTGCTGTAATGGTGCTTCTATACAGAATAACTAATACAGCATTAATACCAATGTGCAATATTACTTAATCAATTTTAGGGATTAAATCTGACACTAACAGCGTTAAAAATTCTGATATAGAACAACTGAATAACGAATTTTTCCCTTGTTATCGACACGATTTTCTTGCCTCAAAATAGAACGCTTAATTAAGCAGATTGGTATAAGTTCTAATTTTCTCGAATTCATATCAATCAGTATAAAAACCGTAAATAATTTAACGGATCAAAGCAAATACTAACATCGTGAAAATTTTATTTAGCTAGTTAGATTGCGATTATCTTATTGTTAAATAGCTCCCGCACTTATACCGATTGGCATTATTTGTTGGCCATCAAAAAGCTTAGTGCAATTTGTATCGTTGATGTTTGATTATCAAACAACGTGAGGGTAATAGATTTAAGCTTGCAAGTAAATGCTTTTGAGATTGATTCGTATTTGTTTTTGTGGTTTTCTATACATAAACTATGTATAGAAAACAAAGGAGGTTTTTTATAAAAAGATTGCGCTAACCTGAAACAGTTTTTCTACTACGTTAATGTGCTTTTTATCGATTAAAAACATAATAACGTGATCGCCCGATAAAATAATGGTGTCGTCGTGAGCAATAAGCACATCGTCATTACGCACTATTGCACCTATGGTGGTACCCGCAGGGAGTTTTATATCAGCGATGGCCCGGCCAACGACCTTTGATGTATTTTCATCACCATGGGCAACGGCTTCAATCGCTTCGGCGGCACCTTTACGTAGTGAATACACGTTAACGATATCACCACGGCGTACGTGTGTTAATAACGCTGATATCGTTGCTTGTTGTGGAGAGATGGCAATGTCTATTTCGCCGCCCTGTACTAAGTCAACGTAAGCGCCACGCTGAATAAGCACCATGGTTTTTTGTGCGCCCATACGTTTTGCAAGCATGGCCGACATAATATTTGCTTCATCGTCGTTGGTTACGGCAATAAATACATCAACTTGTTCAATATGCTCTTCTGAGAGTAGTTCTTGATCAGATGCATCACCACAAAACACCACGGTGTTGTCGAGCATTTCAGATAGTTGCTCAGCTCGCTCTTTACTGCGTTCAATGAGTTTAACGGTGTGATTTTTTTCAAGTGAGCGAGCAAGGCCTGCGCCAATATTACCACCACCCGCTATCATAATTTTTTTGTAAGAGCGTTCCAGTTTTTGCAGCTCGTTCATTACAGCGCGTATATGTTTTGTCGCGGCAATGAAAAACACTTCATCATCGGCTTCAATGACCGTTGTACCCAATGGTTTAATTGCTTTACCTTGGCGATAAATAGCGGCAACGCGAGTTTCTACATTAGGAATGTGCTCTTTAAGTGCAGATAACGCATAGCCTACTAGCAAACCACCATAGTAAGCTTTTACGGCGACTAATGAGAGCATACCATCGGCAAACTGCAAGACTTGCAATGCACCAGGATAGTCAATTAAGCGGCGAATATATTTGGTCACCAGTGCTTCGGGTGCAATATAGTGATCGATTGGTAAATCGTCGTTTTGAAATAGCTTTTCACGGTATTTTAAATATTGCTCAGAACGAATTCGGGCAATTTTTGTAGGGGTTTTAAAAATACTGTAAGCGACTTGGCATGCAACCATGTTTACTTCGTCTGAACTGGTTACCGCTATAATCATATCAGCATCTTCTGCACCAGCACGACGTAATACGTCAGGATGAGCGCTGTGTCCCATCACCCCTTGTAAGTCGTACTTATCTTGGAGTTCACGTAAACGGTTACCATCTATATCAACAACGGTTATTTCGTTTTGCTCACCGACTAAGTTTTCAGCTAGTGTGGCACCAACTTGCCCAGCACCGAGTATGATTATTTTCATTATTTACCAGTGTTATAAGTAGCTATTCAAAGCCATTTTAATTAAAAAATGGCTAATTATCGAAAGTATTTAAGCTAAACTATTTAGACTTTTTCACTAATTTCGCATAATAAAAGCCATCACTTTCGCCAGGCAGTAATTGCAGCCCTGGTGTTGTAATAGTGTCTTTATCATGAAGAGGAATATGCTCTACGTCGTCGTTATTAGCCAAAAACTTAGCAACTTGTTGTTGGTTTTCCTGTGGAAGAACCGAACACGTAGCATATACCAATGTACCACCTGGTTTTAAAAGTGGCCAAATGCTATTGAATATATCGCCTTGAAGTGCAGCTAAATCTACAATGTCTGATGCGCGACGAAGCCATTTTATATCTGGATGGCGACGAATAACGCCAGTTGCAGAACAAGGTACGTCTAATAAAATACGATCAAACTGTTGATCATCCCACCATGTGTGCGGTTGCGAGGCATCGCCACATTGTAGGTCTGCACCTAAGCCAATACGCGTTAAGTTTTGCTTAACACGTTCAAGGCGAGTTGAATCGCTATCGAGAGCAAGTACGTCTGCATCAGCAAGCTCTAATATGTGACATGTTTTACCGCCAGGTGCTGCACAGGCATCTAAAATAGTGTCGCCATCTTTTGGCTCTAAAAAGCGTGCTGCAAGTTGTGCTGCAGCATCTTGTACTGAACATGCACCTGTATCAAACTCAGGCAATGAAAATACATCACGCGGTTTAGCAAGTTTAATCCCATCTATAAAGTCAGGGTTTAAGGTGTGTTCTATATCGTTAGCCGTTAGCATATCGCTGTATTCTTGCGTGCTATATTGTGCTTGATTTACACGTAACCACATAGGTGCTTGTTGTTGGTTTTCTGCAAGTAAGTCTTCCCAGCTATCAGGGTAGGCTTCTTTTACTTGTTTAATAAACCAATTTGGGTGGTTGTATAAACATACCGGAATAAGCTTCGCTTTTTCTTCAAGCTCAACTTGTTGGCGTTGAAAACTACGTAAAATAGCGTTAATAAGCCCTTTTAAACCTAAAGCACGTAATTGAGCCAGTGCATTCACTGTTTCTGAAATTGCTGCATGTGGCGGTACACGCATATGTTGTAGCTGATAAATACCTACATACAATAAAAATTGAAATATTCTGCGCTTACCTTTTAGTGGATCTTCCACTAAATGTTGGCAGTAGTTTTCAAGGCTAGGTAAGTAGCGTAAAACGCCATAACAAATTTGTTGCAGTAGCGCTTTGTCTTTTGGTGGCAAGCCTTGGCTAGCAAATGGCAGTTCTTGATTAAGCGAAGCGCCTTTATCAACTACGTTATATAAAGTTTCAGCGGCAAGCGCTCGTACGTTTTGGGCATTACTCATTATTTTCGCCTAATACTGTGCCAGGGGTAACCCAGTCACCACGACCATTTAAGAAGTCGTTAATTGCCATTGGTTTTTTACCTTGCGGTTGTAATTGCGTAATACACAAAGCATGTTCACCACACGCTACTACGACGCCATTTTTATCGCTTGATAAAATTTGTCCTGGATTACCCGATTGCAGCACAACCTGCGCTTGGTAAACCTTTACAGTTTGCTCGCCCATTTGAGTAAAGCACACCGGCCATGGGTTAAAAGAGCGAATGTTTCGCTCAATTTGCAGCGCACTCATAGACCAGTCTATATTTGCTTCCTCTTTAGAAAGCTTTTTAGCATAGTTAGCAAGTTCATCATTTTGAGGTTCTGGTGTGATCTCGCCATTCGCTAGTTTGTTAATGGTTTCAATTAACGCGTCTGGGCCTAGCTCAGCAAGCTTTGTATATAAACTAGCACTAGTTTCTGTCGTGCTAATAGGGCAGCGACTAATATGCAACATATCGCCGGTATCTAAGCCTTCATCCATTTGCATTATTGTTACGCCGGTTTGCTCGTCACCCGCCCAAATAGCGCGTTGAATAGGTGCCGCACCGCGCCAGCGCGGTAATATAGAGCCATGCACATTTAAACAACCTAAGCGTGGGGCTTCTAATATCGCTTTAGGTAAAATTAAGCCATATGCTACAACAATCATAATGTCGGCATTTAAGCTTGTTAGTTCTGCTAATGCTTCATCATTTTTTAATGATTGTGGCTGAAAAACAGGGAGGTTGTGCTCAAGCGCTAGCTCTTTTACTTCACTGGCTTTTAGTTTTTTACCTCGACCAGCAGGGCGGTCGGGTTGGCTGTATACACCAACAATTTTATGTTCGCTTTGTATCAGCGCTTGTAAATGACGTGCGGCAAAGTCCGGCGTACCGGCAAATATAATGCGTAATGGTTGAGTCACTGAGTTTTCCTAAGGTGCTTATTACTGTTCTGCAAATTTAGCTTCTTTTTCAAGCTTTTTACGAATACGTTGGCGCTTTAATGGTGATAAGTAATCAATGAACAATTTACCTTGCAGGTGATCTAGTTCATGTTGAATACAAATAGCCAGTAATTCGTCTGCATCTAGTACAAACTCTTCACCGTTTTCGTTAAGTGCAGAGACTGTTACTGTTTCTGCGCGGTCAACTTTTGCATACGAATTAGGCACTGATAAACAGCCTTCTTCGCTAATGGTTGAGCCATCTTTTTTGATGATTTGTGGGTTAATTAATACCAGAGGCTCATTTCGCTCTTCTGATACATCAATCACAACAATTCTTTGATGAATGTCTACTTGCGTAGCAGCTAGTCCGATGCCATTTTCATCATACATAGTTTCCAGCATGTCTTTAACAATTTGGCGTACTTGGTCGTCAACTTGCACAACTTCTGTTGCTATTGTACGTAAACGCTCATCCGGAAATCTTAAAACTTCTAACCTAGCCATAGTTACCTTTTTCACTTGTGCTTAATTTAGGGTATTGTATGCTCTTATTTTAGCCATTCACGTTCACCTTTAACAGGTTTTGGTCAATAATAATGAAAAAACAATATGAGGAAGCTCAATGAAATCTCCGTTAGTCGCAGCCATGTTTGCATTAAGTGCTGCTTTTCCTGCAATTGCTGATGTGCTCGAAATAAAAAAAGATGCACCAAAACAGTATGTTGTAAAAAAAGGAGACACGCTTTGGGGAATTTCTGATATTTATTTGAGCGATTCATGGCTATGGCCAAAGTTATGGGAAATGAATACTCATATTAGTAACCCTCACCTAATTTATCCTGGGGATGCACTTACTTTAGTTTATGATGCAGGTGGAACACCTCGCTTAGTGTTAAATAAAGCTTACAAAAAGCTTTCGCCAAAAGGTTATATTACTGCTAAAGGTAAAGATGCAGTGACGACTTTGCCGTTAGAATTAATTAAACCTTATCTAACTTATGAGCAGGCGCTTAATAACGAAGAAATAGATGGGAAACCCTATGTATTAGGTGCCAACCAAAACACGAAGACTCAAACTCTCGATCACATTTTATATGTTAATGGCGATTTAAAGCTTAATCAGGCTTATGCTATTTACCACAAAGGTGAGGCTTACACCGATCCAGATACAAATGAAATTTTAGCTAACCGAGCAAGTTATGCCGGCATGGCTCGTGTATTTAGACGGGGCGATATTAGTAATGGAATCCCTTCATCAGTGAGGGTTGAATCGGTTAAGCGAGAAATTAAACAAGGTGATTTTTTATTGCCTGCTATGCAGGGACAAACGTTACCCGCATATTTTAATATGCATAGACCTAAACAGCCTTTAGAGGGCAAAGTGATAGCCTCTGCAAATCATGTTAGAGAATTCAGCACAATGGATATTGTAGTGCTAAACTTAGGGGCAGAACAGCAAATTGAACCAGGTCATGTGTTAGATATTGAGCGCCAATCGCCTGGTGTAATTGATGGGCAACGAGGCCCTCGTTACCCAGAGGATTCAAGTAAGTTAGAAAGGCTTATATCAAGTACGAGTGAGCTTTTAGGGTTAGAGCCAGACGAAAATAGCACTGTGTGGTCTATGCCAAAAGAAAAAGTTGGCGAGTTAATAGTATTTAAAGTGTATGACAAAGTTAGCTATGCATTAATTACTAAAAACCAGCACCCAATTCGCGTTGGAGATTTTGCAGTTATTCATTAAGAAGTAGCGAGTCGGTGCTCTAGGAGAGAGCATGGATCAGTCATCTGGCAAGCTAGCCCACTGGCTTGCCTTTTATATGTGTAAAGGGTTAGGTATAAAAACTCTTTTAGCATTATCTAAAAATCATTCCCTTGAGTCGTTATTCGACTTATCTCATGATCAGCTTTTGCAGCTTGGATTAACTAATAATCAAGCTAGTAACTTACTTAATACTAATTGGCAGCAAGTAAGTCATTATGAGCAATTAATTGCACAGCATCATATCATTGCAGTGTGTATTTTTGACGCGCTTTATCCTGAAGATCTCCGGCAGATAGCAAGTGCTCCTTTATTACTCTTTTGTAGGGGGGATGTCTCGTTATTATCTACTCCACAAATTGCAATTGTAGGGAGTCGTAATGCCACACCTACTGGGCTTGAAATAGCATCAGAGTTTGCATACGAGTTAACTTTAGCGGGTATTACGGTTACTTCAGGTATGGCCAGAGGTATAGATGGCGCTGCACATAAAGGCTCGCTTGCAGGTACTGGTAAAACCATCGCAGTGCTCGGTACTGGAGTTGATATTTACTATCCAAAGCGTCATAAACTATTAACAGACCAAGTTTTAGAAAGCGGCCTGTTGGTGAGTGAATTTTTACCAGGCACTGCAGCTCATGCACATAATTTTCCACGTCGTAATCGTATTATATCTGGGCTCGCGTTAGGTGTGCTTATTGTTGAGGCTGAAATTAAAAGCGGTTCACTAATAACAGTTCGTTATGCGTTAGAGCAAAATAAGGAGGTGTTTGCTGTACCTGGATCAATTAAGAATCCGTTAGCGCAGGCTAGCCACTTTTTAATAAAGCAAGGTGCTAAATTGGTAGAAAATGTAACCGATATTCTTGATGAAGTGAGTTTCACTTATCAAGAAGATATATATACTAAAGATCAGCCTATTCAAGTTTATTCTCAATGCGAAGTTTTAAATAGTATAGGGTTTGAAGTAACTAGCGTAGACGATATTGTGCGTCGTGCGCAGTGGCCAATAGATAAAGTACTCGCTAGGTTGCTCGACTTAGAGTTAGACGATCAGATAGAGCGAGTGTTAGACGGTTATATTAAGTTAAGCGCAGGGAAGTAATATGTTTGATATTCTTATGTATCTTTTTGAAAATTACATTCATAGTGAAGCGGATATTTTTGCAGAGCAAAATGAGCTAACCGATGAGTTATTACGTGCGGGCTTTAATAAGCCAGAAATATTTAAAGCGCTCGACTGGCTAGAGCAATTAGCCGATTTACAACACAACGATGAATCTCCCTATCTTATAACGAATCCTCAACACGCAATGCGTATATTTACTGAAAGCGAATGCCAAAGGCTGAGTGTTGAATGCCGCAGTTTTTTAATGTTCATTGAGCAAATAGGGGTTATTAATAGTGTGACTCGCGAAATGGTAATGGATCGCTTAGCCGCACTTGATAAATTAAACATAAGTTTAGAGGACTTAAAATGGATTGTGCTTATGGTTTTATTTAATGTCCCCGGTTCAGAAAAGGCATATGAACAAATGGAGGATTTAATTTTTGATGAACCCAGCGAGCTTCTTCATTAATAATTACCTTTAGTAAATTACTCAGGTTACTTAAACGGATAAGCACACCATTACTTGTATCTTTAAGTGGTTTGGGTATATTAGGCGAAAATTCACTAACCCTTTAGGATCACCATGAGTAAAATCGACCATTCGCTTTTCTCGGCGAACAAACACGCCCTCGAAAAAGAATACGAGATATGCCCGCAGTGTGGTTCAGAATTAGTGATCCGCAATAGTAAGTCTGGCCCATTCTTAGGTTGCGCAAGTTACCCTAAATGCGACTTTATTAGACCGCTGGCACATCACGACAGTAACGAAATAAAAATTCTTGAAGATTCAGCATGCCCTGAATGCAGTAAACCGCTGGTGGTTAAAAATGGTCGTTACGGGATGTTTATTGGATGCACTGGGTATCCGCAGTGCCACTACATTGCTAACGAAAACGAAGAAAAACAAAATGAAGAAGTGTTACCAAGTTGCCCTAAATGCAAAAAAGGTCACTTAGTCGCGCGTAGTAATAAGTTTGGTAAAGTGTTTTATTCTTGTGATTGCTACCCAAGCTGTAAATACACGCTTAATAATAAACCGGTTGAACACTCGTGTCCTGAATGCAACTGGCCAATCGTCATAGAAAGAAATATGGCAAATGGTACACTATTGCAATGCCCACAAAAAAGTTGCATGCATAAGCTTGCCTCAACTGAATAACGTTTAATTATTTCTGGAGACTATTTTGTCAGACGTTTCAAATACGCCCACTGCAATAACATGCTTAACGCAAGGCGAAGTTATTTTATACCCAACCGAAGCTGTATATGGTTTAGGTTGCGATCCAGATAATCAACAAGCCGTTGAAGCACTATTAGCAATTAAGCAGCGACCAGTCGAAAAAGGCCTTATTTTAATTGCTGATAACTATGGGCAATTATTAAAATACGTAGATGACGCAAAAATACCGATGGATAAACGCGCTGATATTTTTTCGAGTTGGCCTGCTGCAATTACGTGGGTTATGCCTGCTTCTAAAAACACACCAAAATGGTTAACAGGGCAGTTTGATACTATCGCAGTAAGAGTAACAAACCATCCAACAGTAAAACGTTTGTGCCAAGAGTTTGGCAAACCGCTGGTATCAACCAGTGCAAACTTAACAGGTCAAGAAACGGTCACTAGTATTGAGCAAGCTAAAACGCAATTTGCAGAGCAAGTTGGTTTTTATGTTGACGAGCCGTTAGGTGGTAATACTCAACCAAGCACAATTAAAGATGCCATGACTGGAAAAATATTTAGAGGTTAATATGCACAGCGAATTATTAAATCAAGTAAAAGTATACTTTATGGCTTTGCAAGACACTATTTGCCAAGGTTTAGAAGCAGCAGATGGCAGTGCTAAATTTATAGAAGATAATTGGCAACGAGCAGAAGGCGGTGGTGGCCGTACACGTGTAACCACAAATGGCACAGTAATAGAGCAAGGTGGAGTTAACTACTCACACGTATTTGGTGCTTCAATGCCAGGCTCTGCAACAGCGCATAGACCTGAGCTTGCAGGGCGCAGCTTTCATGCATGCGGTGTGTCGTTAGTTATTCATCCAAAAAACCCACATGTGCCAACCAGTCATGCCAACGTACGTTTTTTTATAGCCGAAAAAGAAGGCGAAGAGCCAATATGGTGGTTTGGTGGTGGGTTTGACCTCACTCCTTTTTACCCCGTATTAGAAGACGTACAACATTGGCATCAAGTTGCTCACGATCTGTGTGCGCCATTTGGCGATGAAGTTTATCCAAAATACAAAACATGGTGCGACGAGTATTTTTATTTAAAACACAGAGATGAAACACGAGGCGTAGGTGGTTTGTTTTTTGACGATTTAAACGAACTAGGTTTTGAAAAGAGTTTTGCGTTTATGCAATCTGTGGGTAATGGCTTTTTAGATGCCTATTTACCTATTATTGAGCGTCGTAAAAATGATGAGTACACAGCGCAACAACGTGATTTTCAACTTTACCGTCGCGGACGCTATGTAGAATTTAACCTAGTATGGGACCGAGGCACGTTATTTGGCTTACAAAGTGGTGGACGTACAGAATCTATATTAATGTCTATGCCACCACTGGCACGCTGGGAATATAATTTCAAACCAGAGCAAGGTAGTCCAGAAGCTAATTTATATCAGTACTACTTACGACCACAAGAGTGGCTAAGCAGTGAGCCTGTACAATTGATTGCTCGAGACTGGCAATTGTAATAACAAGGCGCTAATCTACTGGCCTATTGCAAGTAAATTCAACGCAGTTAGCGCTGCAAATAGCTGCTCGAGATAGATTTATTATCCAGAGTTCAGGTTATTTAGCGCCTTGTTTTTTAAGTTAATTTAAAACGCCTGACTTGCTCATCCAGCGAACGGGCAAGTGATAATAGTTCTTCACTTACTTTTTGATTATCGTTGGCATCCACTAATGATCGCTCCGCATTATCGCTAATGGCTACCACACTTTGGTTTATTTCTTCCGCAGCTAAGCTTTGTTGTTCTGTTGCATCCGCTATTTGCACATTAAGCTGATTGATTTCACTCATTTGAGAGGAAATATCTTTTAAAGCTTGTGCGACTTTTTTTACTTGTTGCGCTCTATCGTCTGCTTCTTCACATGAGTTACTCATCATTGTTACTGTGTGCGACGCTTCTGATTGTAGTTTGTCAATTGTGCGTTTAATTTCGTCAGTAGAATCATGGGTACGTGTTGCTAAAGTGCGTACTTCATCGGCGACAACGGCAAAACCTCGACCTGTTTCTCCCGCTCGAGCCGCTTCTATTGCGGCATTAAGTGCAAGTAGATTTGTTTGTTCGGCAATGCTACTGATCACTTCAAGTATTTTTCCTACTTCTAAAGTTTGTGCCTGCAGCTGGCTTACTTGTTGGGCTGCGCTGCGAACATCATCTGCAAGTTGATTTATGCTTATCTCAGTATGCTCAGCAACACGCAAACTTTGTTGTGCTAGCAGATTACTACTTTCTGACTTTTCGGAAGCAAAGTGAGTGGTATTTTTAACTTCGTTAGAAGAGCTTTCAAGCTCATTAATTGCAGCGGCAACAGAGTCTGTCCCTTGCTTTTGACTCAAAATTGCTTGTTCAGTCGCATCGGCTGATGCATAGATGGCTTCGGCAGAATGAATGAGCACTTTTGAAGAGTGTGAAACTTGCGCAATATTTTCTTTAAAAGTGGATATCATCTGGTTAAAGCTATTTGCTAAAGAGCTTAACTCATCGTTATTGTTATCCTCAATTCTGAGACTTAAATCATTATTGCTGGTGGCGAGATGCATCATGCGATCAATATTATTAAGACGTTTAATAAATATTCTTCTAAAAAGTAAACCCAGCAACAAAAAAGCAGTGATAAAGAGTGTTGATAGCAGGGCTGTATTAATAAGTGTATTACGAGTTACAGCTGTTTCAATATCTGCGAGGGAATAACTGATTTTTACTACACCTAATACATCACCTTCTTGTGCTTGATGGCAGCCAAGACAGTTAGTCCCTTTATGATCACTACTTGCAAGCATCGGCTTTAAGTATGTCATATAGCGAGTACCTTGTTGCTGTTCGATAAAAAGATCTTCTTTGCCTTCAAGCGCTGCAATTTCTGCATCATTACTCGGGGTTTGGTTAGCAGCGCCTAATCCATAGAGCTTGTTTACAATAGGGCTGCGGATTATGTGCGCGTCTTCTATGTTGGGATGACTACGTAATTTACTGCTTAGTATTTCACGATTCGCCATTGTGCCAGTCAACATCATGGTGTTGATGGAATCAAAGTAGTTATCAGCAAGTAACTTAATATTGCTAGCGATTGTTTCCTGAGCAAGTGTGTGCTGTTGATTAGAACTGCTGATCAGGCTTGCACAAAGTACCAGCACACCCGTCAGTGCTAGCAGTGCATAAATTTTATGTTGAATTAATTTCACGTGCGTAATGCTCTCCCAAACAAGATAGCGTTATTATCTGTATTTGGAAGAATGAGGCATTGATATAGCGCAAACTTAAAAGATTAAAGTAACTGTTGTTCAGTTTTAATGTTGATTAATCATATGACTTGCTAATTGGCCAAACGATTGCTTCAAGCCTTCTCGTAATAAAGGGTTATCTATTTCAATATCAAGTGCTTTATTCATGCAATGCATCCATTGATCACGCAGGTCTTGATCAACAGGGAATGGCATGTGCCGTTTACGAAGCATTGGATGGCCATGTTTTTCAACAAATAAGTCTGGTCCACCTAACCAACCTGATAAAAATTCAAAAAATACTTGGCGAATTCGATCTAATGGCAGAGGATGCATATCATATAACGGTTTAGCGTATTCATCTGACTCCATTATGTCGTAGAATCTATTAGAAATAGCACGAGCTCCTGTCTCTCCACCTATTATTTCGTAAGGTGTTTTTTCTGGCGTAGGTGCTTGTGTTACTGATACCGATTTAGATTTTGAAAAAAGTCGTTTAATCATATTATTTATCATCGTTAATAGGCAGTATATAGCTGCAAAGAGGTTGCTTTAAAATGGACAAATATGCGGTTTTTGGAAATCCAATTAAACATTCAAAATCCCCCGCGATACATAAACAATTTGCAGCCTCATTGGGTGAACAAATCGACTACCGCGCAATTTTAGCACCTATCGATAGTTTTGAAAAAACAGTATTGTCTTTTTTTGATCAAGGTGGCAAAGGGGCAAATGTGACCATGCCGTTTAAAGAGCAAGCCTATGCAATAGCAAGTGAGCTTACGCCATTAGCTAAAATAGTCGGGGCCGTTAATACGCTAAAAAAACGAGATGATGGCACATTATTAGGTGATAACACCGATGGTGTTGGTTTTGTAAATGATTTACTCGCTAATAAAGTAGCCATTACTAATAAGCGAATTTTAATTATTGGTGCGGGTGGGGCTGCCCGAGGTGTTATTTTACCTTTACTAGAGCATAACCCTCAGGAAATAATAATCGTTAATCGCACCGCACAAAAAGCAAAAGAACTCGCAGAGCTGTTTGCTCAATACGGATCTGTATCAGGCTTCGGTTTTAATGATTTGCCAGTAAGCAATTACTCACTAATCATAAACTCTACGTCTAGCAGTATGAATGATGAGTTGCCAGCACTCGATAAAAAACACATAACTAATTGTGAAGTCGCTTATGACATGTTTTATTCACTACAAAATACCATTTTTATGAATTGGGTTGCGCAGCACAACATTAACGCTAAGCTTTTAGATGGCAGCGGTATGTTAGTGGGTCAGGCTGCTCAAGCATATTATGTGTGGCGTAATAAAATGCCAAAAATACTCCCCGTAGTTGATGCGCTTAAACAAGGAACGCTTAAATGAATCAGGCAATACAATTTATAGATAGGCTAGAGTTTAGAGAGCCCGATCATCAGTTAGTCTTTTTTGCACAAGTCAGTGGCATGCTGGTGGAGTGTGTAATAGCAGTAAATACACTTAAATTAACAGACGAAAGCCATGCAACAGAGTATTTTGAACAATACCGTTTTGATTACGAAGAACGTGCCGAGCAACTCATCGAAGAAGAGAGCTATAACTCGGCAGGTCAAATAGATGTCAGTTTATTGAGCTTCAGCTAAATACTCATCTTTAAGTAAAACGTAGTTATTGGCGGATACTTTTAAAAAGGCAAGTTCTTGTTCTGTAAGAGGGCGAGCTTGTTTAGCTGGACTTCCTACATATAAGTATCCCGACTCTAAACGTTTATTTGGTGGCACTAACGAGCCGCCACCAATAATAACATCGTCTTCAACAACCACGTTATCCATAATAATAGCGCCCATACCGACTAAAATGCGGTTTCCTAATTGACAGCCATGCAACATCACTTTGTGACCCACAGTCACATCATCACCAATAATCAAAGGGTAGCCATCAGGGTTGCTTTTAGTTGCACGGGATAAATGTAATACACTGCCATCTTGTATATTGGTACGATCACCAATGCGTATATAGTTAACATCACCTCGTGCTGCGACCAATGGCCACACACTACAGTCACTGCCTAATGTAATATCACCGACTAGTACTGATGACTCATCAACATAAACAGACGCATTAAACGAAGGTGTTACACCTTTATAAGAACGGATTGCCATATTTGCACCTTTAAATAATAGTTTTTGTATTAATGAGTGTAACAGTAGCGCTAATTTAAGTACCGCTAAAGCATAATTTGATTATAAAACTATCAGTTTCGGGTGCTTTAGGTTAGTAACTGACCGAACAGCACTTTATTTACAGCTTTCTTAAAAAAGTGCTTGCGTAAAAATCTGTTCTCCCTATAATGCGACCCCACTGAGACGGGAAACGCCGAAGCATAGCAAAGCAGCAACGACTCAGAGAGTTAAATAAAACTTAGGTTTTAAATCTTCCAAAAGAAAGTTTAAAACTAAGTGTTGACTCGAAAAATAAAGGGTGTATTATTCGCATCCCTTGAGACGCTAAAGCGACTCAAAACGTTCTTTAACAATATAAAGCAATCATCTGTGTGGGCACTCGTACAGATTGAGTTCTAACA
>NZ_JBISHA010000014.1:0-9379 GCF_045064135.1 Pseudoalteromonas sp. Ld19 | reverse complement strand
GCTTATATATGGGGTCTATTTAACCTTAAGAAGATTACGCTAGAACGAGGCAAAATTTTTGTATCTAGTGTTCTAAATAAAAAATTTTTAAGGACGTTATGGTGATATCAAGTGGTCAGTGCAACATGGTTTTTAATCATATCATTAGGAGTTAAATAGTTTAATATTCTTCTTGGTCGATTATTTAGTTTATTAGCGATTTTATCTAAATAACGTTGGTCAAAGCCATGTAGGCTTGTCTTTTTGGGGAAGTACTGCCTTAATAGGCGATTTGTATTTTCATTTGTTCCCCTTTGCCACGGACTACTCGGGTCACAAAAGTAAACATCTGTATTCGTATTTTTAGTAAATCTTTTATGGTCTGCTAATTCCATTCCCCGATCCCACGTTAGTGTGTTTTTAAGTGCCTTTGGTAAACCATTAAATTTCAGAATAAGTGCATTTACTACATTTTTAGTATCCTTACCATTAACTTGTACCAAAGCTGTATACCGTGTTTTTCGATCAACCAATGTTGCTATATGTGAGTTGCTACTTCCTGATATTAAATCGCCCTCCCAGTGACCTAGAGTTTCTCGTGTTTCAATTTCATGAGGCCTTTCATGAATTGTTTTAGCATCAATAATACCTTTATAAATTCCCTTATTTGTTGAGCGTTTACCATGCCTCAACTTACGTTTTGAGCGAAGATGGCTAAGGACTGCTTTTTCGAAAATATAGCGTGATGGGATAAATAACGTTTTATAAATAGTCTCATGTGAGATATGCATTTCAGATGATGCTGGGTGTTTTATTTTTAACCAGCCAGAAATTTGCTCTGGTGACCAGTCATCTAGTAGCTTAGATTCAACCAAATCGCTAAGTGGATTACCTTTTTGCAATTTACACTGCTTTGGCCTTAATGCTCGCTCTAACGCATTTTTATCAGCCGTAACTGCACGGTATTTGGCAATACCACCATTGCGTTTGATTTCACGGCTTACTGTTGACGCTGCCTTTTCTACATTACGCGCTATTGCCCTGATAGATAAGCCTGAAGCTAAACCTCTTGATATATCTTCTCGCGCTTCTAAAGAAAGAAACGATAATCGACGTTTTCGTTGCACTGGCGATATTCCACCTTTTAGTTTAAGTACACCGAATATAGAACCAGCATGCCTATCAAGCGTCAAGCCTATTTCGCTAAGCGTTTTACCTTCACGCCATAAGAACCATGCTTTCAGCTTTTCAATATCACTTAAACCACGTTTTGATAAGTCAGTCATAACTACCTAATTAATAATCAATTATAAGGTGTTGCATTGACCGATTGAATACACCGTTTGGTAATGACATAAACCTTACCCAACAATTTGATGTATTTAACCGCTTAACACAGCAGCAGTTAACCCACCCTGCGCAGGCACTATTTGATACCTGTACGTACAATTACGACAGCATCAACCAGTTGATTGCCCGTAAAAACGAAGGTGTAAGCAGCCACAATACTAATTTTGAGTACAACAGCTTGGGGCAGTTAATTCAGCAAACTTTAGCAGGCGAGCAGAACAATAAAATCACCCAATACCAGTGGGATAGCTTTGGCAACCCGCAAAGCCAAACAGTAAAATCAAGCAAAAGCGATACAGACAGTAGTGAGCAAAATACTACAAATACTGATGCCAGCTCTTCTATTGATTTAACACGCGCCACCCATAGCGAATACAAAGAGTTAGCGCCAAATAGTAGTGAAAGTAGTAGTAAAAACAGTAGCAACGCAGACTCAGTAGTAAACAATGAGTGCACTAACAACACCACAATAAACAGTGCCACCGACGCAGACCGCCTAACCCACTTTGGCGACAGCGACTTTTACTACGACGAGTTTGGTAACCAAATACGCGAAACTGGCAAAGGTATAAAAACCCGCCGCGAATACAACGCGTTTAATCAATTAAGCTGTTTTAACAACAATGGCACGCTCACGCAATACGACTACGACCCACTCGGTCGTCGTATCGCCAAGCACACCGAGCACGGTAAAATTGACTACATTTGGGATAACGACCAGCTCATTGGTGAATGCCAACACGGTGAATATACCTGGTATATTAATCTACCGAATCAATTTCACCCAGTCGCGCTAATTAAACAAGGTGAGGTTTACTACTACCACCTAGACCAACTGAATACTCCACGTTTTGTGACTAACAGCAAAGCAGAAGTCGTGTGGGAAAACCAAGCCGATGCGCATGGTTTTGAGGAGCCAGAAGCCGAGTCTGACTTCAATAAAGAAAGCAGCTTCACTCAGCCAATTCGTTTTCAAGGGCAATATTTAGACGAGGAAAGCGGCTTACATTACAACCGCTACCGCTACTACAGCCCTAAACAACAGCGTTTTATAAACCAAGATCCGATTGGACTAGTGGGTGGAATAAACCATTACCAATATGCGCCAAATCCGGTTAATTGGGTAGATCCGTTTGGGTTGAGTTGTAAGGAAAAGCACGGTTCAACCTCTCTAGCTACAGTGATATCCTCTGCTCTATTAGGGCTATCTCTACTCTTTGGTTTCAATGACTTGACCGAAAACAATCCGGTGGCTGATGTAAATAACACTACAATAAACCATATCAACAGTCAGCCTATTTTAGAAGATATCAAGTCTATTGGGTCTCTTGTTATGGATGATATTAAAGATGTATCCACAGATTTATGGAATAATAGAGAGCTCTATGCTGAATATTTTATGGATGACTTAAAAAGTGGTGTTATAAGAGATCAAATCTTTGTAGCCATGAAAGCAGAACTAGAAATAATTGGTGGTGCGGCTCAATTAGCGACAGGTGTCATGGTTAAAAAGCTACCCCTAGGGAATAGCATGAGAACAGGATTATTGGCGCACGGAGTAGGAAACTTTTCTAGTGGTGTGGGGAACTTATCTGACGCCATTTATGGAGGAGATAGAGATTATCATTTTACACGGAATACATATGAAAATGTTGCTGAATTTGTAGGGTTGGAAAAAAAGTGGGGAGAGAACGTTTTCTATGGTGTTGATATCGCTATGGGTGTTACACTTTTGGCACAACCAGTTATTCAGTCGGGAAATGTTACCATTAAAAGTAGTGGTACAATACCCATGAGTCTCGAATCTACAAGGGTTATACCTTCAATACAGGCAACACCTGTACCAATGGTTGTTAACGATGCGTATCAGATTTTTAGTGCGGGCAGCTCTATTTCATTGGAGGGTGAAGAGTGATATTAGTTTTGTTTTTTATGTTTTTATCTTTTTTTAGATGGAGTTATCTTTATTTTATCTTAATTAAATCAAAAAAAAATAGAACAAAGGCTATTAGAGTTGATATTTTAATATTACTACTACAAGTATTTGTAGCAGTTCGTCTTGAAAATTCAACTCATATTTTATCGGATTCTGGGTTTGCTTTTGTTTTAATTGCAATGGTTGAAAGTATGGTGATTAGGAAAAAATCATTAGAGTGACATTAAGATATTTATAACATTTATTCTAATTTTGCACTAGCTGAAGCGAGATATTAAGCTTAGTTAGAGAAAAACAAGCAGAACATTATCCTTAAAAGTATGGGATTGAAACGCTCTTTAAAAATATTGATTTTTGAAGGCTTAGACCGTTTGCTAAAGCCTCCATGAACAATAAACTAGACACCCACCTTAATTTTTGCTGTTTGGCGAACTAAGTACTAGGCTTTATTTAGTGCAAAAAAAGAATAAACTAGACACCCATCCTAATTTTTGCAGTTTGGCTAACTAAGTACTAGGCTTTATTTAGTGCAAAAAAAGAATAAACTAGACACCCATCCTAATTTTTGCAGTTTGGCTAACTAAGTACTAGGCTTTTATCAGTGCAAAAAAAAGCAGGGTGTCTTATGGCAATCGCAAGAAAGCGTCAAGTAAGTTTGGTTGATACAAAATATTACCACTGTATCTCGCGTTGTGTTCGGCGTGCTTTTTTGTGCGGTGAAGACCATTTTACAGGACAATCTTATGAACATCGACGAGGCTGGGTTGAGGATAAGCTGCTTGAATTAGCCAAGATATTTTGTATTGATGTGTGCTTATGCTGTTATGAGTAACCACACGCACTTAGTGTTGTATGTTGATGATAAAAAAGCAAATAGACTGAATGATAAAGCAATTATTATTCGCTGGAAGAATAAACTAGACACCCACCCTAATTTTTGCAGTATGGCGAACTAAGTACTAGGCTTTCATCAGTGTGAAAACAAGCAGGGGGTCTTATGGCTATCGCAAGAAAGCGTCAAGTAAGTTTGGTTGATACAAAGTATTACCACTGTATCTCGCGTTGTGTTCGGCGTGCATTTTTATGCGGTGAAGACCATTTTACGGGTCAATCTTACGAGCACCGCAGAGGGTGGGTTGAAGACAAACTGCTTGAGTTAGCTAAGATATTTTGCATTGACGTCTGTGCTTATGCTGTTATGAGTAACCACACGCATTTAGTCCTGTATGTTGATGATAAAAAAGCGAATAGGCTGAATGATAAAGCGATTGTTATTCGCTGGCACAAGCTGTGTAAAGGCACATTGTTAACGCAAAAGTACATACAGGGTGAAAGGCTAAGTAAAGTTGAGCTTATCTTTTTTAATCAAACAGTAATGGAATATCGAGAGCGCTTATCAAGTATTAGTTGGTTTATGCGATTATTAAATGAAAGCATAGCCCGCAGAGCAAATAAAGAAGATAACTGCACTGGCAGGTTTTGGGAGGGACGTTTTATATCACAAGCATTATTGGATGAAGCTGCATTGGCGGCCTGCATGGCGTATGTAGATTTAAACCCCATCAGAGCCAAAATGGCAAATACACCAGAAGAATCTGACCATACCAGCGCTCAACTACGCTTAACATGCGCAAAAGAAGGCAAGCAACCGAAAAAATTGCTCCGCTTTGCAGGCATGCCACGTCAAATCATGCCAAAAGGGCTACCGTTTGAGCTTAAATCGTACCTTGAACTTGTTGAGTTAACAGGGCGTTGTATACGAGAGGACAAACGAGGGTATATTGATAATATAAACCTTCCTTTGCTTGAAAGGCTTAATATATCCCCAGAAAACTGGTTAAAACTCACCACACAATTTACACGCGTATTTCACGGCGCAGTAGGCAGGCCGACCTCACAAGCAAGTTATTGTGAAAACTTAAGCAGAAAACGGCGAGCTAATATAAGTAATTGTGCAAAGCTATTAGCATAAACCTTAAATTACTCAGTAGAAAAGTTAAAACTGCATCATGCAGTCATTTTCATGCGTGTAATTTAGGTTTAAGAGTGATAATGGCAGATTTACTGGATGAAATAAAAGTAACGTAGTCGTAAAACATTAATTATTGACCTAAAAAAGTAAATTTAGGCACAGCTTTGCCACTCTAAATTAGAGTGGCTGTCTAGTTTAGTTTCTTTTTACTGTAGAGGTTGTTCATGATGAACTAGCTTACTCGTCGCACCAGGTTAATTTAAACCCAGAAAAAACAGAAACAACAATTGTAAGAGCCGGTAAGTTTCATAAAGTTAGTGAAGCAGTTCATACCGCAACAATTCCATTAGTTGATGCGCAGGCAGCTATTAATTACCAGAAAAGTCAGATTAATGAAGAGCTAGGTATATATAATGTGCTCGAGAATAGTTGTATGTCACATGTGGTCGATGTAATTAATGCCGGTGGTGGTAAACAGTATGCTAAAGATAGACTTGGTTATGCACGTTTGCTCAGAAAGAATGGCTTTGGTCGCTTAGAAGCGGATAAAGCAATTGTTCCAGAGGTAAAGCCTCAACCTCTAATAAAGGAAGAACAAGAAACTCAAACAATTCCACCTAAGCAAGAAAGCGCACAAAGCGTTGATCATGCAAATGAGCTTATTAAGCAGTTACCAGAAGAAGTGCGTGATAATTATAAGGTTTATCAAAAAGCTAATGGTCAAATCATTGTATCTCGAGTTAAAGCTGATGAATCGCCACAATTTCGGTATGAAAATGGTGAGTTAGTCCCTGTCAGCAACCAGGTAAATGCATTTAAAAATATTAAGGAAAAATTAAATATTAATCATTCGGATTTATCTAAAAAAGATATTGACGAGTTAAAAACAATTGAAAAAGATCGTAACTTAGCAGTTGCTAGACGCGATAAAGCCCTATTAATAAAAAATGAAGTAAAGCGTACAGAAGAGTTAAAAGAAGCTCAAAAAGAAATGCGAGATGCAAGTGAAGCACTGGGTGAAAAAGCAGCAAGTATATATGTTAAAAAAACTTACCCAGGTGCGACTCCACTTAAGTCAAACTTTTTAAATAAGAGTAAACAAGGGCAATTTGACCAAATATATCAAACTCAAGATGGTAAAATAGTTTTCATTGAAGCTAAGGGGGGGAATGCCTCTTGGGGTTCCCGAAATACAGGTGATTATCAAGCTGAACAGGGCTCGAAAGAATATATGGAATCTGTTATTAAAAACTATGATACGGAGTTTAAAAAAGCTCGGAAGAATCCAGATGTAGATAAAAATAGTGTTGAGTTTCAAAAGTTAAAACAAACTCGAGATACGCTAGTTGAGGCAAAAGATTTGGGTGAGCCCATTGGCTACATAGGTATAAAACAAAAAGCTTCAGACTCTGGCATAAGTGATAAGATTGATATTTATATTTTTGAAGTATAAGAGGTATATATGATAAAAAATCATTATTCTAATAATGAAGAAATACATGCTGATATAACAGAACGAGCGGACAGAAGCGGTTCTGAAAGAATGTTACAAGTTATTCAAAAAAACCCCCAAGATAAAATGTATGTATGGATGGAGTTGAACTTAGAAGCATTTGCGGATGAAGTTTTATTTCATCAACTTGAAGAAACTAAAAAGGCATGGACTTATCTGAATCGTGCAACTCAATTAGGTGTCGGGATATTTCAAAGTAATGCGAATGATGGGAAAACGTTTCCCTTTGCTCTAGATAATAGCTATATCGAAGTCATGGGCAAGAAAACAGGATACCGTACTGATGAATCCGTATGGTGCCAAGTTCTTTATAGTGCGATCATTTTGCGCCATCAAGAGTCAATAAATGAACTAATGCTAGTTGGTAAGAATACATTTGAAGCCTCAAACTTTGGGCCTCAAATTAAAGAGTTTGACTACGCTAGAACTGATCTATACCGCGCCATATTTACAAATGGGAATTTGAGCGGCTTACTTAAACAAACAATTGAAAGCTTTGATCCTGATATATATAACGATGACGCATACTTTTTTGTTAGCCGTCTAAAATGGCCACAAATTGCAATAATCAAAGCTATTTTTACTGCTGATGCAGAAGAAGAATTTAATCAAGCAATGGAAAAAGCGTTACTTCTTCATAAAGAGTATTACTCACATGAAGATCACAATGTAGATTATCAAGGTGCTATTTCTCTACCTTTAACAGCTTTAGCCGCTTTAGCTTACGACCACAAAAAATATAAAGTAAAAGTTGAAAATGAATATATACCGTCTTGGTTAGTAGAGCGCGACTAAATCAGCAATGTAAATGCCAACCTTAATATAAGCTGTTGGCTCGTTAACTTTTAAAAAGGAATATCATGAGTCTTATTTTATGTAAAAAGCATGGTGAGGTAGGGCTAATCCCGACTGTATCTGCGATGTTGTCTCGTGGGATAAAGCAAGGAACAGTGAAAGCGACTGATGTTGGTATAGTTCATCTAAAGATATTTGATGAGGGGGAGTTCTTAGAAGAGGATATATACTTTATACACCTTAAACACGATAAATTAAAAAATAATTATATAATTCGAAATGAAAAAGAATCTGAAAGTTTTTCGGATGAAATTAGAGATGCTTTTTCAGGTGGGGGGCACTGTGTTTATTGTTTTAAGGAATATATGGAACAAATAAGATTTGATTTGAATAACTTACCTGCACCATCTGGGTTGACGATTTGATAATATAATAAGCTAAATTCAAGTCGTAATTTTTTACCTAATTAAGTTATAACTAATTAAATGAGATTTAGAGTTTTTTTATGACCCGAATTCAAGTTCCAAGTGCACCAAACCTTAAACCACTAATTAATAAAGACTTCTTCAGCTGTCTGATAATTTAGTATTTTCCTTGGGCGAGTATTAATTTTCATTACAACCTCTTGGAGTTGTTCATTAGTTATAGTTGAGAAATCAGTTTTCTTTGGGAAATAACGCCTGATCAGACCGTTTGTATGTTCATTTGTTCCTCGTTGCCACGAACAATAAGGATCAGCAAAGTAAATAATAAAATCTAGTTCTTCTTCCAAGGCTTTAAATTTCGAAAATTCTTTTCCATTATCCAAGGTCAGAGTTAACTGTTTATGCTCTGGAATCTCTTTAAACATCTCTACTGTAGCCGTATTGAATGACTCAGCTTGCTTAGTCTCTATTTTTTGCGCGATTAAATATCGAGAGCTACGGTCAACATGGGTTACAAAAAAACCAGAGCCCTTTTTGCCTTCAATTAAATCACCTTCCCAGTCACCTATTCGGCTTCTGTCTTCGACTATTTTTGGTCGTTCGCTAATACTTACTCTATTCTTAATTTGCCCACGTAAATCGCCATATTTACGTTGTTTACGTCTTTTTTTATGCCTCTTCGCTAAGTCTTTGTATAGCTCTCCACCTGCTTTAAAATCCTTAATCACCCATTGATAGATTGTTTCATGGCTGACATGCATTAATTCATCTGACGGGTTATCCTTCTTAAGCCGACCTGGAGACCATCCCATTGCTATCTTACTCAGCACAAGCTCGTACAGTGCCTTATTGTTTCTTTTTCTTGCATGCCTAGCGACCTTCCTTCTTGCCATCGCTTTTTCGTGCGCTGCCTCATCGAAATAATCATAGTAGGGTGGCTTATTTCGCTTAACTTCACGCATGATAGTTGTATGGTGTCGATTTAATAGTTTACCAATGGATCGGCAGCTTTCGCCACTGTTGAATCGATAGTAGATAGCTTTTCGTTCGAAACTGTTAAGATGTTCGTAAGACATTCTGAATTCCCTCGATAATGAGTTTGGTCGCACTTACTACATTAGCAAATACTTCAGAATGTCATATTTATTGGTGGGTTATGGTCAATGGTGCACTTGCATAATGAATTCGGGAACAGCAGCTTATATACCCCGTACTTGCAACCTATGAATACGATGAAAACAACAACCTTGTTCAAGCCACTAATCAGCAAAACGAGACTGAGCGCTACGCCTACAACGCCGCTAATTTATTAACTAAGCGAACCCGAGCCAGCGGTTTTAGCCATCATTTTGAGTGGGATAGCTATTCACCGAGTGCTAAATGTATAAAGCAATGGGGCGATAACAACA
>NZ_JBISHA010000013.1:0-1781 GCF_045064135.1 Pseudoalteromonas sp. Ld19 | reverse complement strand
CATTATTTTTAGTTTCAAGTTCATGGTTTTTAGCAAGCGCGATCCATCGTTGCAAGGTTGAATAACCGATACCTAAATCAAGCGCAACATCTTCTAAGCGAACATCATCACATTGAGATAATGCTTTTTCAACAGCTTGAACTTTAAATTCTTGTGTAAATCGACGTCTCATTTTATCTGCCTCTATTAAAAGTTAGAAGCGACAACTATCCTGACACAGGGGGAAAGAGGTGACTTGTTCAATCCTATATATAAAGATAAGTTTGGGAAAACAAATATTGAGCGAATGAAAAAAGGAAAGGCACCCATAGGTTATGATGGTGAGGAGGTGAACCTTCATCATCTTACTCAAGATGAGCCTGGCTCTATGGCTGAACTAGGTTCGGTTTTTCATAGCGAAAATGATAGGTTTCTTCATATTTATACAAACCAATATGATAAATCTTATAAAGGATCTGATAACGAACGGCATCGTTATAGTAGTGCTCCACCTCCTATGGATAGAAGACCATTTAATAGATGGAAGAAAAAATATTGGAAAAATCGCGCAAATGATTATGAATAAGGTGATATATGTCTATTGAAAAGATTAATTTAGCAATAAAAATGATGGAAAGTACTGGAGAAGAGATTTTAACTACCGGAGGAGTGACTAGTTCATTGATTCAGCAAGCAGAGCAAAAACTAAAAATAAAATTTACTGATGATTATAAATACTTTTTAGAAAAATTTGGCTGTTTAAGCTTTGAAGGTGAAGAGTTTTATGGTCTAACTCGTGATGGGCTAAATTCAGACGCAATTCCATGTGTTATTTTTGCTACTGAGTCAGCGAGAATGCGTGGAGATATTTCCCAATCAATGGTTTACGTAAAATCTTCAGGTTATGGTCCGTTGTTTAGTATAGACTTATCTGGTACTGATTCTGTTTTTCCTGTAGTAGAAACCAGTTTGTCCTATAAAAGAGATAAAGAAGTAAACATAGTGGCTGAGAGTTTTGGGGATTTTTTTTATAACGAAATTAAAGATGCAATTGAGGATTTATGATTTTATATAACTGGGAGCGATGATGTTTTATAAAAAAAACGATATTTGTGTTGATTTGTTACAAATGGTTGAGTACTTTCGAAGTGAAGAAGAGAAAGATGCTTTTTTCGAATGGTTTACGTTAGCTTTAACTAATGTAGAAATTATTAATAAGCTCAGACATGTAGAAATTTGTCATATTTGTAATGAATTTATGACTTTAAAGTCTACTGGTAAAAAGTTTTCAAGTTATGAATTTAGAATACCTAATGGGGAGTCAGATCTAATTGTTAGCTCTGCAATTTTACATTTTATTTCTGTTCATAATTTAATTCCGAATAAAGTCATTATTAATGCATTAGAGAAAATTAAACCTATTTTTTAATCGCAAAATAAACTAGACACCCACCCTAATTTTTGCAGTATGGCGAACTAAGTACTAGGCTTTCATCAGTGTGAAAACAAGCAGGGGGTCTTATGGCTATCGCAAGAAAGCGTCAAGTAAGTTTGGTTGATACAAAGTATTACCACTGTATCTCGCGTTGTGTTCGGCGTGCATTTTTATGCGGTGAAGACCATTTTACGGGTCAATCTTACGAGCACCGCAGAGGGTGGGTTGAAGACAAACTGCTTGAGTTAACAGGGCGTTGTATACGAGAGGACAAACGAGGGTATATTGATAATATAAACCTTCCTTTGCTTGAAAGGCTTAATATATCCCCAGAAAACTGGTTAAAACTCACCACACAATTTACACG
>NZ_JBISHA010000012.1:0-3656 GCF_045064135.1 Pseudoalteromonas sp. Ld19 | reverse complement strand
CGTAGTAACAACGATTTATCTACTGCGCTTGAGCGTTTAGGGTCTGGTTTTAAAATTAACTCAGCAAAAGACGATGCTGCAGGTTTGCAAATAGCATCACGCTTAAACGCACAAGTACGTGGTCAAGACGCGGCACTTTATAATTCAAATAATGCAATGTCGATGATGCAAACAGCGGAAGGCGCGTTTGATGAAATGACAAACATTGCTTACCGTATGAAAGAGCTCGCAACGCAAGGCGCCAATGGTACAAATGGTACAGATGAATATACTGCAATGAAGTCTGAATTTGTTGCTTTGGAAGCTGAGCTTAAAAGTATTATGGATAATACTAGTTTTGGTGGTACAGAATTACTAAAAACAGCCGCTGGTAAATTTGATACTGGCGCGGTTACATTTCAAGTTGGTTCATCAACAGCAGAAACACTAGGTGTTAATGTTAGTACAGCAGTGCAAGCGATTAACACAACTGTAAATGCTGCGGGTGCTATTGGAGCGCTTACAGATGCCGCAACGTCGTTAGCAGCAATTACTACAGTTGATACTTTTATTAAAAACATTGGTACTGCACGCTCTTCATTAGGTGCGTCAATGAATCGCCTTGACCACACAATGAATAACGTAACAAACATGAAAGAAAACACCCAAGCAGCGGCTTCTACGCTAATGGATGCTGATTTTGCGGCTGAAACGTCTAACATGACTAAGCAACAGTTACTAATGAACTCAGGTATTTCTGTGCTTAGTACAGCAAACAGTACAACACAAATGATTGGCTCGTTACTTCGTTAATAGTTTAGTGAAAGGTTACGTAAAATAAGTAATCAATGAGTAAATATAAAAACAGCCGCATCTCTGGTGCGGCTGTTTTTGTTTGGATAGTGTCTTATTAATGATGTTGAATGTAGTTATTTAGTCGTTTTGACGGGGGGGTGTTTGAGTAACTATATGAATGTCAGTCCATACATTAATAAAAACAATAAAAATCAAAATAAAGTTTAGTTTTTCTGAATATGGTCGCTCTAAATGATTAGTCACTGCTATTTATGCTTTTAAAGTGTGGGTAGCGTTAAAAACATAAAGGAAATAAACATGGCTTTATCAATTCAATCGAATATGGCGTCAATGTCAATTCAAAACTTAGTCACTGCTATTTATGCTTTTAAAGTGTGGGTAGCGTTAAAAACATAAAGGAAATAAACATGGCTTTATCAATTCAATCGAATATGGCGTCAATGTCAATTCAAAACCAGTTAGGTCGTAGTAATAACGATTTATCTACCGCACTAGAGCGTTTAGGGTCTGGTTTTAAAATTAACTCAGCAAAAGACGATGCTGCAGGTTTGCAAATAGCATCACGCTTAAATGCACAAGTACGGGGCCAAGACGCGGCACTTTATAATTCAAATAATGCAATGTCGATGATGCAAACAGCGGAAGGCGCGTTTGATGAAATGACTAACATTGCCTACCGCATGAAAGAGCTGGCGACCCAAGGCGCCAATGGTACAAATGGGGCGGAGGAATATACCGCTATTAATGCTGAATTTGGTGCTTTAGAAAAAGAGCTTAAAAGCATCATGGATAATACCAGTTTTGGCGGAACTTCTCTTCTAACGGCTACAGGTAAATTTGGTGCTGCGACAGGTGTTACTTTCCAAGTAGGCTCATCTACAGCAGAAACGCTTAAGGTAGATGTATCTACTGCAGTTGGAGGAATAAATACTACATTAGCTACTCCGGGTACAATTGGAACATTAACTGGTGCAACACCTGCTGCTGCTGCAACAGCATCATCAGGTGCAATCACCACAGTTGATACTTTTATTAAAAATATCGGTACGGCCCGTTCAGCACTAGGTGCGTCAATGAATCGTCTTGACCATACAATGAATAACGTAACAAATATGAAAGAAAATACCCAAGCAGCAGCGTCTACGCTAATGGATGCTGATTTTGCGGCTGAAACGTCTAATATGACAAAACAGCAATTGCTAATGAACTCAGGTATTTCTGTACTTAGTACAGCAAACAGCACAACACAAATGATTGGTTCATTGCTTCGTTAATAGTTTAACGATAGGTTACATAAACCAAGTAACCGATTAAAAAATACCAAAACAGCTGCATCTTTGATGGGGCTGTTTTTGTTTAGACAGTGCTCGGATAAAATTGAAAAAAAGTTACTAAGTCTTTTTTGAAGCTGCATGTAGTTTGATAGATATATAATTATTTTCACCTGTATTAATAAATCAAAATAAAGTTTAGTTTTTTCTTAATGTGGTCGCTCTAAATGATTAGTCACTGCTGCATGTTTAAAGTACTTATGGCAAACTGATGTGTCAGGCATAGCAGTTGTGACTTATGTGGGTTGTGGTGATTTACATAAGATCATAAATTGCTGTGCCTGTCACGTTTTGGGGATTCGTCAGCCCACAGGGACTATTGCAGATTTAGTCTCATCTATAATCCCATGGCCAGCAAAAACAACCCTTTTAGGAGTCCCTTCCTTACAACTCAACCCAAACGGGTCCACCCAATTTACCGGGTTCGGCGCATATTGGTAATGGTTTATACCACCGACCAAGCCAATTGGGTCTTGGTTTATAAAGCGCTGTTGTTTGGGGCTGTAGTAGCGATAACGGTTGTAATGCAGGCCGCTCTCTTCATCTAAATACTGCCCCTGAAAGCGGATTGGCTGAGTGAAGCTGCTTTCTGTATTAAAATCAGACTCGGCTTCATTCTCTTCGTAACCATACACATCAGCTTGGTTTTCCCATACCACTTCTGCTTTGTTATTGGTAACAAAGCGTGGAGTATTCAGTTGGTCTAGGTGGTAGTAGTACACCTCGCCTTTTTTAACCAATGCCACTGGGTGAAATTGATTTGGTAGGTTGATATACCAGGTATATTCACCGTGTTGGTATTCGCCGATTAACTGATCGTTATCCCAAATGTAGTCAATTTTACCGTGTTCGGTGTGCTTGGCAATACGACGCCCGAGTGGGTCGTAGTCGTATTGAGTAAGCGTGCCGTTATTATTAAAGCAGCTTAATTGGTTAAACGCGTTATATTCACGGCGGGTTTTAATGCCTTTGCCAGTTTCGCGTATTTGATTACCAAACTCGTCGTAGTAAAAGTCGCTGTCGCCAAAGTGAGTTAGGCGGTCTGCGTCGGTGGCACTGTTTATTGTGGTGTTGTTAGTGTCTTCATTGTTTACTACTGAGTCAGCGTTACTGCTATTTTCATTACTATTTGGCGCTAACTCTTTGTATTCGCTATGGGTGGCGCGTGTTAAATCAATAGAAGAGCTGGCATCAGTATTTGTAGTATTTTGCTCACTACTGTCTGCATCACTTGTGCTTGATTGCACTGTTTGGCTTTGTGGGTTACCAAAGCTATCCCACTGGTATTGCGTGGTTGTATCAGTACTTGAAGTTGCCAGTGTTTGTTGTATTAACTGCCCTAAGCTGTTGTATTCAAAATTGATGTTTTGGCTGCTTACGCCTTCGTTTTTACGGGCAATCAGCTGGTTGATGCTGTCGTAATTGTACGTACAGGTATCAAATAGTGCCTGCGCAGGGTGGGTTAACTGCTGCTGTGTTAAGCGGTTAAATACATCAAATTGTTGGGTAAGGTTTATGTCATTACCAAAC